>JBLHLB010000262.1:0-5959 GCA_047618505.1 Planctomycetota bacterium
CGCTCTCGCTGGAGAAGGCCACGACGGCCTCAATGGCGGCTTGGGCGCCTGAGACTTCCGATCGAGACACGATCGTGAAGGTCCCATCCGCGTTGTCTACGATCTGCGTTTGGCAATCCCCCGAACCGAAGTTCCAGGGATTGCCGTCGGATCCAATGTCAGCCATATTCCCCATGGTCAGATTGGCCATGGCGAGCGAGACGCCGGCATCCGCGACTTGAATCGCCGCGTACTCGTCAACGAAGCCCTCGCGTTCCAATTGGGAACGCAGACTCGTTGCCAAGAATGCTCCGGACACGCCCAATAGGGCAACAACGGCTAAGAGCGCCGTAACGGTAGCCGCACCCTGGGTGTCCGACCACTGCGTGAGTGACTTATCGATGTGGAACTTCCCCGGTTTCATTTAGTTACGCAACCTCGTTGATGATTGAACGGTGCGAGTGAGTTGCATTCCCTTTGGCCCCACAGCCAAGAGAGTCAACCGCACTGTGAGTACCGCACCGTCCCACTGAAAATCTAAACCAGCCTCATCGATGAGACCGTTATCGTTGTCGTCGGCGAGATTGGGCTCTTCGCCACCGAGATACTCCGCCACAGACTTGACCTTCACCACACGGCGTTGGGTGGGCTCCCCGACGTCGAGCAGCCAGAAGATCTCGCCCTCGTCGATCAAGCCGTCGCCATCGTTGTCAATGCCGTCATTCAGCTCGCCGGGCTCCAATTGCCAACCGATTTGTGACTCGCTGCCCCACCCGATGGCTTCACCAGCGGCGTCATAGAGCGCAGCCCGTCGAAAGGAAAGATCGGAAGACCCAAAGGCGCCAGTCGGATCCCCTAAGGTCCCTGCTCCGGCGTCAGAGATGTTTCGCAGAATATCTTCGAGAGCCCGGTGAGCCGCCTGATCAGCCTGCGACTCGGACTCCGCCATACGATAGGCGGAGAAGGTTGTATCAAGGGCCAAGCCGATCATGAGCAGAACGCCACTCATCAGCGTCGCGCCGATTACGCTCTCGATAAGAGTAAAGCCCGCTCGGTGGCGAACTATGCGACTGAGAAGTTGAGCCTTCATTAGCGAATCGCCATGAGCAAGATGTGCACTTCATAGTGCCCAGTGGTCTTTCCGCCGCGCCAGTCCAGCTCCACTCCAACGGGAAGGAGCACGTAGTCACCGGAACGATCGTTGCCGTCGATGACCCCATCCAAGTTGAGATCTCTCGGCATGTCTAGGGGCGAGTAAGCCACGCTTTCGCGTAGGACAGATCCCTCATCAACGGGAAAAAAGATGCGTCCCACCAGCCCGTCGTCGTCATCGCCCAGGACGTTCAGGGAGTCCACAGAGAAGCCCGGGCCGGGGGCCGTACCGGCTCCTGCGGGGTCATCGGCGGGGTCTTCGTTGTAGAGCGCATACACCTGGGTGGCATCCGCACTACGCAGCTGTTCAACAACCTGACGGGCAGCTTCGTGTGCCGCAGACCTGGCTTGGTTCGATCGAGACAGCTGATAGCTGGAGGCGGACGCAGCAACCAGTCCTCCGATCGCTACCGCAAGAATGATCATAGCAAAGGCGACCTCAAGAACAGAGAAGCCGCTTCGGTGAGTGACCGGCCGGGGCAGCGAGCGGGCCAATGTACGGGTGATAAGCATGAAAGTAGGGATGTCGGGGGACGATGTAGAGATCGGTTGTACCGGTACGCAATCTGTAATCAGTCTCGGCCAGCTCTTTTGGCAGAAGACCCCCGTTGCATGCGCTCGACGACCGAAGCATTGAGCACACCACCGCCGCGAACTCTCTTAGTTGTGACTGCCACCGGGAACATTGTTCAGCTCCGGCGACATCCGAACAGTGATCGCCTAGGCCTGTGTGCCATGAAATGGCCACCTGCTCAGAATCCTCCAGGCTCCTTTTGATTGGGTCGCCGTTGGAAGCATGGAACCGATAGGCCAGCGAACACGAGAGCAGCGTGCTCGACCCCCATCCCCCCTTGCGAACCGGACGTGCAAAGCGATTCTCAGATCGCGCATGGAACGCCAATCACGGCGACGACGTCGGGGGGCGCTTCAACTGTAGAACCTCGAGTTACGTGCCCACGGCGCTCGCTTACTGCGCCTTCAAACTACGCTTGCCTGGCGTCGAACTGATCCTTGCCAGTGCGGGCAGTGGCGACATTTTCTTCCATTCGAGTCCTCGTGCTGCTTGCGTTGCGATCGTATCTGAGCGAGGGAGGCACTGCGGAACGAGGTGGCGGAGTTCCGGATCTTCGGTCTTCGCGAGGGTTCATCCTTGCCAGTCAATCGGGCGAACTGGGATTCCCATCGACTCCCCCACGGAGATGAAAATCTCCTAACCAGAGCCGCCCTACGCCCCCAGGGAGCATCTCTCCATAAGTCGGCTCTCCAATCGCCCGCTAGGTCTGGACAGATGCGCTCCCACCCGTTTCCCTTTTCGCACCGAAATGCTCCTTGCGGCATTATCGGATGGCACGTGCCACCGATCTCGCTCCATGAATCTCAACAGCCCGGTCCTGGAAACATCCATGCTCCTCAGTCGCCGCCTCTTGCCCATCCTGTGCCTTGTCTGCGCAGGTGCGTCCAGTGCCCAGTCCTCAGGGACATCCGCGAATACTCTTCCGGGGATTGGGTTTCCAATGGCGGACGCCGTTGCCCAAGCAACGCCCGGTGATCCGGGTACCGCGCTGACCCAGGGCTCCCTCGAAGTCTGGAGACCCCTCACGGTCACTTACGCGGGGCCGACGCACTCGGAGCTGGATGATGCCCCGAACCCCTTCCTCGACTATCGCCTGACTGCCGGTCTCCTCAGTCCTTCTGGCCAAGTGCACCTCCTACCCGGCTTCTTCGACGGTGACGGTCAAGGAGGTTCGAGCGGGGACAAGTGGTCCTTCCGATTCTCGCCTGACGAAGCGGGCACATGGTATTGGCTCGTTTCGTTCCGCCAGGGAACTGACCTGGCCGTCGACACAGTGTCGTCCAGTGGAACTCCCACTGCCTTTGACGGCTCCCTTGGATCCGTCTTTATCGCTCCGCGGGATGCGAATGCAGAAGGCTTCTATAAGTGGGGGTTGCTCGAGCACACGGGCGAACACTATCGCAAGTTCCGCGATGGGCCTTACTTCCTGAAGACCGGCGTAAGTGGGCCCGAGAATTTCTTCGGGTATAGGGGCTTCGACAACACGGTCAATCAGCCTGGGGGAGCGGACACCTCTGGACTCCCCTCGAATCTGCACGAGTACCCGTCCCACGTAGCGGACTGGAATTCTGGTGACCCCCTCTTCACCAGCAACCTCGGCTATGACTCGCGTGGGATCATCGGAGCCCTGAACTACCTGTCGAACGGTGGCATCAACTCGATCTTCATCCTGGTCAACAACCTCGGCGGCGATGGACGCGACACCTACCCCTACATCGGCGCCAGCGGAAGCGACTTCGACCTGCAGCACTTCGACCTCTCGAAGCTAAGCCAATGGGGCCAGGTCTTCGAGCACGCCATGTCTAAGGGCCTGATGGTCGAGCTCGGTCTGGGCGAGGGGCAGGTGGAAAATCGCACGCTCCTGGACAATGGCACCCTGGGAACGAATCGCACGCTGTTCTACCGCGAGATGGTCGCCCGCTTCGGACACCTCTTGGCCCTGGAGTGGAACCTGTGCCAGGACAACACCTATTCGACGCTGGACCTCGCGGACTTCGCGGAATTCATTCAATCCCAGGACCCCCACGATCACGGCGTCACGTTTCAATCCCAGCTACTCGGGGCGAACGGAGATTACCCGGAGTACTCAGCCTCCCTGGGCAGCCCCCTGATCTCTTCCGCCTCACTCTTCCACTTCCGAGATGACACCGGCACCGTCATCGAGCGCTGGCGCGACGACTCGGCCAACGCGGGACACAAATGGGCCGTGGACAGCGCAGTGCAGTGGCCGGTCAATGAAGGACTGTCCCAAACCAGCGCGGACGACATTAGAGAAGAGGTCCTTTGGGACTCCCTGTTCTCTGGTGGAGGCCTCGAATTCTACATGGGCGTCCACGCCCTACCGGAAGGCGGCTACGTGCGCCTTGAGGACTTCCGCACCCGTGACGACATGTGGGGCTACGTGCAGCATGCGCGCAAGCTAATGGGGCTCATGCCCTTTTGGCAAATGGAGCCCGCGGACGAACTCCTGACCGGCGAATCCACCGTCAAGGGCGGCGCGGAAGTCCTACGCATCCCGGGACAGCTCTACGCGCTCTACTATCCGGACACGACAACCCCCGGGCAGATAGACCTCACAGAAACGAACGGCGGCACGTTCGCTGCCCTTTGGTACAACCCGCGCACGGGCTTCTTCGAGGGCTCGGCCACGGTTTTCACCGGCGGCTCGGTGATCTCGGTGCAGCCCCCGCCTGATTCTATGGGTGGCTCGGTATTCCAGGAGCAGAATGGCCTGGTCGTCATGCAGGTCGAGTCCGTTGCGGTCGTACCCTCCTGGGTACTCGAGACCAACGTCAGTGGGTACACCGGTAGTGGTTACTACCGCTGGAGCGGCCCCGACATGTACAACACGCCGGGTTCAGGTTTCACGCGTTACAAATTCAACATCACGACGCCGGGAACCTACATGCTGAGTATCCACAACTACCACGACGACCCCGAGCCGGACAAGGACAACGACTGCTGGGTAAACACGGACGGCGGTAACTTCAAGAAGGTCTACTCCAACAACGGCACGGCCACTGTCGGTCGCTGGAACTGGGCCTCTGACTTTGAGTCAACCGGAGATCAAGCGGAGTTCTTCTTTGGAGCCGGAGCACACAACATCGGCATCTCCGGTCGCTCAAACGGCTATCACATGGACCGTGTTCACCTGTGGCTCTCCTCGGTGAACGACCCCCTCAACCTGAGCCTCCCGGAGTCGCCGCGCCCCGGTACCGGTTCCCCCGAGGACTGGGTCCTGGTGCTGGTTCGCATCGGGTAGAGACCCAACACCGACCCAGCACGTAGGCAAACGCCCCGCACCAAAGCAATGCTTGGGTGCGGGGCGTTTTCCCCAGGGGACCTGCTCAAGAACAGCTATTTCCCAAGAGACTATGCGGCGAGTAGCTCGCGCACGATGACCAGGTGGTGTGCCGTATGCATGCGAGCAAAGCGCAGCCATTGGGCTGCCGAAAGATCCCCCAGGATTTGGTGGGGAACGCAATCCGGCGCGTCTTCAACAGCCCCTGCGTCAAGGGCCTTGATCTGTGCCAGAGTTGACTTCACCAGGTCGCGTACAAAACTCAAGTCCACCTGATCCCGTGGACGCACGAAACGCGGTGACTCCGCTGCTCCACGCGGAATCCGACCCCGGGCGATGATCGCCTCGGCACCGGGAGACAGGGACCCAAAGGGTCGAATCAACATGCCCTTGCGCGCTACCAACGATTCCGCGTTCTTCAGGCTCATCTCGTTGGCCAAGAGCACATGAAAAAGATGTTGTGCGGGCGACCAGTTGGAACTCTTCGGATGCACCCGAATGAGTCGCTCCTCCGGGAGCGCGGCGTACCTTGCGAGGCGCCCGTATTGCGCGCCCAGGCGATCGATATGTCGTTCGGCCAGTAGGGTCATAGCTCTTTGATCGTGAGTTGCCCCCGTCGAACGAAAGGACGCGGACTTGGGGCTGCCGGGCAGCTATTCCGCGACTCTAACACGGGCCAGGTAAATGCGACTCTTGTTCGCGTCGGCAGAAAGCTCTCTGCCCTCGGGAGAGTGGCTGGAGTAGTAGCTCACCAACAACTCCCCATCCCACCAGGCCAATCCCGGATAGCTCGTGTCTCCCCCACTCGGCAAGAAGATCATCCCGCCACTCCTCCCCGTCTCGGGATCGATGAAGAAGACCGCCGTACGTTGCTCCTCCCCCTGCAGCACGCGCCCCGCCGCAACCCAATTTCCCCCTGGGGTACGAATCAGATTCGGTCCACCCAGTTGGAA
>JBLHLB010000263.1:0-5949 GCA_047618505.1 Planctomycetota bacterium
GCTTCTTACTCTTGCCCCCGACGATGTAGCGCCCCTTGCGTTCGTCCTCCCAAGAAAAGTTATCCCCCTTCGTCTCGGGCAAGCCCGGCAGATTTACCCACACTTCCAGTAGGTAGCTGCGCCACTTCTTGTCCTCTCGGGACGTCAACGCGTCCTCTCCTCCGAAGCGCCCAAAAATCTCGAGCTGCCGCGCGCGCTGCTCGCCCATCGCCCGGGAACCCAGCTCGAGAGCCTCCGCGACTAGGGCCTTCTTCTCCTTCACCGACAGCGGCTTCTCTTCAGCCTGGGCGGGGTCGATGGGGGTGAACCCAAGCAGGACGAGCACAATGGTGGACATCCAGATCTTCATCCGGCCCAGGATACTGCTTCATGCATCCCAGCTATCTGAAGAATGCGCGACGGCTTGGTCCTGCTCGAGTTAACCAAGAGCCCTGAGTCTCGGGATTCCCTAGATGGACGCGCCCTCGATCGCGCGGAGCCCGCAGTCCTCGCCGGTCGCGACGGTCGTCGAAACTCAGGCAAGTCTCGGCGTGCGAATTGATACGGAGTTGTTGATAATGAGTCGTAAACCATGTCTCTGCGCATCGACAGGGTCCTCGGCTTTCTCGGTGCGAAAGTGTTCAATGCGCCCATGAGCGACGAACTCCTCCGCTGTGTCGAAGTCGAGCCGGACGAACCGGCCACCGCGACGGTTGTCTGGCTACACGGACTCGGTGCCGACGGCCATGACTTTGAACCCGTCGTGCCCATGCTAGGCGACCTTCCCGGCGTGCGCTTCGTCTTCCCCCATGCCCCGTCGATACCCGTCACCGTCAACGGCGGCGCCGTCATGCCAGCGTGGTACGACATCCTGGGGCTGGAGCTACAGCGACGCGTGGACGAGGACGGAGTGCGCCTTTCCGCGGAACGCGTATCCGCCCTCTTGGTACGCGAGCGCACCCGTGGCATCGAATCCAAGCGCACGATCCTGGCCGGGTTTTCCCAAGGTGGCGCCATCGCTCTCCACCTGGGCTTACGCCACCCCGAGCGGTTGGCAGGTGTGATGGCCCTTTCCGCCTACATCAGTTTCGACGGCAACCTGGACGAAGAACGCCATCCGGCCAACTTCGAAGTCCCGATCTTCCAAGGGCACGGCGTCCTCGATCCAATGGTGCCGCTCGAGCAGGGGGTCGCGGCCCGGGATCGCCTGCAGGGGCTCGGACACGAAGTCGATTGGCACGAGTATCCAATGGAGCACTCGGTCTGCCCCGAGGAGCTGCACGACATCGGGCAGTGGCTACGGCATGTACTCGGGCTACAGCGCGGACCGGCCTGAACCGGAGCGCCGCTCTCACGGACTGTGGATAGTTGAGCGGTCTGTGGGTTGCAGCCGCGTCAGCGGTCTTGCCAGGAACGTCTGGGAGAGTCTGAGATCGATTCCTTCACACTCTGTCAGGCCTGAGCTCGATGACGAGTTCGAGCGGACACTCGGCAGCAGGGGCCGCCACGGAGCATTGCCTAGCAGTCCGTTGAAAAACAGCAGCTTCTCGGTTGGTCTCCACAAATTGCCTGGCAAGGCGTCGGGTTCTCCGCGTAGCTGTACCTACACGGGTGGTTCCGACAACGCAGCCAGGCGATTTGTGGGGGCCGAGCGAGGAGTTGCTGTTTTTCAACGGGCTGCTAGGGTCATCCACGCGCTCAGTTGAATGCGATTCCAAAAGCGTATGTGACCCTTCGCCAGGTCACCCGGGTCATCCAGTGCGGCGAGCAGGAGAGATCAGGGACCGATACTTAAGGCCGCTGCGTCGCTCAATCCGAGTCGAATACCGAAAGTCGCGGCAGGATCGAGCAGCAGGCCCTGGCTAAACACGAGCATCCCCAGCAACGACACGTCCGTTGGCACGGCGATTTGGACGGCGGCCGGTTGGCCAGGTCCGGTCCAAGTTGCGCCATCAATGGAGTCGAATAGCGCTTTGGTTGAGATGTCGATCAAGAGTTCACCCGGTAAACTCTGACCTGCCATGCCGAAACCAGGCAGCTGTGTTCCAGCGGGAAAAGCAGGGGTCGCGGCCAAGGGAAAGGAATAGGAAGCTGAGCGCCTCCGATCCCTGGGACTCGAGGGGATTGTCGAGACCGAGTGACAACGTCGTACCCAGGGACGGCAATCCCGACAAGTGCACAAGACTGCCCGGCGGATCCACGCCGGATTCATACACCAGGAAAGCTGCGGGCAAAACCGCGTCCAAGGAGAGCATCCATAGGGCGCTCCAACTGCGAGCTCCGGCCGTTCGTCTCCGCCCAAGTCATCGAATAGAGCAATCCCGCGCCCAAAGGAGTCCTTGTCGAGCAAAGGACCACCGCAGCCTCACTGGCTCGAACTGACCTTGACGTCCGACTTGACCGTGCTATCGCTGTTCATGAAGAGCACCCAAAGTGCACCTCCACCGGGTTGCTCCCTTGACGGAAAGCAAGGGGGCTAGATCGCAAACGACACAGGCACGGTTCACTCTCAATCCCACTAAAGTGGGGTCACCCAAGGGCGGCAGGGTCAAGTGCGCGGCCCCGACTCCGTGTCGAGAAATGCAGCAACCGTTGACGATGCGCGGCGCATCCCAGTTCAATTGTACCCATGAAGATCCGCCTTATCACACTCGCCGCAGTACTCACCGTGCTGGCTGGATGCCAAACAGCGCCGGCGCCGACGCGCGCACCGAACATCGTGATGATCATCGCCGATGACCAGGCCTGGGGTGACTTCGGTTTCATGGGGCATCCAGACATCAACACGCCTCACCTTGATCAGCTCGCCGCCGACAGCGCCGTGTTCGAACGCGGCTACGTGCCCTCGAGTCTATGCCGACCAAGCCTCGCCACGATGATCACAGGGCTCTATCCGCATCAGCACTTGATTACCGGCAACGATCCGCCACGCGGAGTGCAGCGTGACCGCATGCTGAAGCATATCGCGGCGGTGCCCACCTTGCCGAGAGTGCTTGCTCTACAGGGATACCGAAGTCTGCAAACCGGCAAGTGGTGGGAAGGCAATTGCCAATGCGGCGGCTTCACCGAAGGCATGACACACGGCGAACCCGAACGCGGCGGTCGCCATGGCGACGTGGGTTTAGAGATCGGCCGTGAGACGATGCAACCGATCTTCGACTTTGTGGCCGACTGTGGCGATGACCCGTTCTTGCTCTGGTACGCGCCGCTGCTCCCCCACACGCCGCACAACCCACCCGAACGACTGCTCGCACGCTACCGAACGCCAGGCCGTAGCCTGCACGTCGCGCGCTATTTTGCGATGTGCGAGTGGTTTGATGAGACCTGCGGCCAGCTGCTCGATGACCTGGAGGAACGTGGTCTGCGCGAGAATACGATTGTATTGTTCGCGTCCGACAACGGCTGGATCCAACGCACCGACAGCCGGGGCTACGCGCCGCGCAGTAAACGCTCGCCCAACGAAGGCGGAGTGCGTACGCCCATCATGATCTCTTGGCCAGGTCATGTAACTCCGGGAACGCGCGAGCAACTCGCCAGCACGATCGACTTCGCGCCAACGGTGCTGCGCGCGTGCGGCGTGGATTCGGCGCTAGCGCTGCCCGGACTCGATCTCGTAGAGCTGGCGGAATCCAAGGCAACCGAACGGAAGACAGTCTTCCGGCAGGCAGTGTTCGGCGAGATCTTCGCGCATGACGTTGCCGACATCGACGACCCCAGCCGTAGCTTGCTGTTCCGTTGGATGGTTAGCGGTCAATGGAAGCTGATTGTGCCGGCGACTGGCGAAGCCCCCATGGAACTCTATGACGTGCTCCGTGACCCCGCCGAAGAATACAATCTGGCCGCGGAGCAGCCGGATCGTGTCCTGGCACTGCGCGACGCACTCGACCGCTGGTGGTCACCGAACTAAAACGCTACGGAGAGACGCTACGGAGTCGCACACCCAGTTGTTGCTCATCGAGCGAGCGGCGCAGTTTCTGCGGCCACGCTTCCGATCTGGAGTTTCTATCGGCAACGGATCTTCGCGCTCAAAGCTTTGTGGCGCACATGCGGCAGTAGACGGCATCGAACCGGTGCCCTCCAGAACCGCAGTTCGAACAGGCTTGTCCCGAGACCCCAGCTTCACGCGAGGTGGTTAGCTGGGCGGTGACGATGCCCGTTGGAACGGCGATGATTCCGTAGCCCAGGATCATGATGAACGCGGCCACCGCTTGTCCGAGGCTCGACTGGGGAGAGATATCCCCGTAACCCACGGTCGTCATCGTCACGACAGCCCAGTAGATCCCGCGGGGAATACTCGAGAAGCCGTGTTCGGGACCCTCGATCAGGTACATCAAGGAGCCGAAGATGATCACCAACATCATCACGACGAACATGAAGATCGAAACCTTGCGCCGACTCGCCAGAAGAGCGCGCATCAGGATCTCCGATTCGCTGACGTAGTTGGCCAGCTTCAGGACCCTAAACACGCGCAAGATGCGCAGGGTGCGAATCACGAGGAGAGCTTGGACTCCCGGGAACAATACGCTGGCATAGGTCGGGAGCACGGCCAAGGCATCGATGACGCCGAAGAAGCTGCGCGCGTACCGAGCGGGTCGCCGCACGCACAGGAGGCGGAAAATGTACTCGACCGTAAAGAGGACCGTGAACACCCACTCCGCAACGCGCAGTGAGAAGCCGTGAGTGCCCCGAAAGCTCTGGATGCTCTCGAGCATCACCACGGCAATGCTTAGTACGATGATCGCGATCAGCGCGACGTCGAAGGCCTTTCCCGCCGGTGTGTCCGATTCGAAGATGATTTCGTGCCCACGCGCACGCCAGCCGGTCAAGGTACGGCCGCTATCTTGCTCCACGGGGACTTGATCCATGGGGCCAACCATACCAACCTTCCTCGGCCCAAGTGCACCGCCAAGTCGATACGGAGTCGCACACTCTGTCAATGAACAACAGCAGGGTGTGCGACTCCGTAGCGGTACGAGTTGACACGGGCTACTCGAGCACTTGGCCGTCTTCCTCGAGGCGATCTCGCAGGTCCGCCCACGGGACATCCTGTACTGCAGAGTTCCCTTCCACCGCAAGGGCCGCCAGCGTCGCCGCGGACTGGCCCAGGATCATGAACACCGGCTCCATTCGGATCGAGCCGTAGGCGATGTGCGACGCCGACACAGCGACGGGTACGACGAGGTTCACGCACTCGCCTTGCCGTGGAAGAATTGAGTCGCGCGCGATGGGGTAGGAGCGGCCCGGAGACACTTGGATGTCACCCTCGTTCAGCACGTACGCTCGCCCATCCGCGTCCCTGGCCACGTAGCGCTGCACGTGGTGGCTGTCCATGTTGTACGAGCCCATGCCGACGGGATTAGGAGTGGGATCCAGGCCGCGTAAACAGCGTTCGGTCATGACAAACTCGCCGAGCATCCTGCGCGCCTCGCGCACGTAAATTTGGTGCGGCCAACCGCCGTTGTCCTGGAATTCGTCCGCCGCCAAACCCCAGCGCCCCATTCGCTCTCGAACGTCGGGAGGCACGCGCGGATCGTTGCACAGGAACCAGAAGTAGCCCTTCTGGTAGCGCTCGTGCTCCTCGAGGATCTGGGCCCGGCGTTCGTAGCTCGCGTCGGGATAGTCGTAGTTCATCCCAATGTTGTCCGTCGAGAAGGAGCCGTGGTTGTTCGTATCGGTCTTGCGATTCGGCGCGGGATCAAACTTGCCAAAGACGTGTCGCGAGCCCGCGGCGAGGTCACGTAGTAGGAGCTCGTACTGCAGTGGGTCGTAGCCCGCGGGCTTCTCGAACGGCAACCGGTTCAACGGTTCGTCGGTCAAGCAGACACGATAGGTGTAGGCCTGAATGCGCTGATCCCCTGAGCCCTCCGCACCGGGCGAATCGCCATGAACGCGCGGGAGAAGGCCGCTGGACGGGTCATCCGCAACGACGTAGGGCGATACGCGGTTCTCGAACTGGTGGGAGCGAGCGTT
>JBLHLB010000264.1:0-5935 GCA_047618505.1 Planctomycetota bacterium
CCGGAGAAGGTTCTAGCGGACGCCGAAGTACTCAAGCGCTGCCTATCAACCCTGGCTGAGAACGCGGTGCAGGCCGTGGCGCACGCGGGTGGCGGTGGTGTTTCCCTGCGCGTCAACTTGCTGGAGGGTTCCGAGACCGCCGATATACGCTTCGAGCTCTGCGATTCAGCCCCCGGAATGACAGAGGCAGAGAGCAAGATGCTCTTCGAGGCCTCCCCGACAATTCACGGCTCCCACCCACGGCGCGATCACAACTTGGATGCCTCCATGGCCCTAGCGCGCGAGCTGCTGCGGCTCCATGGTGCGGAGGTTTCACTGGAAACAGTCCCCGGCGCGGGGACACGACTCTCGTTCACGATCTCGTTCCTTGGCAAGGCCCAAGTGAGCCTTCCGGCCCTAGTCGAGGAGAACGAGAGGCGCCAACAGACCGATGGCACCCTCGATCTCCAACTGGGACGCCGGTAGGGACGACCTCTGGGGAAGCGGACCTCCATTCGGGATGAGCCCCACCCTAGTCTGTGGTGATCGCGGTAGGATCGGTGCTCAATTTGAATCGGGCCCGGCACCAGCTGGGCGCCGCCCCACAGCTACGAACCGGCCCCCAGGACCTCGATGCGCCACCGAAACCTCTCCTTCGCCCTGCCGCTTGTTTTGGCATTCGCCTGCCCGAATCTCACAGCGCAGGTTAAACCAACGGTCGCCTTCCCCCTTGTTCCCGAAGCAACCTTTGAGACCAAGGGTCTTTCCTATCAGATGGAAGACGAGCTACGCACCGCACTGATGCTGGCGGGCGACGACGTTCGCATGGAGAACGTGACGATCCCGACTGCCTTCGGCATCGAGCAGGTCGACCTGGTGCTGCACCGCTTCGACAACATCACCGACGACTTCGAGTTGTGGGTCGACGGCAAGCTTTCCAAGGGCGCAGACGAGGTACGCGCGGACCTTTCGCTCTGGAGCGGTAGTGTCGAGGGGGAGGCCGACTCTGACGTCTACCTTGCCTTCACGCCCACAATCACCCTGGGTTGGATCTCAAGGACCGATGGCGTAGCACACGTCTTTGGCATCGATGATCCCGAAGAAGGTTGGGCTGCGGGACGCTCGGCCATTGTACACGAGAGCGACCCGACCCTGAGTGGTCCGCGCCCGGCCTACACCTGCAAGACCCTGTTGCCCCCGGGCCAAAAGCCCTCCATCGCCTCCTCCAACCAGGGCGGAAATCACGCCCTCGGAAGCATGCTGGAGGTCCTCATTTCGGTGGAAACGGACTATCAGTTCCATCAGCTGTTTGGAGCGACAAACATTGCGGCGAACTATGCCTTAGCGCTATGGGGTGCAGTCGACCTGCGCTTCTCAGCCCAGGCCAGCACCCACGTCCGCCTGCCTTATCTCGGAATCTACTCAGACGTCAACGATCCCTGGGACTCGCCCGATACCGGCAACGCGGGGGATCTTCTGAATGAGTTTAGATCCACCTGGAGCAACAATGTCCCCAACGGCGGCGATCTTGGGCACTTCAACTCCGGAGCAAACCTCGGCGGCGGCGTCGCCTGGCTTGACGTCCTGTGCAACAATTCATACGGCTTTGCTGTCAGTGGCAACATCAACGGCAACACCCCCTTCCCGGTGCCGACCACGAACGCCTTGACCTGGGACTTCTTCGTCACCGCCCACGAACTCGGCCACAACTTCGGTACGCCCCATACCCACGATTACTGCCCGATACCCTTGGATGAATGCTCCGGCGGCTTTGGGACATGCCAAACGCAGACCGTTTGCACCTTGGGCACGATCATGAGCTATTGCCACGGATGTCCTGGGGGGATGACCAATATCGACACGCAGTTCCATCCCACGGTCTCCAGCCTCATAACTTCCAAAGCGGCAAGCGCTAGCTGCCTGGGGACCTGCAGCACCTGTGACCAGCCGCCCCTGGTCGACTTTACCGCCGCGCCCACGACGGGTACCGCGCCGCTGTTAGTCACCCTCACCAATCATGTCTATGGGTCGATCAGCGGATACTTCTGGGACTTCGGCGATGGAGCCACGTCCACCAGCAGCTCCACTTCCCACGTCTACGCCTTCCCCGGCACCTATGACGTCAGCCTGAGCGCAACCTGGAGCGGCGGTGTGGAAACGGAACTGAAGAGCGACTTGATCGTCGTTTCGGGCGGATCCACCGCCAAGGCTACAATTCGCAACGGCACGGGTGCGAACCCCAGCATTTTTCGAACCGTGACTCTTCCGATCCTGGGAACGACATGGACCTCGACTGTCGACGGGACAACGCTTGGCGCCAACGGCCTCTCGATTGTGTTCGGATTCTCTCGCGCACTTTCGGGATTGCCGACGGTCTTCGGTGAGCTCCTTGTTGACCCCAGCAGCGAGAGTTTGCTCACCAACATCTCGTTCTTCGCAGGTGGAATCGCAACACACGGCGAACCAGTCCCCAACGACACGTCCATCCTTGGCCTACCGGTATACACCCAGGCCTTGATCAACCAGACGAATCAGCTGACGAATGCCCTCGACTTGATCCTGGGCAACTGATCAAGCTCCATATCGCATGACCCCCGCAGCTGCGGGGGTCCATGCCGATGGTCGGCGCCCGAAAGGCTGTCTTCGGTACCGCCTCAGTCCCAGCGAAAGATGCGCAGGGCAAGCGCGAAGGCTGCCGCCCCCCACAGGGCCAGGATCATCATCTCCGTCCCCACCTGCATGGGGCCAGCCCCCTCAAGCATGACCGCTCGCAGGCCGTCATTCAGTGCGGTCAGGGGCAGCAGTCGCAACACTGGTTGCGCGGCTTCGGGAAAGCGTTCGTAGCTAAAGAAGACACCCGAGCAGAGCCACATGGGCATCATCACGAAGTTGATGATGCCGGAGACTCCCTCGATAGTCTTGGCCCGGGACGCGGCCAGGATCCCAAGGCCAGCGAAGGTGAAGGCCCCCAGGATGGAGAGGGTGCCGAAGAGGACCGCGCTTCCCCGCAGAGGTACCCCCAGAACGAATACTCCGAAGAGAATCAGGAGCGCGACCTCCATCACCAGAAAGACCAAGCGCGCCAGCAGGAAGGACATGAAGAAAGATAAGCGTCCCATGGGCGTTACCAGCATCCGGCGCAGGAGCTTGCGCTTGCGCGTGTCCGCGATGGCAAAGCCAATGCTCCACATACCCGTGCCCATCAGGTTCATCCCCAGGAGACCGGGCAGCAGGAAGTCGATGTAGCGGGAGCCCTTCTCTTGCACAAGCTCAAGTGCCACACGCCCATCGGGGTTGGGGTCAGGGTCCAGGGCCTGGAGGACCCGCAGACGCGCCGTTTCAGAGTCCGCCCGCTGCGCATCCAAGATCAGGAGCGGCGGATCGCCGGGACCAAGGAGAACATCGATGCCTCCGCTTGTGAGGGAACGGCGTGCATTCTCCTCGGTCTCGAAGGCAACCAGCTCGATGCCATCCTGCTGCGCCAGGAGTTCCGCTGCGGGGCCCACCCCCGGAAGGAGACCGACGCGACTCGACTGGGCGCTGCCGCTGCTGAAGGCCCACCCGAGAATGCCCGCCAGAACGAGGGGGAATACGAAGACCCAGAATAACGCCTCCGGTTCCCGCAGGAAGAGAACAAGGCGTACACGGGTAAGCTCCCAAAGACCGCGCAACATGCCTCTAGTTCTCCCTCAGGTGCTTTCCGGTGAGGTGTACGAAGACGTCCTCGAGGGTAGGCCGGTGAGTGCGTAAGTCATCGCAGCGCAGCCCAGCTTCCGAGAGAGCTGTCAGCACAACCTGGAGAGCCTCCTGCACATGGATCACGGTGAAACGTAAGAGGGCGCCGTGGCGAGAAATCGCTCCGAGGGAATCCGCATCGGCAGCGGCAACGAGGGCTGTTTCTCCGCGAACCGCGTCATCTGCACTACCGAAGACCATCTCGATCACTCCCTCTGCCTTGAGGCTGGCGATCAACTCCGCCGGTGTTCCCCGGGCGATTGCAGATCCGCGATCGATGACCAAGAGCTCGTCCGCCAAACGCTCGGCCTCCTCCATGTAGTGCGTTGTCAGGAGGACCGAACCGCCTTGCAGCTTGAACTCCTCGATGATCTCCCAAACGCGTCTACGCGCCTGTGGATCCAGACCTGTTGTTGGCTCATCGAGGAACAGCAAGCGCGGGCGATTCACGAGGGCACAACCGAGGGCCAAACGCTGTTTCTGACCGCCCGAGAGCGCTACGACCCGCGCGTCTCGCTTTTCCGTGAGCTCCACTGCTTCGAGCACGTGGGCGGGCTCGTCGCCGGTGGCGTAGAAGCTGCGAAACAAGCGCAGGACCTCAAGACAGGTCAGCTTGTCAATATGGTTTGTTTCCTGAAGCTGCACACCGATCGATTCGCGGATCGCTGCGGCGTCTCGATCCCAGGTCATCCCCAGGAGCTGAACGTCACCGGCGTCGGCAGGCTTGAGACCCTCCAGAATTTCCACCGTCGTCGTCTTGCCTGCACCGTTCGGCCCAAGGAGTCCGAGACAGGCCCCCCGCGGAAGGTCCAGATCGAGACCGTCAACCGCAACCAAATCGCCATAGCGCTTGAACAATCCGCGCACGGTCACTGCGGAGTCCTGCGCCATGGACCCTGCGGAGTCCTGCGCTCCCAACTTCGCAAATCCCCGCTGCTCTGACATCAGTGCCTGAGGATCTCAATTTCGCCGCTCGTCAAGACTTGCGCAGCCCCGAGAAGAGTCTTCGTGGCCAAGGTCAAATGGTCGAAGTCCAAGGAGCGCGGCTCATCCTTTGCGGTGTTCAAAAGCTTGTGCGATCCGTAACTCGAAAGTCGATGCCCGATGATTCCGGCCTGGGTGTAGCGATTGGAAGAGGAACGATACGTGTAGTTCCAACGGGGCCGCTGATCCATGTACACGGGCAGGTCCGACATCTGCAAGCCCTGGCCGACACTCGTGTCCATGTAGGACGTGCACCACAGAGCGCCTGGCACCGGCAGCATCGAGTCGGGCGACCCAAGGGCGAAGACTTCGATCGCGACGCGAGTCTTGGCGAGCGGTAGGGACGGCTCCCGTAATTGATGCTGCACGCCGAGCTGACCTTGTTCTTCCCCGGTGGGAAACAGCAGCAAGGTGGTTCGCCCCTGGGGCTCCGCCACGAGCGCCTCCGCTACCTCTAGCAGAGCCGCTACACCAGAGGCGTTGTTGTCCGCGCCATCGTAGGTCGTATCATTGTTCGAGTTTGCTCCTTTGGGCTTGGTCCCCAGCTGATCCAGATGAGCCATGAGTACAACGACCTCCGAGGCAAGGTCGGGATTCAAGAGGCTGCCCGCCCCGGGAATCACGCCAACGACGTTGAAACAGGGTTTCTCTTCCCGCACCCATTCCACCTCCAGCCGAACACTGGCCGCCGTACGAGTGCCAAAGGGTCGGCGTGCTGCCCCGTTTAGGATGAGGGAGTCTCCCGGATCCACACCCTCGTAGACCAGGGTCGTGAAGGGCTTCGGAGCCGATCGCTCAGGCCGCGGCCGCGGGGAGCGCAATTGAAGGTAGATGCCCCAGTCCTCGGGAATCTGTCCCATGCGCTCGAACATCATTCCGCGGTCCCCAAGGGGAATTCCAGAGGTGATGACCAGGGCAGCATCGGGATCCGCCTTGGCAGGCCACTCCTCTGGTGAATCGACCACGACGACGCTCCAGGATCGCGACTGAGGCGGAATCCCCACAGAGCCCAACACCATTTCAAAGTCCGAGCCGCAGTGGAACGTCAACTCCTCTCCGGATGTGGTCGTGATTATCATGCGTGGGATCACCGGGCCGGCGATGCCCTGGCGAACCGACCACTGCACGAGGGGCACACTTTGTAGATAGCCGCCACCTACGCCAGGCTTCACACCTATCCGCTCCAACTCCCCCACAACAACATCGGCAGCCACTCGAAACCCGGGACTCCCCGCGA
>JBLHLB010000265.1:0-5927 GCA_047618505.1 Planctomycetota bacterium
GACTCCTCCTGGAGGGGGGCGAGGTCCTCGACACCCTGGAGCTAGGAGACAGGATCCTGCGTATAGCCATGCGCAACTAAGGCACCGATGGACCTGGATGGATCCCGGGGAGGGGGGGCTCCCAGGGCAAGCTCTACCAGCCTGGAGCGTGGGTGGTTATCCACAATGTGTCCACAGCCCCATGCAGGGCCGTGGATAGAGCGGTGAGAGTCGGTGGAAAACCTATAGGCCAGAGCCTATGAGCTGTTGAATTCCGTGCGTAACTCCATACTGGACAAGGAGTTCTGTATTTACGCACAACTTGATCTGCCTGTGGAGGGAGGCGGGCTGAAAACGAGGGGTCGCCAATGCCGATAAGGCCCGAGCCCCACGCCCTGCCCACCATCGATATGCACCCCAAAGAGACCAAGTCAGCGAGCACAAACCGGACCGTCAGCACCTACAGGGCCGCTGGCCGGCAGAAGGACGTTCAAGGGGGATCCTTGGGGCATCTGATGGCCCTTCCCCTGGTCCTAATGGCCACTGGCCTGGGGTTCTGGGGCTGGTTCCAGCGCGAACAGGTCACGGAACTCGAAGGTCGCATTCTGCTCTTGGAGACATCGAGTCAAACCACCTCGGCCCACCAGAATGGAGTCCGATCTGGCCTGAATATCATGGGCTCGGAGATCGCGACCCTTACGGAACGCATTGGGGAGGCCGCTTTGGAAGCTCGCTCGGCACGGGAAGTGGCCGGCCGGCTCGAGCAAGCAGAAGAGCGTCTCGGCGCCATCTCCCAGGCAGTCGAGGCCACGAGCTCAAACCTGAACACCCTTGAGGGCCAAGTTGGTCCGATCGCCCTCGAGGCCGTCCTGACGGAGCGTGAAGGGCGCCTGCAGGAGACCTGGGACACCCTTAAGAGCAGCATAAGTGAAGAGGTCTCCGTCAGCCGCGCACGTCTGAACGATGTCGAGGAGCGACTAGATCAGTCGCGTGACCTAGAGACGATGTGGGACGAGCTCATGGGCCCGGTCGTGCAATTGGCCGGGGAAACCAGCGTCGGATCCGGCGTCCTCCTGCAGTCAGAGGAGCGTGCCGCCGGTGGCTTCCGCACCTACGTCCTAACCGCCTGGCACGTCGTACGTGACATCCAAGGCAGTCCGTCAAGCCGCGATATGCCCGTGCCGGTGACGATCTACAGCGTCGACGGCAGCCTGCGCCACGAAGAGGCCATGTTGCTGGTCTACAAAGCGGATCTGGATGCTGCCCTGTTGGAGATCCTGACGCCGGAGGCCCTGCCCCGCGGCGCAACCCTCGCAAGTCCTGAGCACCTGGAACAGGTACGCATCTTCGATCCCATCTACGCTGTCGGATGCCCCCTGGGCAACGACCCGATCCCGACCTATGGCGAAATAGCGACACGCACCCATGTCGTCGATGGTGAGACCTATTGGATGATCAACGCGCCGACCTACATCGGGAACTCCGGTGGCGGCATATTCGATAGCGAGACCCACGAGCTGATGGGCATTTTCTCGAAGATCTACACCCACGGGACCCTGCGTCCGACCATCGTGCCGCACATGGGTTTAGTCACACCCCTGTCGTCCATCTACGACTGGCTCGATACCCAGGGTTACGCCAGCGTCTACCGGGCCGATGACGAGCAGTCGACAGCCCGCCTGGCTTCGACGAAGCGCTGAGAGATCGTCAGTAGCCCAGTGCCCTGAGCACGCTGGCGCGGTCAATGTCGGGACCGTTGCCCTCGCTCGCGATTCGAGCGGCTTGCTGGGCGATCAAGCGAAGGCGCTCCGGCCATTCAGGCCGTTCATCGCCCCGGGCAGCAAAGACATCGTTCTTCTCGCGCGGATCCAGATCCAAGTCGAAGAGCTGGAAGCGATCTTCGTCTGCGATGTAGACCATGCGCAGGGTGCCGTCAAAGAGGCTGAGGCGATCCTGAGGTGCCTCCGGCTTGTGCGTCTCGGCGATGTGCTCAAAGGGCTCATCGCGCGCAGACAATAGGGAGTGCCCGCGCTGGCCAGGGAGATCAGGAAGGCCACAGATTTCCAAAATCGTGGGCGCTAGGTCGATCAGGGAAACAGGCTCGTTCCCGTTCATGCCGGGCTGGGCTTTTCCTAGGTCGGCCTCCGCACCGGGCAACTTCATGATCAAGGGCACATGGATGATCGGATCGAAGAGGTAACTCACATGCCCGTAGAGGGCACGTTCCCCGAGGGCTTCGCCATGGTCGGAGACCAGGATTACCATGGTCTCGTCGTAGGTTCCGCTGTCGCGCAGAATCTGCAGTAGCTCCCCCACAAAGTTGTCGATGTGCTCAACCTCGGATAGGTAGCGCAGCTTCTTCGACGGACCATCCACGATGTCGTGCATCCACAGACGCAGGTGTGCTTGTCCGGCGGGAGAAACAAAGCGCCCCCGAAGGGTAGAGCTTGGCTCGAAGAGTTGGCCTTCCTCGAGGTTGATGGTGAGGGGCACGTTCTTGTCCGTTCTGAGGGACGCGACACGCACTCGCATGCTGTTGTCATCGGGACCCCGGATCTCAAGCACGTGTTCACCAGGTGTGAGGTTCAGGTCGAGATCCAACTGTGGCGCATCCGATAAATCGAAGGCACCAAGCTCTTCTCCGTCGAGGGTCACAACCACGTTCTCGGATGCCGCCGCGTGGGACCGGTAGGGGGCATGGGGATCGGAGAAGTGCGCGAAGAGGAAAAAGGGCTGCTCCTCGGTACCGTTGAAGGCCGGCCAGGACTCCAACATCGAGCGCATGCGCGGAGTGACGTTCTCGGCCCGATCAAGGTGGAATAAGTCGGTGTCGTAGGACTCAAAACCGCGACTCAACCCCTGTTCACCAGCGTTCGGCTTCAAAGTCCCGATGCTCAGAACGGCACGCGTCGAGTAGCCATAGCGCTGCATCCATTCCGCTAGCAGGGGCAAGTCATCCGGTACGTTCTGGCTGTTATTCAGGACCCCGCTCTCCACCGGCAGGCGCGAGGAAAAGAGCGCCGTGTGCGCCGGCAGGGTCATCGGTGCATGGGTATAGGCACGCACAAAGGGAACTCCTTCGGAAGCGAAACGGTCGATCTCTGGCGTGTCAACTAGGCCGTACTTATCCCGGATAACGTCGGCCCGCAGGGTGTCCACAACGATCAAGACAACGTTAGGGCGCTGGCTGGATGCTCCTCCGTTGTCGGCGCAGGCCAAGGACAAGAGCGCAAGCCCAAGGGCAACCCCATAGACAACGCCCGGGAGCTTTCGAAGTCCCCTACTGCGCACCCGATTGAGTTCTGCTACGACTCGCAAGCTCGCCATTAGTCATCCGCCTCTGTGCCGCGCTTGCGCAGGTAGGCCTCAATGAAGTCGCTGATGTCGCCATCTAGAACCGCCTGAATATTACCCTTCTCCAAGCCCGTGCGGTGGTCCTTGACCATCTGATAGGGCTGCATCACGTAAGAGCGGATCTGGTTGCCCCAGGCGATTTCGCCTTTTTCGCCGTAGAGCACGGCCATGTCCTTGTCGCGCGCGGCCTCGCGCATCTTGATCAGCTTGCCCTTCAGGAGCGACATGCCCGTGGCGCGATTCTTGTGCTGACTACGCTCGTTTTGGCAACGCACTACGATGCCCGTTTCGATATGCGTGATCCGCACGGCGGACTCGGTCTTGTTGACGTGCTGGCCACCGGCACCACCGGCGCGCATGGTGTCGATACGCACATCGGAATCCTTGATCTCAACGATCGATGTGTCGTCCTCCACATCCGGCGTTACGTCTATCGAAGCAAAGGCCGTATGGCGCCGCGCTTGGGCGTCAAAGGGACTGATACGCACCAGGCGATGGACGCCGGTTTCGGCCTTGAGGTGACCGAAGGCGTAGTCGCCAAGGATACGCAGGGTCGCCGAGCGAATGCCCGCCTCCGGTTCAGGGATGCGTTCGACTTGCTCGACCTTGAAGCCCTGGCCCTCGGCCCAGCGCGTGTACATGCGCAGGAGAATCTCCGCCCAGTCCGTGGCATCCAGACCACCGGCTCCGGCGGAAATCTGCAGGTAGGCGCTGACGGAGTCGTGCTCGCCGCCCAGCATGACCTGGAACTCGAGCTTCCCAACTTCCACATCGGCACCTTCGACTGCTGTCACCAGATCGTCATAGACGGCCTGGATGTCATCCTCGCCCATCTCCACCAGGACCTCGAAGTCCTCAAGGGACTGGCTCGCCTTCTCGGCCGGCCCCACGAAACGTCGTAGAGCCTGCTGCTCCTTCAGATCAACCTGGGCTGCGTCCTGATCCGTCCAGAACTCCGGGTCGGCTTGTTTCGCCTCAAGCTCCCGGGAGCGAGCTGCCTTGCCCGCGTAGTCAAAGACCCTCCTTGAGCTGGTCCAAACGACGCTTCACGGCAAAGGCCCTATCCTGGATATCACTGAGCTTACTCATGGCGCTGGGAGGATACCCGAGGGACCTAGCGAACGCTGTGCGCAGCCTGGACAAGTCCCCAAAATCTTTGGGGTGTCCGCTAGTAGCCCATGGCCTTGAGCGCGGCAGCTCGCTCGGAGTCGGGGTCCGCTGTGCCCGCCATAATCGCAGCCGCTTCTTCGGCAATCAGGCGCAGGCGCTTGGGCCACTCGGGGAACTCTCCGCCGCGCTCCTCGAAGAGGTCGTTCTTCTCCCCCGGATCAACCGAGATGTCATAGAGGTAGAGGCGATCCTCGTCCGCGATGTAGAGCATGCGCATCGTGCCGTCGAACAGACTCACGCGATCGTCCTGCGCCTCCGGCTTGTGGGTCTCCGCCACGTGCTCAAAGGGACGCGATCGGGTCTCCCTCAGGAGCGATTCGCCCCTCTGCCCATGGAGCGGCGGAAGGCCACACACCTCCAGGATGGTTGGAGTCAAGTCGATCAAGGAAACCGGCTCACCGGAGCGTGCACGAATGCTCTCCATGGAGCCCCCCGCCAGGGGCGGCTTCACGATCAAGGGCACGCGGATCATGGTGTCATCGAGTGACCTCACGTGCCCCACAAAGCCGCCGTTCTCCCCCAGGGCCTCGCCGTGGTCAGAAACGAAGACAATCATCGTGTTGTCGTACTCGCCTTGGTCGCGGAGAGCTTGAAGCAGTCGCCCCACGTAGGCATCCACGTGTTCGACCTCACGGATGTAACGGCGCTTGGCTTCCTTCGCGCCCGGTCGGTCGTGCATACCCACGCGCAGGGTGAAGCGACCGGATTCCGCAACAGTGAAACGGACTTCTACGCGCTGTCCCGATCCCACCAACTCTCCTTCGGTGAACTCAACCGGCACCTCCTCGCCATTCGCCGCCGTCACGTTGAGCGCCTTCACACGCAGCAGCGCATTCGTCAAAGAAGCGATCTCGACGGTGTGCTCGCCGGCCTCTAGATCAAGCTCATACTCATCGCTGGGGACTTCCCCCAGGGCATAGGAGCCAAGGTCTTTGCCATCCAAACGCACAACACCGTTCTCCTCCGTGGAGCCGTGGCTGTGATAGGGAGCGTGCGGATCACAAAAGTGAGCGAAGAGGAAGAAGGGCCGCTCCTCCTCACCCGTGAACGCGGGCCAGGATTCGAGTGAGGCGTTCAGACGCGGCTCAACATCAGCGGCCACGTCGATGTGCGTGAAGTCCACGTCGTACTCATCGAAGCCCCGGCGCAGACCCTCGTTCTGAGCCGGGGGCGTGAGCGTCCCCAGGCTGATCACGGCCCGAGTGGAGTAGCCGAATTTCTGCATCGACTCCGCTAGAAGCGGCAGGTCGGCGGGCACATTTTGGCTGTTGTTCAGGACCCCTGCTTCCACGGGAAGTCGAGAGGAGAACAAGGCGGTGTGCGCCGGCAGAGTCATGGGCGCGTGGGTGTAGGCCCGAGTGAATGGAATGCCCTCGGCGGCAAAGCGGTCCAGCTCTGGCGTGTTCACTACACCGGGCAAGTCC
>JBLHLB010000266.1:0-5920 GCA_047618505.1 Planctomycetota bacterium
CGGGAGCCGGGGCAACGTTGGCCCCAGCTCCCGGCCGCTGCTCTAGAACTCTGTGCTACTTCCCCGGTGTGCCTGTGATCGCACGGTTGCCGAAGCTGTCCACGGAGACAGTCTCTTCAAACTCCAAGAGGCCAAGTCGAGCGTGGGCCGGCTCGACGCCCTTGCCCACGGCAATCAGCATCAGGGGCGGATGGTCCGCATCGAGGCCGACGATCTCCGCCACTTGGTCCGGGTCGAAGCCGATCATGGGGCAAGACTCGTAGCCCATTCCCTTGGCCTGAAGCATTAAGCCCATGGCCGCCATGCCCACGGAGCGACAGGCCTCGTCACGGATCAGTCGGTCCTTGCCGCCGTAGAACTCGCCGATCATGGGCGTGAACTGCTCGCGCAAAGCCTCAGGCGCGTCACGGAGGTAGCGCGAGGGATCCTTGTGCGCGTCGAGGCTGCCGGCCATGACCATGAGCACCGAGGCATCGCTCACGTGCTGTTGTCCCCAGGCGGCGGCCTGGATGCGTTTCTTGATGGCCGGGTCCACCACCGCCACCACCTGGCGGTTCTGCATGTTGAAGGAGGAGGGCGCTAGGGCGAATCCGTTCAGGAGCTCGCGTAGATCCGCGTCGCTGATCTTGTGATCGGGATCGAAATGGCGGACGGCACGGCGTTCTTCAATGGCGCTTTGAACTTGCATGGAAGCGTAGATCAGGGGGTCCGAAATCTGAGGTTAGGAGATCTTGAGGGGATTAGAGCGGTGCCTTCGCGGAGTGCGGAGCCAAGTGACTCAATCCTAGTTCTTTGAGCAGGCTGGCCTGCACCGGCGCGACGCTCCGATTGAGGTCGCCCACACCAAGGTCTTGCCCCACGGCGGTGCGTAGGGGGCGTGGGCCTTCCATGGCGATCAGCCCCGCGATGGCATCGGCCACCATCTGTGGGTCGGGTGCGTCCTTGGCCGTAAGTCTCTGGGTGAAGCTCGTGAGCAGGCTGCCGGGGATTCGAGCAACCTCCCCGTAGCTGGCCAGTCGTTCCACGTCCTTTCCGTTGGGAGGACTCTTGTGGATCAAGCCAGTCCAGAAGAGACCAGGTTCTACCAGAATCGAGTCCACCCCAAAGCTGCTGAGTTCATAGCGCAGGGATTCCGCCATGGCCTCGAGGGCGAACTTGCTGGCGCAGTAGATCCCAAAGAAGGGGAAGGTCAGGCGGCCGGCCAGGGAACTCAGGTGGACCAGGAGTCCCGACCCGTGGGCCCGCATGCTCGGCAGCACGGCCTGATTCATGCGCAGGGCCCCGTGGAAGTTCACCTCGAACTGGCTGCGTACTTCGTCGAGGCAGAAGGCCTCGGTTACGCCAACATGCATCACGCCAGCGTTGTTGATCAAGACGTCGATGTGGTCCTCGCACTCGAGAACTTCCGCGATCCCGGCGCTGACCGACTCGTCGCAGGTGACGTCTATCTCGAGGACCCGTAGGTGTAGTCCACCAGAGTGGGCCAGGGCCATCAGCTCGTCACGAGCGGAGCGGTTGCGCCCGTCCGGTTCGCGCATGCTGGCGTAGACACGGTGTCCCTGTGTCGCCAGCTCCTTGGCCGTCAACTTACCGAGTCCGCTGCTCGTGCCCGTGATGACGACGACCTTACTTGCCTGGGTTTCCATATCGATCTCAGGCGACCAACTCAGCGGCCGGCAGAAGGTCACGCAGGGATTGCATGGCCCGCGAGTAGCGCTTGCGGGCCGCGTCGGGAGTGAGTTGAAGTTGTCTTCCAATCGACTCGAAGGACAGCTCATCGAAAGTGCGCAGTCTTAGGACGGTACGCATGTCCCTGGGCAGCCGTTCGATGGCGCCACGGACAACGCTACCTAGCTCTTCGCGCTCTAGGTCGCTCGCGGCGGCCTCGGGCGCCGCAATCTGCAGGCCCTCCCGTTCCTCCGTTCCGTCGAGGGAAGTTGTGGAGCGCCGAGCGCGCCAGTGGTCGCGCACCCTGTTCGTCAGGATCGTCGAAATCCAGGGAGCGAGACGCTTTTCTGGATCGAAGCGCGGCAGGGCCCGATGGATCCGCAGAAAGACCTCCTGCGTCAGGTCTTCCGTGTCCTGCTGGTTGCGCACCATGACCCGAATGCGATTCTTGACGCTCTCGAAGTTCTCATCGAAGAAGCGTGCCAGTGCTTCGGGCTCACGCTCTGTCAAACGCTGGCGGTAGCTGATAGCGTCGTCGGAGACAGCAAAGGAAAACGGGCTGCTCAGGGTGTGTTGTTCGGTGGCTCTGGAAATCATGGCGGGATCCTCTGCGGGTGCGATGGCGATGGCGGCGGCGGCGACGTTGGAGGGGAGGGTCGGGGAGGGATCAGCTCGAGGGATCAGCTAGGGCTGACGGCCTGTTGCCGGCGCCCCGGGGTATCCCCGGAGCGCCGACGTGCCCATGCTTGCCCTCGATCAGTGCGCCGCGGAGCGCACGGGGGCGGGCTTGCCCAAAAGGAACGCACCCATGCGCTTGGCGATTTGCTGGCCTTCCTCTTCCAGGGCGAAGTGCCCGGTGTTCAGGAGGTGCAGCTCAGCGTTAGGAAGATCGCGCAGGTAGGGGTGTGCGCCTTCGGAGGGGAAGATCGGATCGTTCGCGCCCCAGAGGATCAGTGTCGGCGGCTGGTTCGTGCGCAGGTACTCCTGCCAGCGCGGGTACAACACGACGTTCGTGCGGTAGTCATAGAAGAGGTCCAGTTGGATCTCCTGGTTGCCTTCGCGATCGAGCAGCGGTTGCACCACTTGCCAGTTTGCGGGGTCGATCGACTCGGGGTTGCGGGTCCCGTCCTGGTACTGCCATTTGGTGGCACCGAGGGTCAGCAGTCCGCGCAAGGCATCACGGTCCTCCTCTGAGTTGCTGCCCCAGTAGGCCTTGATCGGATCCCAGAACTCGCGCAGTCCTTCGTCGTAGGCGTTGCCGTTCTGAACGATCAGGCCCGTGACGCGCTCGGGGTGTTTCTCAGCGATGCGGAAGGCGATCGGCGCGCCGTAGTCCATCAGGTAGAGGGCGTAGCGATCGAAGCCGCGACGTTCCAGGAGCGTGTCGACGATGCCCGCTATGTTGGCGAAGGTGTAGTCGAAGTCCTTGTTCGAGGGCGCCGAGCTCTGGCCGTAGCCGGGGTAGTCCGGGGCGATCACATGGAAGTCCTTGGCCAACTCGGGGATCAAGTTGCGGAACATGTGCGAGGAGGTCGGGAAGCCGTGCAGGAGGACAATCTGGGGGCTACCGATGCGTCCGGCTTCGTGGAAGTGAATGTCCAGGCCTTGGATCGACTCCGATCCGTAGGTGTCGGTCACTTTCGCGCCCATGGAAGCCACCGCAGTTGCGGTGTCGAGTACCGCGTTCGCCATGAACCTGAAGTTCACCAAGGCGGCGGCATAGCCATCCCCAAGATTCGGCGTGATGGCCGCGGCCGTGGCGTCTGAAACGACGGTGACGTCAAAGCCCTGCTCAAGCAGCTCTCGCATGTGCGATTCGGTGCAGAGATTGGCGGACATGCCAGCCAGAATGACGCGATCTATGCCGCGCTTGCGCAGCTGCAGGACGAGGTCGTTGGTGTCCGGCCCGTAGACTTTGTGAGGGCTCGTCACGACCGTGGCCCCGTCTTGGATGTAGGGCTTGTAGCGCTCCAGCCAATCGGCTCCGGAGCCTTCGAATCCCTCCAGATCGAGAGCGTCGTTGCGGTCGAACATCCCGACCGTGTGCATCAACTTTTCCAGCGTGCCTTCGAACTGCCACTGCTTGTCGTGGGGGAAGTAGTAGTGGGGCGAAACGAAGACCGGGAAGCCCTCGGCCTTGGCGGTGTGGAAGAGAGCGTCGAGGTTGGCGACGGTGTTGTTCTTGGTGACACTCTCACCGACCACACCCCAGACGACGCCATCGGGGCTCAGGAAGTCGTTCTGGGGATCGGTGATGACCAGGGCGGTATTGCTCGGGTCGAAGTTCAGGAGAGGGGATGTCGCGACTGCGGGAGTGGCAGTGATCTCCACGGTGGCGTTGGCGCCGGCGTCGAGTGTGATCTCGGTAGCCTCCGCCGGTATGGCGACGGCGGCAGCCAACAGGCTGAGGGAGGCGGTGGCGAGTACGAGGAGGGTCTTCATTGGGATGGGATTCGGTTGGGAGTCAAAAGCGACTGCCGACCTCAAAGCACAGGGCGTGCCAAGTCCCCATGGAATCTCTTAAGTCCTTTCTGTGCATAGGCTTAGTGCATCGTGCGTGGCTTGCTCCAGATGGCGAAAAGTCATGAGTCCTTGATATATCGTGTCGATAGCATGAGATCTCATCACCTCCACTGTTATGAACATCGAGTCTCTTCAGAAAGCTGCGCTAAACGTCGCCCAGGCCCTCTCGCCAGAGAAAGTGCTCGCCAACATCGTCGGCGACCTGGGCCGTGAACCGGGCGTTGCCCTGGCGCGCATCTGGCTAATCGCCCCCGGCGACCGCTGCGACGACTGTTCCATGAGTGCGCACTGCCCAACCAAAGTGCCTTGCTTGCACTTGGTGGCGAGCGCAGGAACCTCGAGAGTGGATCCTGCCGAAGCATGGACTCGCACCGACGGTCGCTTTCAACGCTTTCCCCTCGGTGTCCGCAAGGTCGGTCAAGTCGGCCAATCGGGGAAAGCCCTGCACCTCAAGGTCAGTGACGGTGACCAGTGGCTGGTAAACCACGCCTGGGCTGAGGCGGAGGGCATCGTGTGCTTTGCTGGCCAACCATTGATCTTCCGCGAAGAGGTCGTCGGCGTCCTGGCCGTCTTCAGCCGCGAAGCTATTGGCGATGAGGAATTCGATTGGCTGCGGACCTACGCCGACCACGCCGCCACCGCCTTGGCGAATAGTCGAGCCTTTGCGGAAGTGGAAGAGTTGCGCGCGCAGCTCGAGCTGGAACGCGACTACCTGCGTGAGGAAATCAAGATCGTCCAGGCCCACGGTCGCATCGTCGGCAAGAGCGCCGCGATCCAACAGGTCCTGCACCAGGTCGACATCGTTGCCCCCACGGAAGCGACGGTCTTGATCGAGGGCGAATCGGGCACAGGCAAGGAGCTGATTGCCGTTGCCCTTCACGAGGGCAGCCCGCGGGTGGACCACACACTGGTTCGTGTCAACTGCGCGTCGATTCCCCACGAGCTCTTTGAGTCCGAGTTCTTTGGGCACATCGCCGGCTCCTTTACCGGCGCACACCGCGATCGCGCAGGTCGTTTCCAGGTCGCCGATGGCGGCACGCTCTTCCTCGATGAGGTGGGGGAGATCCCCTTGGATCTGCAGGGCAAGCTGCTGCGTGCCTTGCAGGAGGGACGCTTCTCGCGCATCGGTGAGGACCGCGAGCGCGAAGTCAACGTACGCGTTATCGCCGCTACGAATCGTGATTTGCAACGGGAGGTCCGTGCCGGTCGCTTCCGCGAAGACCTGTACTATCGCCTTACCGTTTTCCCCATCAACGTTCCCTCCCTGCGCGAACGTCCCGAGGACATCCCGCTCCTGGCACAGCACTTCGTCGATTCCGGCGCCAAGGGTCCCGCCTCCAAGCGACCGAAGCTGCGCCAGAGCGACTTGGACCTGCTCTGTGCCTATGACTGGCCGGGGAACATCCGCGAACTGCAGAACGTGATTCAACGCGCGCTCATCGGTGCCCAGCGCGGGCGCCTTGCGGTTCACCTGCCGGAGCGCATCGATGACGAGGAACGAGGAGGAACGACAGGTTCCCAGCGGCTGCTGTCCAACAAGGGCATACGCGATTTCGAGCGCAAAAACTTCATCAACGTACTTAACCACCACCACTGGAAACTCTCGGGCCCGGGCGGCGCGGCGGATTTCCTTGGACTGCATCCGGCGACACTGACGTCGCGACTGAAGACATTGGGGATCGAACGCCCGCGGCATGGCGGATGAGTGAGCGGCCCGCCGCGGGCCTTT
>JBLHLB010000267.1:0-5913 GCA_047618505.1 Planctomycetota bacterium
CGGGATCCAATGCGGGGTTGGCGTCTCCGGGCAATGGTCGCCTCTTGGGCAATATTTTAGATCACCTGCTTCTGCATGTGGCTGAGGCTCGGCCTCTGCCCGCCCTGGGACAATCCCTTCAGCCCGTTGGCCTGCGTGTGCGGCTTGAGGGATTGCGGGATGCCTGGCTTGGAATGCCCTCCGCAGCCTCCGCGGTGCTACGGCTTCTGATTCCGGATGATTCGTCCTCCGGTTGTTTCGTTCAACTGAGCGTTCGTGGTGCCCAGCCTGGCAGCATGGTGCTCGTGCTCCTGGGTGAGGCAACCAATGCGGGCACCCTTGCCTATCCGCAGCTCTTGGACACCGTCCTCGTGGGAGCGGACGGCACAGCGACCTTCTCGGTGCTCGTGCCCTATAGCGCAGCCGACCACTCCTTTGGCTTGCGCCTGATCGATCCGCTCACCGGGGAAACGAGCCCGGTGATTGGCTTTGAGCCCCGGCGCTAGCAGCCCGTTGGTCGACTGGGACCGTCCGCGTGAACCGGCCGTGCCTCGCGCTAGATGGGTTGGGTGCGCTCCTCGAGCCAAGCGAGAGCGGGACCGCTGACCAAGGGGCTTAGGCGCTCGCGTACCGTTGTGTGGTAATCGTTGAGCCAGTCGATTTCATCCTGGCGCAGTAGTCCCGGTTGGATCAAGCGCGTGTCGATTGGGCACATCGTCAGGGTTTCAAACTCGAGGAACTCCCCGAATTCAGTCTCTGTGGAAGGGATGTTCAGGACGAGGTTTTCAATGCGAACACCCCACCTGCCCGGGCGATACACACCGGGCTCAATGCTTGTGATCATGCCCGGCTCCATACCCATGTGCTTGTTGGGCATGGCCTTGGAAATCGTCTGGGGACCTTCGTGGACATTAAGGAAAAAGCCGACACCGTGCCCCGTGCCGTGACCGTATTCGATACCGGCATTCCACAGGGGTGCTCGGGCGATGGAATCCAGGCTCGGCGACATCGTCCCGCGGGGAAAGCGGGTGCGGCTAAGGGCCATGGTGCCCTTCAACACATAGGTATAGTCGCGCCGTTGTTCCTCCGTCACCTGGCCGATACCCCAGACGCGCGTGATGTCGGTCGTGCCGCCTAGGTATTGCCCGCCCGAGTCAATCAGCAGCAATCCGTCACCCTCGATGGTCGCATGACTCTCCGGCAGGGCGCGGTAGTGCGGCATGGCGCCGTTGCCCTTGAAGGCGGCGATGGTGCCGAAACTGAGGCCTACAAAGCCGGGGCGCTTGGCGCGCTCCGCACTCAGGCGTTCGTCCACCGTGATCTCTGTGATCGTTTCCTTTCCAACTGCCGCCTCGAACCAGGCGTAGAAGTTGCACATGGCCGCACCATCCTGGTCCATGACGGCACGCACGTGTGCTGCTTCGGCCGCGCTCTTCCGACTCTTGAAGAGTGTGCTGGGGTTAATCGATTCGACGATCCGGGCCTCGAGACTCTCGGATACGAAGCCGAGGGTCACGCGCTTTGGATCGATCAACAGGACAGCGGAGGAGTCCAAGCCCTTTAGCTGCGCCCGGGCTTGATCGTAGTCCGCTAGCTCGACACCGTCGGCGGCCAGGGCCGCGCGCAGCTCGTCGTCCACCTTGCCTTCGCCAATGAAGAGCGTTGCCCCGTCTGCCTTGACCAACAGGTGAGCTAGGAACACGGGGTTGTAGTTGACGTCATTCCCGCGCAGATTCAGGAGCCAGGAGACGTCGTCAACAGTGGAGACAAAGTGGTGTGTTGCGCCGAAGCATTCCATGGAGGAGCGCACGGCGGCAAGCTTCTGCCCACGTGTCATATCCGCGTGGGGCGCGGTGTGGGGGTAAACCGACTCCCGGGGGAGACTCGGACGTTCGGGCCAAACCGTGCCCAGGATATCGACATCGGAGCGCAGGCTGACTCCACCCTCGGACAGGCCGTCACGTAGTGCGCGTGCCGCTGCCAACCCGAGCACATCTCCATCCACACCGACCGTTTCCCCTGCGGGCAGCAGCTCTGCCAGCCAGCCGATGTGATCGTCCGCGGTCCCGGTAGCCACTTTGACCAGTTCGATCCCACTGCCTTTCAACTCCGCTTCGGCCTGGACCCAGTAGCGGCTGTCGGCGAAGACCGCTGCGCGTTCCCGCGTCACGACCAAGGTCCCCATAGATCCCGTGAAGCCCGAGAGCCACCGCCGACCCTGCCAACGCTCCGGTAGGTACTCCGACAGGTGCGGGTCCGAGGAGGGAATGACGACGGCGGACAGACCTTGGTCGCCCAGGGCGTGTTGGGTCTTCGAAATGCGTTCGGCGTGGGAAGAGGACATGGGTTTGGGGAGGCGAGATAGCGGGGGAAGAAAACAGTCTGCAGCGTGCCCTGCTGGGGCCGGCGCAGATCTAAAACAGCGGGCGCCCACGGTACTCTCCCCGCTCATTCCCGTCGCACCCGGACGCCAGCCCCGGGGATATTTCACGGGATCTATTCCCGCTGTCCAGGCCTACTCCTCGTCGAGGAGCCAGAGACGCAGGCTATTGAGCACAACCAACAAGCTCGACCCCGCCATTGTCGCAGCTCCAACGGAGGCGGGCAGGGCCCAGTTTGTCCAGGGCACGAGCACCCCCGCCGCAAGGGGCAGAGCGATCACGTTATAGCCAAAGGCCCAGGCTAAGTTCGAGCGGATCGTCCCCAGGGTGCGTTTGGATAGGTGCACGAGGAAGGGCAGTCGCGCTGGCTCGTCGTTCAGCAGCGCGACATCCGCAGCCTCAATCGCAACATCGGCGCCGCCGCCCATGGCGATGCCGACATCAGCGATGGTCAAGGCCAGCGCATCGTTGATACCGTCGCCGCCCATGCCGACGACTTTGCCAGTGGATTGGAGAACACGAATACGTTCTGCCTTGGCCTCGGGCGAAAGCGCGCCTTCGAACGCCTTGAGACTCAACTCGGCACAAAGCGCGCGCACGACCGCGGGGTGATCTCCGGAGAGGACGCGTACCTCCACGCCGATTTCCCCCAGACGCTGCACGGCCTCCAAACTTCCGGGACGTAGGGCGTCGCGGAATCCGAGCAAGGCCACGGCGACTTCGTCAACGGCCAGGATGACCGGCGTCACGCCACCCATGGCCATGTCTTGGACGCGCGCTTCAAGGCTTTCATTCAACAACCCCAGGCTTCTGGCCGCGTTTGGACTCATCACCCCGACGCGTCTTTTGCCCACGTGGCCCTCGACGCCGAGGCCGGGGTTCGCGACGACGTTTTCCGCAGGACTAAGCGTGAGTTTCCTCTCCTCCGCAGCCTGGACTACAGCGCGGGCGAGGGGTTGTTCGCTGCGCTGCTCCACTGCGGCGGCGAGTGCTAGAAGCGCGTCGTCACCCAGATCGCTCGGCGCTCCGGGGAGTCGTTCGAAGGCCTTTACACTCGGCTTGCCCAGGGTCAATGTGCCGGTCTTGTCTAGCACGAGGATGTCGAGCTTCGCCAGGGCCTCGATGGCGCGAGCCTCAGTGAAGAGAACTCCTGATCGGGCGCCGCGTCCCGTGGCAACGAGGATCGCCGTCGGTGTGGCAAGTCCGAGGGCGCAGGGGCAAGCAACCACAAGTACGGCCACAAAGCGGGAGAGCGCTACTTCCCAGCCGGACCCAACAGCGAGCCATGTGATCAGGGTCGTTGCCGCCAGGATCATCACCACCGGGACGAACACGGCGCTGACCCGGTCCACGAGGTCTTGCACGGGGGCGCGGGAGCCCTGGGCGGCCTGGACTGCCGCGGCGATACGGCCGACGGCGGTGTCCTCGCCGGTTGCATTGGCGCGGAGGGAGAGGGCGCCCAAGCCGTTGACCGTTCCGGCATGCACCTGTTCACCACCCCCGCGTTCCACGGGCATGCTCTCGCCGGTCAGCATGGACTCGTCGACAGATGAGCTGCCGGCCGTGATTTCACCGTCCACGGGAATGCGTTCGCCCGGGCGCACGAGCACTAGGTTGCCCGGTCGTACTTCGTTGAGGGGAACTTCCGTCTCTACGCCCCGTCGCATGATGCGCGCCGTGGGCGGAGTCAGGGCGAGCAGGGCCCGCACGGCGCCGCCGACTTTTTGTCGCGCTCGACCCTCGAGCCAGCGACCGAGCAACACGAAGACGACGATCATCACGCCGGCGTGGACGTGACCGTGGGCGTGGCCGACGACGTTCGGAAAGAAGGGTGAGGCGAGGGCGGCGAGCCAGGCAGCTAGGGAACCGAGGCCCACCAGGGTGTTCATGTCCGGCGAACGCCGCAGTGCCGCCCGTAGACCGCTGGAGATTAGCCGCCGCCCGGCGACGAGCACGACCACTCCGGACAGCAGGATGGCCAATGACTCTCCGCCCTCTGCCCAGAGGGCCAGTATCGCGCCCGCACCAAAGACCAGGGCCAGGCCGAAGTCGCGGCGGTGGTTTTTGAGGTCCTCTTCCTCGGATTCCTGCGCGAAGGCGATGTCCTCGCGCAAGTCTCGAGGACCATCTAGGGAGCCCTTCGGTAGGTCATAGCCTGCCCCTCGGACGGCGCGGGCCAGGGCTTCTCCGCTGGCTAGGGCAGGGTCACGTTTGACGGTTGCGCTTCGGGAGCCGTAATTCACCGCGGCACTAACAACCCCGGGAACTTCCGCCAGGGCACGCTGGACGGTTATGGCGCAGGCGCCGCAGCTCATGCCTGCGATGGGAAAGCTGACCTGGTCCATGGCGATCTCGCCTTCGTCGTGCATATCTGTCGCCGCCATCCCGTTGAGGGTACCCTGTGCCGCCCCGGGGTCGAGGTGCATCTTGCCCTCGCGCCTTCGATCTCCCTGCGCCCTTGCGACGTCCATGACCAAAGAAATCGAGACCCGCTACCGCGCGGTCAAGGCCTACAAAAACGAGGCCTTCCTTAACAGCCGCCAGGCCCGTGCTCTGCGGATATTGGCGGAGTATATCGAGCCCAAGACCCGCTTCGATGAACTCAGCATTCGCGATACGATCGTGGTCTTCGGGTCTGCGCGCTTCAAGTCGCGAGAGGATGCCGAAGCCCTGGTTTTGGCGGCCGAGGCTGGTGGTGGGGACCTAGAGGCTGCCAAGAGGGCCCTGCACATGTCGCGCTATTACGAGGCGGCGCGCGAGCTCTCCCACAAGTTGACGATCTGGTCCAAGGGCCTCTCGGAGTCAGATCGGCGCTTCGTTATCTGTTCCGGCGGCGGTCCCGGAATCATGGAGGCAGCCAACCGGGGTGCCTCGGAGGCCAAGGGGGAGAATATTGGGCTCAATATCTCTTTGCCCTTTGAGCAGAATGACAACCCGTACATCACGCGGCGATTGTCCTTTGAGTTCCACTACTTCTTTATGCGGAAGTATTGGTTCAGCTATCTAGCGAAGGCCTATGTCGTGATGCCCGGTGGCTTCGGGACCTTGGATGAGTTCATGGAAGTCTTGACCCTGATCCAAACGGGCAAGATCAAGAAGTCCATGCCGATCGTGCTCTTCGGCGTGGACTATTGGGACAAGCTGCTGAATTTGCAGCCCATGATCGATTGCGGGACGATTAGTCCCGAGGACGTCAACCTCTTCCACCGCACCGATTCCGTGGATGACGCCTTTGAGTACATCACGAATTGGCTGGAGACTAAGGTGCTTACGGTTGAGCGATCCGAGGCTGAAGCCGCGAGTTCTTGAAGCAAACGGGTTCTTGAATCGGACCTGAGGGCGCGTCAGCCCATGCAGATTGTCGCTCACAACAGAAAAGAGGGGCGCGTAACCAAGCGGTTACGCGCCCCTCTTTTCTATTTATCTGGGCTGCCGACTGTGGGTGCGGACGCTGATCAGTCGTTGCCGACGTAGCCCAAGCCGGCCATGGCGTCATCGATACCTTCGACGCCGGCGGACTTAGCCTGCGTGCTAATTTGTGCTGCCTGGTTGG
>JBLHLB010000268.1:0-5900 GCA_047618505.1 Planctomycetota bacterium
AACCAACCGGGCACGGCGAAGGCTGGAGCGTTGTCGAAGGGATCGCGTGTTCGAACCTCTTCGACGGCATCGTCGACGACTCCCAACCAGCGCAGGTTCTCTATTGGGACGACGAAGGCGCGCCCCACGAATGGTTTTGGGAGGACAGGGGGTAGGCACCCAGAGCGACCTCAATTGGTTGCACGGCGTGAATATGTACGCCGAAAAGCTACCGGTAATCGCGGCGACGCCGGCTTGGTACGACGTCGATTCGCGTCTGACTTCGCTCTATCTAAACGGTAGCGATGTGTCGCGGGACTTTGCGAGCGATGTCGCTGATGAATCCGACGTGGTCAATGTCCTGGCCTACCGTGATGAGGTCAATGGCAAGAACGGAATCATCGACTTGATGGACTCTGAGATGAGCTACGGACCCGTGATCTTCGGCGTGGAAACACGGGATCTCGTCATCGAGTTCGACCGCCTGACATTCTGGGAAGAGGGGCTGCAAAGCATGCAGAGTGCCCTGGTCAAGACCTGGCGCAAGCGCCGTGAAAACGAGGATCTCAGTGCTTTCAGCGTGCACCACTACGGCTCCATGAAGAAGGTCGGTCGCTTCGGGCCGAAGCCCATCGACTAGGGAGTTCTAGGAGCAGACGCAGTCGGTCCAGGCTTGAACCAAGGCCTGCGCCGCAGCATCCCAGGACGATTGCCGGAGGAGAGCTGCGACCCGAACCGAGTCCGTCTCTCTTCCCTCCATTGCCCTGTGGATCGCCCGGGCGCAGGCCGCAGGATTACCTGTCGGGAAGCATGGCACTCCCTCTTCAAGGCCCAGGGGGCGTGCAGCGGCTTGACTCAGGGCTAGGGGCGCGCCGGCCCGCAAAGCCTCCACGGCTGGGATGCCAAATCCCTCGAGTCGCGAGGGGATGACCACGCAGGCTGCCTGGGCGTAGAGTTCCGCCAGGCGCGCGTCATCGACATAGCCTTCCAGGTGAAGGCGAGAATCGACACCAAGTTCGCGGGCTAGGCCTCTCAAGCGTGAGTCCTCATCACCCTTCGGCGAACCGACCAGGCGCAGTTCCGGAAGCGATCGGTCCTCCGCCATTGCCCTGAGGAGTGTGTCTAGATCCTTGCGCGCTTCGAGATGCCCCACATGGAGCAGGAAGCGCTCTGCGTGTTCATCTCGCGGAAGGAGCTGCAGATGATCAGCCCCGTTGGGAACCAGGACAGTTGCCTGTGGATGGAATTGTGCCTTGACTTGCTCTCGCACCATTTCGCTGACACAAATCACGACCGCTGCGCGACCAATAGCGTCGGCGATCGCGGCCTTGGAAAGGAAGCGCCGGAAACCGCTGCCGCCCAAGTCCCTGAGATCGTGCAGCGTCAAGGCGAAGGGGACACCCAGCCGGCGTGGCGCGGGCAGGTGCCCCGTGTGCACGAGACCAAAGGGCCTTCCGTCGGTACGTGCTTGGGCAAGGGCGCCGCGCAATGCCGCGCCCTCGGACAGCGCTCGTTTCAGGGGAGGACCAGGCGGGACCATGGAGTGGACGACCTCAATCTCCGGAGGCAATTCCAGTGCGCAGGATCTTGCCCCTTCGAGCACAGTCAACCCTCCGTCCTGAGCGTCAAGGAGCCGCTGCGCGCGGGGTAGAAGCTCTTGGTTGTGCCGACGCACGCCGCCCACCGGTTGGCCCAGGACGGCTCCGGCCACCAGGATGCGTAGGCCGCTCACGCTAGTTCCAACCAAGTCTCTTCAACGATTTTTGCACAGGCGTCCCAACTGAATGCCGCCGCCCGCAGGGGCAGGGTTGAGCGCAGGGATTCGCGCTCCCGACCAGCACGCTGAATCGCATCTGCGACGGCATCGGGATCGTCGGGATCCACGGCGAAGCCTGTGCAGCCAGCGACTTCTGCCTGGGCAGAAGCGAAGGGGACGATCACCGGTGTGCCGCAGGCCAGGGCCTCCAGGACCGGGAGGCCGAAGCCCTCGGAAAAGGAGAGCACGGGGACTGCCAAGGCAAGTCGCAGGAGGCCCGGCAGGTCCGCCTCTTCGATCGTGTCGAGCGTGCTGACAAGGCGTCCTAGTCCTAGCTGTTGGGCCAAGCCAAGGTCCCGGCGCAGTTGTGGCGTTTCTTCACCCGTGATCACGAGGGGCGGGGGCGTTTCCCCACGGGCCTTGAGGGCTGCCATGCCGCGCAGCAATCGCGCGAGACCCTTCTTCGGGCGCACGGCGCCGAGTGCCAGGAGGAACTGTTCTTCGCCCAGGCGGTAGCGACCGAGCAAGACCTCATCGATCTCGCCCTCGGCGGGTTCGTGCACGAAGGGTGGCCCAGTACCCCAGGGTGCGACGCGAATCTTGTTCTTGCCAGGCAGGAAGCGACGCTTGAGGTCGCGCGCCACATGTTCCGTTGGAACCAAGACGCGGTCCGCCCAGAGCGGACCGAAACTTGCCCAAAAGCGATGAGCCAGATCCGCGTTCTCCTTTACCCCATGACGCCAGGGAAGTTCGTGAATTGTCTGCACCCGTAGGCCCGGCCCAGCGCGAGGAAAGGCGGAAGTGAAGGAATGCAGTCCGGCTAGCTCCTGTGATCGAAGTGCCTCCACTAAGCCCTTCCCACGCCAGTTACGCGAGGTCACACCATCCGCGGGTGTTAGGCGCACAACCTCTAATCGACTACGCTTCTCCAGCGCGTCCAAGAGCCCCGCACAGGCCCGCGCCACCCCAAGGGGAAAGGCGCGCACCAGGGGCGAACAATCAAACCCAACTCGCATTGGAGGCAGCCTACCAAACTGCGGGGTTGGCCGTGGCGGTAGGGAAGCTGGTTCCGTACCGCTACTGAGACTGGTTAGACTTCTTGGCATGTCCAAACCCAGAGTCCTATTCCTGTGCACGGGGAATGCCTGTCGTAGTCAGATTGGCGAAGGTTGGTTGCGCCACCTGGGGGGTGATCGAGTGGAGGCGCTTTCCGCTGGCATCCAGCCCCATGGCGTGAATCCCAAGGCCGTCGAGGTCATGGCGGAAGTGGGGGTTGATCTGGGCGCCCACAGTTCTGATGACATTGCCGGCTACCTGGAGCAGCGCGTCGACCTCGTCATCGCGGTCTGCGATTCCGCCGCGGAAGCTTGCCCGACTTTTCCAAAGCCGGTGCCGGTTCTGCTCTGGCCCTTCCCCGATCCGGCCGGCGCGACGGGAACCCAGGAGGAAATACTGACCGTGTTCCGCCAGGCGCGGGACACGATCCGGGCACGTATAGAAGCGTGGATCGCCGAGGGATTCCCTCCCTTGTCCCCTCCAATCTAGCGGGGAGAATTAGGGCTATGGCCTAGAGGGAACGCCGTACCTGGGGACCGTCTTCACTTTCCGGTTGCGTGGCCATCTGATAGGCGATCAAGGTTTGGCGAGCTGTTTCCCGCCAGGTAAATGCACGCGCTCGTCTGCGACCACGGAGCACCATGTCCTCGCGCATCTCGCGGTCCGCTAGCACGCGCCGCGCACCTTCGAAGATGCGTTCGACGTCCGTGGGTTCGACGTAGAGGGCAGCGTCTTCGCAAACCTCAGGCATAGAGGTGACACAGCTCGTTACAACCGCAGTGCCCGCGGCCATGGCCTCCAGGGGCGGCAAGCCAAAGCCCTCTGCAAGGCTTGCGAAGAGGCAAAGATCCGCCTCCGCCACAAGGCGTGGGAGATCCTCCTCGGGAACGAAATGCCGCCAGTCGACACGCTGTCTTGCCGGTGACTTTGCCAGGGCGCGCTCGAAGTGCTCCGAGCCGTAGCCCGGCGGACCGGCAATCACCCAGCGGTGCGGTAGCCCTTCTTTCACCAGACCCTCGAAGGCAGCCAGCATGCGAACGTGGTTCTTGCGATTGTCCACGCGCGATACGGTCACGATGTAGGGATCTTTGGCCTTCGGAAGAGCTTCCGGCGGGAGGGCACGTACGAAGTGGTCGCAGCCCAAGCCCGTCACCGTGACGCGATTGGGAAACACACCGAGTTTCATTACCACTTCCGCGCCAACGAATTCAGAGGGGACAAGCACACGCCGCGCATTGGCGACTAGCTCTTTCGCTCGCACTGTCATCTCCGCGGCAGCCGTAGGATCCAGGTAGTCCGCACCGGCCATATAGAGACAATCGTGAATCGTCGCCACCTCGACCGCGTCGCGTACGGGTAGACGTCGGTATTGTGTGTGGTGAAAGACCTGCGCTCCACCGACAAGGTCATCGGCGCCCTTGCCCAGACGCTTCATCAGGCCGGGCATCCAACGCGAAGGGAAGCGTAGCCGTAGCAACTCGGCCTTGGTTCCGGCTAGCCCGAGTTCCTTCCGACTGAAGCGACTGCGCCCCAGGGTGTAGCCGAACAGGCCTAGGTCCGCATCGAAGTTAAGTTCGATCAGACCGCGGACGAGTTCGCGTGTGTAGCGCCCGATGCCCTCGCGGTTGACGAGTGCCGGGCGATAGTCGATGCCGACGCGCATGGGGGCTATATCCTAGGGGGTGAGGAGGGCGCGCAGGGCGGCGCTGAGGAGAACGGCGATGACGAAGACAGCGAGAGCCCTGATCCAATGGGAACCCGCAACCCGGGGTGCTCGACCCTGGGCGCGCAGAATCACCCAGGCTCCGCCTGAGAGCAACAACTCTGTGCCTAAGGTCGCTCCGGCGGCGCCGATTCCACCGAAGTGGGGCACGAGGGCCAGGTTGCCGATGACATTGGCTAGCAGGGCACAGCCGGTCAGCAACAGCACGCTGCGGCCGGCCCCGGTGGCCACCAGGGCGGTCAGCCAGCCGGTTGTGGCGCTGACGACCAAGGCTCCAAGCAGCAGCACGCGGAGGCTTGTGGCGGCGGATCCAAAGGATTCGCCAAAGGCCCAACCCAGGAGCAGGTCCGCCTGGGGCATCAGGACACCAAGGATCAGAGCGGCGGGGATCAGCAGCCCGCGTGTGAGGGCAGCAGTCGCGTCTCCGAGTTGTCCCGTACGATTCTTGCCGGCCAGCCAAGGTAGGGCGACCGTGCCGGCATTGGCGGCGAACATTAGCAGAAACGAAGCGATGCGGGCGGCTGCGTTGTACTGCCCCAGCTCCACCTCACCGCGGATGGAGCGTAGGATCCAGTTGTCTGCATAGAGCGCCGCCTGGTGAGTGAGGGCAGCACAACCGAGGGGCAGGGCCAGGCGCCAGAGGGCCAACGAGTGCGAACGATCCTGGGGCAGCAGCCCGCGCGATTTCGCGGCGAGGTGCACAAGAACATTGCCAAGGGCTAGGCCGCCGGCGTGGGCTGCCAACAGCAACGAGATGTCACGCACACCGAGGAATAAGAGGAGCGGGACAGCGATTCCGCGTGCCAATGCCCCGATGCCCCGCGCTGCGACTAGCGGTCCCCACTGCAGTGCACGTTGAAACACGAGCCCTGAAGTCTCGGGAATGCGTGAGAGCGGGAGCAGGCAGGCCAGGCCGATCCAGCGTGGATCTTCCCCCAGGGAAAGGCCGAAGGAGAAGAGCAGCAGCGCAGCAAGACTCACCGTGGCAAAGCGTGTGCGACGCGCGGCGTTCAAAGCCCGAGCGAAGGCGCCTTCGTCGTTGGCCCCGCGTTGGAGCGCCGCTGCTCCTGTTCCCAAGTCGCTGATGGACTCCACCAGCAGCAGCGCTGCGAGGAGGAACGTCCAGCGCCCAAAGTCTGCACCCGGGAGGATGCGCGCTGCACACACAAGCTCCAGTGCCGTCGCCGCACCCCCGGCAAATCGACCCGCTACCATTTGAAGCGACGAGCGCCAAACCCCGGGGGGGACGGCGCTCGGATCGGGCGTGGGGTCGGGGGTTGGTCGGGGCGCGGTCATTGAGGTCGATTCCGGCCCCTAATGAGACGACAGGATGGACCGTCGCCTGCCGTCAATCCACGGGAAGTCTTCTCCGTGTAGCTCCTACTG
>JBLHLB010000269.1:0-5900 GCA_047618505.1 Planctomycetota bacterium
TTTGATCTGAACGCCGAGGAGGCTTCCCTCCGTGATGAGTACGGTCGCAATGCTGCCGGGCAGCGCTTACTCCTCGCTCGGCGTCTGGTTGAGTCGGGGGTGCGTTATGCGACAGTGACCTACGGCAGTTGGGACATGCACCAGAACATCCAGGCCGGTCTCGACCGTCAAATGCCAAATCTCGATCGCGCCTTCGCGGCGCTGATTCGCGATCTTGACCGACGCGGCTTACTCGACTCTACTTTGGTTCTCATGACGAGCGAGTTCGGGCGCACACCGCGGCTCAATAATGAAGGTGGACGCGATCACTGGCCTGGAGTCTTCAGCGTGGTCATGGCAGGCGGCGGAGTGAAGCGCGGATACGTGCACGGCAGTTCCGATGCCTTGGCGGCGGCGGTCGAAACGGACGGCGTTGGTCCTGCTGATCTTGGCCGCACCATCTTCACCCTCTTGGGAGTCGATCCAGACAAGACTCTGATGTCTCCAGGAGATCGTCCTGTGCGGATTGTTTATGGCGGACGCGTCATTAAAGAGATCCTGGCCTAGGCCGGTAGATTCATGAATGCACCCCACGCACAGAAGAGCCTCTCGGATACACCTATGGCTCTGTCTCTACTTTGGGCAGGTGTCGTCCGGACTCTGCTCTTGCTTCTTAGTCTGTCAATGCTCGGGTCCCTAGCCAGGGCTGGGGAACCCAAATTGGAGCGAGTGCTGCCGCGCGGCGGTCAGAGAGGGACTGAAGTCGTAGTGACCCTGACCGGTGAACACCTGCGGGAGACAGTCGACCTCCTGTTTACGGGAACTGGAATTGAGCTCGTCACGATTGAGGAGTGCGCAAAGAATTCTGCTCGCCTGCGCCTGCGCATCGCTCCCGATTGCCGTCTCGGCCTGCACGCCCTGCGTGTGCGCACGCGTACCGGTCTTTCCAACTTGCGTACCTTCAGCGTCGGAGCACTGCCCGAGGTCGAGGAAGTGCTGAACAACGACAGCTTGGACAGCGCTCAGTTCGTCCCGTTGGACTGCACGCTGGTCGGGGTCGCACAGAACGAAGATGTCGATTATTATGCCTTTGACGTCAAGGCTGGTGAGCGGGTCAGCGCGGAGATTGAAGGGCTGCGTCTGGGCGACACACTCTTCGATGCCTCCCTGGCGATTCTCGACGCGGGTGGCTTCGAACTCGCGACATGCGATGACCTCGCGCTCCTGCGGCAAGATGCTTGTGTGTCTCTTTCCGTGCCCGCAGACGGCCGCTACTACCTGCGCGTGCGGGAGTCTTCCTACCGCGGGAATGAAAACTGTCACTACCGGCTGCACCTGGGGCGCTTCCCCCGCCCCTTAGCCCTCTTTCCCGCAGGCGGCGCACCGGGTGAGATCCTGCAGGCGCGCATCATCGGGCAGCAACCCACGAGTGCGGAACTCCCGGGGGCAGAGTTCACTATTGCACTTCCGCAAGACATCGAGACCCTTGGCTGCGACTTCGGCTGGACTGTGCCCGGCGTCTACCCTGTCTTCGTGAACGATGAGTTGGGCAGCGCGCCTTCACCTAACTGGGTGCGCGTCACAGATCTCCAGAGTACGCTCGAAGTCGAGCCAAACGGCTCCAGGAAGGAGGCGACTCCCTGGGCTCTGCCGGGGGCTGTGGACGGCATCATCTCAACACCGGGCGATCGCGACTTCTATCGCTTCGAGGCGCAGAAAGATGAGCAATTTCACGTGATGGTCTTCGCCCGCAAGTTGCGTTCTCCCCTAGACGCGGTGATCGCGATACGCGACGTAAAGGGCAAGGTGGTTCTGTCCAACGACGACTCCGATGGGCCAGACAGCTACGTTCGCTTCAAGGCCCCGGCGGACGGTGTCTATACCGTTGACATACGCGACCAGCTGTGGGGCGGTGGTCCCAACTTCGTGTACCGCATCGAGGCCCATCGGATCGAGCCCTACTTGAGGTTCGAGGCTCCTCGTACACGGCAGGCACTGGCGGTGCCGCGGGGTGGTCGCGCGGTGCTGATGCTCTCCACAATTCGCCTGGACTGCGATGGCGCGTTTGAGGTGCAGCTGCCCGATCTCCCGCCGGGGGTGACTGCGGAGATTCCGCGCGTACCCGCCGGGATGGATAGCTTTCCAGTAGTGCTCGTGGCGACACCTGAGGCCGAGCTCGCGCAAGCCCTGACACGCGTGACCCCCACGCTCGTCGATGCCGATGGACAGGCAACAATTGCCGTGGAGGGAAACTACCGCCAAGACGTGGAGTTGGTCACCGGCCGGAATCGCACGCTTTTTTGGGCGCACAGCGTCGATCGTTTGGCGGTCGCGGTCGTCGCCCCGGCGCCCTTCAGTCTCGAGGTCGTGGAGAACGCAGCGCCCCTCGTGCAGAACGGGTCCGCAACCTTGCATGTCAAGCTGACACGGGACGAGGGTTTCAATGGCAAGGTCAAACTGCGTGTGCCATTTCTGCCCAGCGGCGTGAATGCTCGTCAGGAGATGACGCTTGAGTCGGAACAGACCGAGATCCATATCCCGATCAATGCGCGCGGGGACGCGACAATCGGTGAGTGGTTCCTCGTTGTCGAGGCTGAGGCGTATCAAGGCCAGGGAGTGTTGCGCGTGGCTTCTGCGCCGATCTCTTTGGAAGTTCGTTCACCCTTCGTGCGCTTCACCGCGCAGGCCACGAGCGTGGAAGCGGGTGAGGTCGCGGGCTTGCACATCAAAGTCGAACGACTCGAGGGTTTTGAGGGCACGGCGCAAGTGGAAATCGGTGGGCTCCCCCACCATGTCAGCGCAGCCGCGCTCCCCCTGGGCGCCACCTCCGAGAGCCTTGACTTCACAATTGCGACGCAGAACGACAGCCCCATAGGTCGACACAAGCAGCTCTTCTGCATCGCTCGCTTTGAGACGGAGGCCGGCCTGGTGGTCCATCGTCTCTCGGCCGCTGATCTCCTGATCAATGCGCCGCCGCAGGTCGTTGTAGCCGCCATCCCCGAGCTGTCGGTGGATGTGAGCACAAAGCCCGAGGAGCCAGAGGCCGTAAGGCCCGAGCCCCTTTCCCGTCTCGCCATACTGCGCTTGGAGCATAAACGGCACCTCGCCGAACAACGCGCCGCACGTACAGCTATCGACGCTCTTGCCGTCGAAGGCGGCGAGTACAAGGGGTCGACCGTCGGCTCGGTCCCTGCGGAGTCCCCCGTAACGGGGGCCCAAGAGAGCGAGGAGGTTCGGCTTGAGGAGCCCACGACCGATGAATCCAGTGGAGAGACTGGGAGCGAAGTGAAGGATACTCAGGACTCTACCCAGATGGAGGAATCGTCATGATGCATTCCATCCCGTCTGATTTACGCAGCCCTGCATCCGTATTCGCCGGCCTGGCGCTTGGCGCACTCTTGCTGGCGGCACCTCTGGGGGTGCTCGCCGCGGACATGGAAGACGAGTCAACCACGAAGGGGTCCTCGCCGGTTGTCCGCTTGGAGGTATGGCCGCGCACCCTGCGTCTCGACAACTCGCGGGACAAGCAGGGTTTCATGGTCCTCGCGACGGATGAAGATGGCTGCAGCACGGAGGTCACAGAGGCTGCTCATCTGCAGCTGAAGGAGCCGCTTGCGATTGTTGACGGCCATGTCCTCAGGCCACTCGCCGATGGGAGAACGCAACTGATGGTCGAGTTCGGAGGGCAGCGTGTCGAGGCGCCGTTGGAAGTCACACATTCAGGCCTCCGTCCGGAACTGACTTTCGGCCTCGACGTGATGCCAATTTTTACGGCGGCGGGTTGCAATGCGGGCGGATGTCACGGCAAGGCCAGCGGGCAAGATGGCTTCCGGCTCTCTCTCTTTGGATTCGATCCAGGAGGGGATCACAGTCGGCTGACTCTCGAACAACCTGGTCGTCGCATAAACGTCGCCTTCCCGGACTCGAGCCTGATGCTTGAGAAAGCCTGTCTCGCTGTCCCCCACACTGGCGGCAAACGCATCGAACACGGCGGCATCGACTACCAGGTGCTGCGGGAATGGATTGCGAGCGGGGCGCCGGCTGATCCAGGCGAGCTTGCCCGAGTGACTCACATCGAGCTCTATCCGCCGGAGCTCCTGTTGCGCGGCCCGCAGCAGTCCTTGCAGCTCTCCGTCCGCGCGTTCTATTCGGATGGGACCGATCGCGACGTCACGAATCTGGCTCGCTTGCTGACGAACAATCCCTTGACCGCTAGTCTCGACGGGGACGGCGTACTGACATCCGGCGCGCCCGGTGAGGCCTTCATCACAGCCGGCTTCGCCGCCGGCACGGTGGGTATTCCGATCATCGTGCTGCCCGAGGAAAGTGCGAGCGCGTACGAAGACTCCGCGGAGACCGTCTGGCCGGCGAACTACATCGACGAATTGATTGAAATCAAGCTGCGCAAACTGCGGGTTTCCCCCTCGGAATTGTGTGACGATTCAACCTTCCTGCGTCGCATTCACCTTGACATCATCGGCCTCCTTCCGTCGCCCGCCGACCGGGCGGAGTTCCTCAGCGATCCCGACCCCGGCAAGCGTGTTCGCTGGGTCTCGCGCCTTTTGGAGCGCAAAGAGTTTGCGGAGCTGTGGGTCATGAAGTGGGCCGAGATCCTGCAGATCCGGTCCAGTAATCAGCTCAGTGCGAAGGCGGCCTTGCTCTACTTCGAATGGGTGCAGCAGTGCATCGCCGGCGACATGCCGGTGAATGAGATGGTGCGTCGCATCCTAGGTGCAACGGGCAGCACCTTTTCGGATCCTGCTACTAACTTCTATCAGGTAGAGCAGGACAATCTGGTACTCGCCGAGAATGCGGCCCAGGCGTTCTTGGGAATCCGCATGCAGTGTGCCCAGTGCCATAACCACCCCTTTGATCGCTGGACGCAGGACGACTACTACGGGTTCGCCGCCTTCTTCGCCCAGGTCGGGCGGAAACGTGCCGAGGACCCGCGCGACACGATTATTTTCGATAGACGCCGGGGGGAGGTAAATCACCCCGTGGGCGGGCGCACAGTGGCGCCAAAATTCCTCGGTGCGGAAGAGCCGGATCTCGGTCGCCAGGACCGGCGAGAGGTCCTCGCCGAATGGCTGACATCGGCGGAGAATCCCTGGTTCGCCAGTTCCATCTCGAATCGTCTCTGGTCCCACTTCATGGGTCGAGGTCTCGTCGAAGAGGTTGACGATTCCCGCGTGTCCAATCCCGCTTCCAACGGCCCGCTGCTCGATGCGCTCGCCGAGCATCTGGTTGAGTACGACTTTGATGTCAAGCAGCTAGTACGCGACATTTGCACCAGTCGCGCCTATCAACGGTCGACCGCAACGAACGCGAGCAACGTTGCGGATCTCAACGGTCACTCCCATGCGCAGCTGCGTCGCCTGCGTTCTGAAACGCTGCTCGATATCATTTGCCAGGTCACGGAGATGCCGGAGAAGCTGGCGGGACTGCCGCTGGGCTCACGTGCCGTTCAGATCGCTGACGGCGCGACAAGCAACTACTTCTTGAGCACCTTTGGTCGCAGCTCTCGTGAGGAAGTCGACGCGTGTTCCGTCTCCCTGGTTCCGACACTCAGCCAGGCCCTGCATCTCCTCAACGGCAACACGTTGAATCAGAAGATCACCCGTAGCCCGCTGATTCCGGGCCTCTTAGCGGACGGGATGAATCCCGAAGAGATTCTGGTTGAGCTCTACACACGTTGCTTGACACGTCCGCCGACAGCGGTGGAATTGGCCCACCTTAAGGAGTTCCTCCCCAGCGATAGCGATCCGCGTCCTGCGTTGGAAGACGCCTTTTGGGCCATTCTCAACTCCAGGGAATTCCTCTTCCTGCGCTGAATCGCACCCACAGATGTTTACGCACCTCCTAAACGCCATGACTCTCGTTGTTCGATGCCTCGCGCCGTTCTCGCTGCTTGCGCTGGCTTT
>JBLHLB010000270.1:0-5897 GCA_047618505.1 Planctomycetota bacterium
CTTTCCGTTACTTTGAAGCCCCTGCGATGAGCCCTTGCGCTCGGCCCTGGCCTCGCGCTGCGCACATCCGAGGTGAAGGGCTCATTCCGGCAGGACTTGGGTCCAGGTCCTTCAGCACCGCAAGGGGACAATCATGTGGCCCAGGGCATGCCTACCGAATCAATGCGCATTTGATCTGGTAGAGCTGCCCCTTGATCATCACTTGGCCTACATAGAGCCGGCGAACGAACTCGAACCGTGGACATTTGGGAGTACGGAGTCGTATCCGGTATCAGACAACGCAGATGTCTTACCGCTCTGCTGGGCCAAATCAGGTCAATCTGCAAGGTCCCCGGTACCCCTCGACAAACACCCCACCTCCATTAACACCCCCACTAATGGTGGGCCCTGTAGGACTCGAACCTACGACCAAGCGATTATGAGTCGCTGGCTCTAACCGACTGAGCTAAGGGCCCGGGGTGGGGCGGGACTCTAACAAGTCCGGGGGGGGCGGTGTCCACTGCGTTGGGTTGCGCCTCTGTACTCGGGCTCCGAGTCACTCAGCCGCGCCACTCCCCGGCCCCTGGTTAGCTCCAGAATCGTCTGCGCCTTCTCGGCCCCAGTATCCGGCACGCAGACCTGCACAGAGCCGGTACTACCGGGCGATGTGGCCCAGGGCTCAAGCGTCCCCAGATTGGAGCCCTGGGGGGGTGGCGGTGAGGCCTTCGCCCTGGAGAAGGGAGAGGGTGCGACCAGCCTCTAGGGTGTCGCCGGCGTAGACGACAACGAGCTTCTCCATGGGTGACTTGGATTGGAGTAGAAAGCAGGTGAAGCAGAGAGCAGCGCTCCATCGACATTCTGACCTTTAGGGACAGGATTCGACAGGGCGCCACGCAGCTCACGCTGGAAGCTTGCGTCAGCTTCCGTGCCTCGCAGAATGAGCCCATGCGGACACCCCTGAATGAACGATTACTATCGAACGCAGCATTCTTGGCCATCCTGATGGTCACAGCCTGTCATGCGCCAGAGAGCGGTGGCTCGACGCGTGGCAACACGACCGATGTGGAACTCCTGGGCAGCATGGTCCCCCAGGAGGTAGCAGGCCCCGCTGACCCCGCTCACCCCGCGACCTACCTGAACGATCTGAGTGTCGAACTCGCCAAGGATTGGCCGCAGAACCGAACGATCAACATTGTCTGTCACGGACATAGCGTGCCCGCGGGCTACTTCCACACGCCGGTCGTCGACACCTTTAATGCCTATCCGCATCTGCTCCACCGGGCCCTCAAGGAGCTCTACCCCCACGCCGTCATCAACATCATCACGACAGCGATTGGTGGGGAGAACTCCTCCACGGGAGCGCCGCGATTTGCGGCCGACGTGCTCACCCATCGCCCGGACCTGATCACCATTGACTACGCACTCAATGATCGCCGCAGCGGCGTGGAGAAGGCGCGGGCTTCACTGGAGAGCATGCTCGCGGAAGCGAAGGCGGCGGGTATCCCCGTGATCCTTCTGACGCCGACCTATGACCTGCGCGTCAACATCGGGAACCCCGAGGACTCGCTCAACCTGCAGGCGAATATGGTGCGTGAAGTCGCCCATGCGCGCGGCGTCGGACTGGTTGACTCCCTGGCCACATTTCTGGCCGAGATGGAAAGTGGCACGCCGGCGGAAGACCTGATGTCGGGGGTGAATCACCCCAATCGCCGCGGTCACGACCTGGTCGTGGTGGAATTAATGAAGTGGTTTACGACGGAGCGATAGCGTGACAGGTTCGCCCTGGCAGCCCCAAGCCCAATCAAACCTGCTCCCACTCGTACCACTGAATGTCATTTACATCGAACTGGCGCGACTCCGCGGCCAGGGCTTCGTCCACAGAGGGGTAGGAGCTGTCGTGCACCACTTCCCAGTTCGCGTTGCAGCAGAAGCGGTAGATCTTGCCGGAGTCGACGTAGCGACAGATCGCGATCCCGTGAATCGGAAGCTCGCCCATCCCCGAAGGCATGCCAAAGAAGGGCTGGTTTCCCGACCAGGCCCAACGCACAACCTCGGCACCGTCTAGGCTCTGGGGCGGCTGGAGCAGTCCGGCGTCAGCGGCTTCGGCCTGCTTGCTCACCCCCGGACGCGCGTGTAGGGCGATCTGCGCGTTAACCAGGGGCATAAAGCCCATGACCATCAGAATCCCGCTGAGCAGTTGCAGGATGACCAGGATGCGGGCGTGTGTTGAAACGGGCAGGAAATCGCCGAAACCCAGGGTCGTGATCGTAACGACGCTGAAGTAGCCCGCCTCCACAGGAGTTCGCAGGGGCACATCGCCCTGCATCACACCACCGTCCGCCAGGTAGAGAATTGCGAAGGCCAAGACGAGCATGCTGACCTGCAGCGTCGCAACGGTCACGCTGCGCCCAAAGCGCAGGATCGGCGCACCTTCTCCGGGGCGTGGCAACAGGTAGAGACGTATGCCAGTTGATGTGATCTCAATGATACGAAAGTAGGCACAGGCCACCGCCACGCCCTGAATCACGACCGGCATCTTGGGAAACAAGAGGAGCTGCACACACAGCGCCACAAACCAGAACATGCGGTAAAGGTCTACTGCCAGCTCGGCTCCCACCGGATGCTTACCGTGCAGCCAAAGCTGTCCCGAGAGACGAAACTCCGGGGAGCAGTTCGTGAGCATGTCCACCGGCCAACCGGCCCAGCGCTCGATCGGGCTCGCTCTTCGTCGAATAATCATGGAGTCGCGCCGCCCGGAATAGGACGGGTGCAGTGGACGATACGGTGGCGCCAAGACGCGAACCAGAACCCTCCAGGGATCCTCCCTGGTAAACCCGCCGGGGACGGGCTCCCATGGATGTGCCATCAATTCCCAAGCCGAGGAGCATAGAGCCTCCGACCGGCCCTGGGCCGCTTCACCGATAGCGCCCCGGGGCTTGGAATCAGCACTCTACCTTGGTCGGCGCCGGTCAACGGGCCGGCCGAGTTCAAGTGGGCCACACCGGCCCAAGGAGATTGCCACCCTTGCGCCCTGGGGGATCTACAATGTCGCCCCCGTGCCTTCCGTTTGGAGATTCCATGAAACTGATCCCCCTCGTTTTCGCTCTTCTTGCACCGACCTCATCCCTAGGGGGCCAAGACACCGTCCCGACCTTTGATCGGGTGCAGGCCGACAGCACTTTTCGCTCGGAGGGAGGCACTGCTTTTGATGTTGATGGAGACGGCGCCCACGACCTCGTCGTAGGCCCCTACTGGTATGCGGGGCCAGACTTCGCCGAGCGCTACGCAATCTGGGAGCCCACCGACTTCGACCCGGTTGGCTACTCTGATTCCTTCTTCGGCTGGCCCTTTGATGGCAACAGTGACGGGCACACGGATCTCTTCGCCGTGGGCTTCCCCGGCCAGGCGGCCTACTGGTTTGTGAACCCCGGCGGGCGCCCCGATGGCGAGAGCGTGGCCCACTGGACACGGCATGAAGTGCTGGCTGCGGTCGACAACGAGTCACCGAACTTCATCGATCTGGTGGGAGACGCTGCCCCCGAGCTGGTCTGCCAAACGGGTGGGGCCATCGGCTACGCCACGCCGAACCCGGGCGATCCGACGGCAGCGTGGATCTTCCACAACATCTCACCCAATCTCGAACTGCAACGCTTCACCCACGGGCTCGGTACGGGCGACGTCGACGGCGATGGGCGCCGGGACATCCTTTGGCGCGACGGCTGGTGGCGCCAACCGGAGAGCCTCGAGGGCGACCCTGTTTGGGAAGAGGTCAAGGTCCCCTTTTCCAAGCGCGGTGGTGGGGCGCAGATGTTCGTCCTCGACGTGGACGATGATGGGGACAGCGACGTGATCACAAGTTTGCAGGCCCACGGCTTTGGCCTCTCCTGGTTTGAGCAAGACGGCAGCGGGACGAGCTCGACCTGGACGGAGCACGTCATCACCGATGACCAACCCGAGGACAGTTCCTACGGCATTCGTTTCGGCGAGATCCACGCCCTCGATATGGCGGACATGGACGGCGACGGTCTGCTGGACATCGTCACCGGCAAGCGCTGGTGGTCCCACGGCGCCAGCGGCGATCCGGAGCCCGGCGCCCCCGCCGTTGCCTACGCCTTCCTCCTGCGTCGCGGTGAGGACGGCGTGGACTGGCTGCCCTGCTTGATCGACGACGACTCCGGCGTAGGCGTCCAGGTCCAAGCCATCGACGTCAATCAGGACGGCCGCATGGACGTCGTGGTCGGCAACAAGAAGGGCGCCTTTGTGCTCTACCAAAGCGAAGAGCGCGTCCCCGCTATGGCAAAAGTTCAGGCGGATCAGTCCAAGACCCAAGGGGGAGACGGCGGCGTTGACGGCGACGACTCCTTCGAGCCCCAGGACGCCCTCGGCAACTCCCTCAACCTCGACTTTGAAACCGGTGACCTGACCGGTTGGCACTTCGAAGGCAACGCCTTCGAAGGACAGCCTGTCCTTGGCGACACAGTCGCTGCCCGCGGTCGAGGCCAGGCCCGCCACCAGGGCAAGTACTGGATGGGCGGATATGAACTCGACGGCGATGAGCCCCAGGGAACCATGGTTTCCTCGGCCTTCCGCGTGCGCCAACCGTGGGGGAGTTTCCTCGTGGGTGGCGGCTACACAGACATGACGCGCATTGAGATCGTGCGCGTCGCCGATGACCACGTCATCTACAAGACCTCGGGTACGGCCTATGAGGATATGCAGCGTGTGGTCGTCGACCTGCGCCAAGAGGTCGGCCAAGACGTTGTCGTACGTATCGTCGACATGAGCAGTGGCGGTTGGGGACACATCAACTTCGATGACATGCGCCTGCACCAGGAGCGCCCCAGCTTCGACCTGCCCGACGGCCTTCCGCCGATTCTCCCCAAGGACAAGATTCAGCACGCGGGGCTCGCACCCCAGGACGCCGCCGCCGCCATGACGGTGCCGGACGGCTTCCAGGTCGAGCTGATCGCCTCCGAACCCGACCTGCACCAACCGGTCGCCATGACGATTGACGGTCGCGGCCGCATCTGGGTGGCCGAGGCTCACTCCTATCCGCAGAAGCGCGCCGAAGGCGAAGGCCTCGATCTGATCAAGGTCCTGGAGGACCGCGACAACAACGGCTCCTTTGAGACGATCACGGTCTTCATGGACGGGCTCAACCTTGTCAGCGGGCTGGAGGTCGGCCACGGCGGGGTGTGGGTTGGGCAGGCCCCCGAGTTCATGTTCATCCCGGATGCCAACGACGACCTCATCCCCGATGGCCCGCCGGAGGTGCTGCTCGACGGCTGGGACATCCGTGACACCCACGAGACCTTGAACGCGTTCAACTGGGGGCCGGACGGCTGGCTCTACGGTTGCCATGGCGTCTTTAGTCACGCACGCGTCGGCAAGCCGGGAACTCCCGACGCGGACCGCACCCCCATGAATGCGGGCGTTTGGCGCTACCACCCGACGCGCCACGAGTTCGAGGTTTTCGCCTGGGGCTCCAGTAACCCCTGGGGCGTGGATTGGAACGATGACGGGCAAGCCTTCATCAGCGCCTGCGTGATACCCCACCTCTTTCACGTTATCCAAGGTGGCCGCTACGAGCGCCAGGGCGGAACCCACTTCCAGCCCTGGGTCTATGACGACATCAAAACGATTGCGGACCACCGCCACTATCTGGGTGCAACGCCCCACGGTGGCAACCTGCGTTCGAACGTGGTTGGCGGCGGGCACGCGCACTGCGGCGCGCTGCTCTACTCTGGCAACCAATTTCCCGAGGAGTATCGCAACGCAGTCTTCATGAACAACATCCACGGGAACCGCGTCAACGTGGATTACCCCGTTCGCTCCGGTTCCGGCTTCGTGGGAGAGCACGGCGATGACCTGCTCCTGTCCAACGACGCCTGGCACCGTGGCATCGCCTTCCGCACCGG
>JBLHLB010000271.1:0-5897 GCA_047618505.1 Planctomycetota bacterium
TGCTCTTACCTCGGCGGATAGGTGCTCCAAGTTGGCCTTACGAGGTTGGCACCTTGATCGCCACCTCGCGATCGAGGCGCGTGTCGCGCGCGAGATAAACCTCGCCCATGCCACCGGCGCCTAGGGGGCCGATGATCTCGTAGAAGGAAAGCTGCTGACTCTTGGTGAGTGACATGATTGGTTCGCGCTACTGCGCGAGGAGTACCCCTTCCCGGAGCCAGTCCGACTGCACGCGCAGCTCGCGACCAAGCTCTGAGCCGCCGTCATCGGCGAGGGTGAGGATGCTGCCGTCGGGCGCGACGTCGTAGACGTACTGCTTGCCAACGTCCCAGTAGAAGTCTTCCAGTACGAGGTGCGGTGCTTCGAGTGTTGGCTGATCTTTCAGCTGGATGTCGACCGCCCACAGCTCGCGCTTTCCGATCGGAAGGAAGTAGATCGACGTTCCGTCGGGTGCCCAGCGCGGAGAGCGACTTGGAGCTAGGGAAACCTGAAGTAGAGGGCCGTCTGGTGCTAGGGTCGTCAGGAAGATGTGGGTGTCGCCGGCTTGCTCACGCGTAAAGGCCAGCCACTTCCCGCTTGGGTCAATCGCAGGCTGCGTCTCGATGGATGGCGTCGCAATCAGGTCGCGCCCCTCTCCAGACTCGGGATCGACGATCCGGATATCGACTTGGCTCTTCTTATTATCGAAGACCACGACGGGCTTGCCGTCGAGTGTCATCGTGCTGGGGATCAGGAAGCTATCGGGCTCGCCCTCGAAGACCACCCGCGGAGGGCTGGCTCCCTCCACGTCCAACACGTAGATCGCTGGATCACTCGCGAGTCCCGAACCGAAGTAGATGCGATCCGAAGCCCTCGACCAGATCGGAACCAACATGTCCGCCTGCTTGAGCCGGCGCCGGGACGTCTCGCGCTCGATGTCATAGAGCCAGAGTTCGGAGTGGTCGGCCCCCCACGTGGTCCACGAAATGTAGCGTCCATCTGGCGAGACACGCGGGCTCTCGTAGGAACCGGGAGGGAGATCAAGGAAGACGGCTGGCTCACCTTGGCGGCGCCAGGCCACACGCTTCAAGCGCGTTCTGTCGATACCCGGCATGTGGACCAGGGCGCCATCCTTCGAGAGATCAAAGTGCCCGAGACCGTTCGTCGTGTCGTACTCCACCCCGGTGATGATCTTGCGCGGTGTCCCCGAGACGCTGAGGGTCTCTGGGTCAAAGGCCTGCGAGTAGAGCTCAGCGGCTCGCACGAAGACCACCTGGCCAGCGGCATAGCGAGCCTGGCCTGCGCCCTCCACAATCACGCGCTCCTCGCCGGTCACCATCGAGCGCGCGACGATGGATGCATCGTCGTGGTATTCCGAGGTGCGCTTGTCGTCCTGGGTATAGAGCACCACCTCGGATCCCGGGAGCACGAAGGGGTAGCGATGCGTGCGCACTTCGGAGGCCGGATCGAGCTCCGTCACGGCCTCCAGCGCGCCTCCGGATTCCGGGACCCGGAAGAGGCCCGTGGCGATGCTCGGAGCGAAAACGATGTTGCCGTCGTCCCCCCAGCAGGCTCCGCGGAAGTGCATCTGCTTGCCCTGCACGTCGGTGATCTTCGTGAGCGACCCGCCACTGGTGGCGATCGACATCAGGGCCCCCTCCTTCAAGAAGCCCAAGCGCTTCGAATCTGGGGAGAAGAACAGCCCAAGTGTATTCTCCGTTCCAGGCAGACAGCGAACATCGAAGGAATCGAGCGAGCGTACGTACACGGCCCCCTTCACCCCACCCACCCACGCGAGCGTGCCACTGTCCGGGGAGATGGCCATGGTGGCAGACCCCCCATAGGCACGCACGGCCTGGTCCTTGGAAACGTGCACCGAGGTGAGCGTGATCGGAGCCTCGCCGGCCTCCACTTGCGGGTCCCCAGCCCCGGTGAACGCGATGGTCAGGCCGGCAGCGACTCCGAGCACTAGACCGGCCGCAAGCCCAGCGCCCATGCGACGAGCTCCGCTGCCTGCTTGGGCGGAGCCTTGAAGAGCGAGCACCGGCGCGTCCAGCGGCGAAGCGAGCATCAGGCCCGCGTCCCCCGCATCGCGCAAGCGCTGCTTCGTGTCCTTGACCAGACAACGCGTGAGCACATTCCGCACATGAACCGGCGTCTCGTCCGGGAGCAGCGACCAGTCCGGCTCCTGCTGCAGCACCGCGGCCAGCACGTCGGAGAGGGTCTCGCCCCCAAAGGCACGTTTGGCCGTGAGGCACTCGAAGAGCACGCACCCGAAGGCCCACATATCGACTCGACGGTCGATGGGCTTGCCGCGCACCTGCTCGGGTGCCATGTAGGTCGGCGTACCGAGCATGCGGCCGGCTTCGGTGGCGAGCACGCTGTCGGTGGAGGCACCGGAGGCCGCCTCCGGTCCGCTGGGCTTGGCCAGCCCGAAGTCGAGCACCTTGACCTGACCCTCGGGGGTGATGCACAGATTGGCTGGCTTCAGGTCGCGGTGGATAACCCCAGCCCGGTGCGCCGCTTCCAAGCCGTCGGCGATCTGGCAGCAAAGCTCAAGCGCTTCCTCCAAGGGCAAAGCACCCCGACTAAGGCGCTCCTCCAGCGTCTCCCCAGGCACGAGCTCCAACACCAGGAAGCAGGTATTCTTCACCTGGTCCACGCCGAAGATCTGCGCCACGTTCGAATGGTTCAAGCTCGCCAGGGCCTTGGCCTCGCGTTCGAACCTCCGCAGTCGCTCGTCGTCGTCCGCAAAGTGCTCGGGCAGAACCTTGATCGCCACCTCGCGATCGAGGCGCGTGTCCCGGGCTCGGTAGACCTCCCCCATGGCGCCAGCGCCCAGGGGCCCGAGGATCTCGTAGAAGGAAAGGGAGCTGCCGGATAGGAGGGACATAAATGCGAGAGAACCGCCTGGGAGGCGGTGCTGGAGTGAGGGCAGACCCGCTGCAAGACAGCCCTGACAAAGTCAACGACGTCCCCCACCGGATTGAGCCCGGTTTCCCCTGAAATCTAGCCGCGTTTGAAGCTGCCCTCGGCCTGCTCGAGGCGAGGCCCTCGCGCCGCCAGGGGCCCCTCAACCACGTTTCTAGCGGCCCTGCGCCGCCATGGCCTCACGATAGCGCTCGGCCCGCGGGATCGTGTCCCAAATCCTCAGTGGATAGGAATTCCAAGCTGAGAGTTAGAGGGCTGCTAGGGGTGGGAAGAGGCCGGCGGCCTCGGGTTTTTTTGGGGGGGGCGTCGATCCGGTCCGGGGGCTCGGGTGGGCGGTATCAGTGTAACAGCAGCCCCAGAACCTGGCTTCGCCGTCGCTTTCCCTGCATCGGTCCATGCTTGAGCGCCCAGACCGGATCCCCGGATGTGGACCTTCGGCCCGGCTCCCACTTGTATGGACGCCAGGCTCTCTTTGGGTCGGCTTGGGCGCGGGGGACATCTCCCCCACCCTCACCCCTTGATCACCACTGCAGCTCGGCCTGGGGAGGGGCGGATAGGTGCTCCAAGTTGGCCTTACGAGGTTGGTCAGGATGGAGAACAGCAACGGTTTGGTTTTCCTTTTTGGAAGGGGCGGGATTCCATGCTGGATTGTGGCTTGAGGGGGCGAATCGAGGGCGCAATTCAGAGGCAATTTGTTCCAAGGCCATAGGAGAACCCTGGAGTGACCCGTGGGTCGCCCGTTGTTTCTAGGATTGCCTCGTCAGAACGCGAATTCTGACTGGGGCGGTGCCCTAGCCGGTTGGATGGGAGGCGGATCACATTCGAACCCTAAATGACTGAGGATCCGGACGATGGCAGAACGGTCCAAGATTACCGCTATCAATCTTCGCTGACGGCGACAGACCGAACAGCGCAGAACTTCGAAACCAAAAACGCGGCGCATCAGCTGAGCCATTAAATAGCGGTGCTGCGGGCGCTTGGGCTTGGGGAGTGGCTCAGGGGGATTCACCGCCGCCCGGGTCGTGAGGCGTTTTGCGGGAACGACTTCATTACGCCAAGGGTCGCCGGGTGCTAGGAGTCCATGGTAGGTCTGTTGGTGGACCCTGGGCGGCGGTACGAGAGACGCGAGGCGAGACAAGAAAGTGAGGGGATCAAAGCGGAGTTGGGTCGTTCCGTCACGCCAAGGGCGGCGAAGTTGGAACAGAACCCTTCCGGTCGAATCGAGAGTCAGGCTTTGTGATGAAAAGGGTGGGCGGCCGATGTACCGGCAAAGATGCTCCAAAGTGGCGCGATCATGGGCTGGTATTCGGGTAGCCGCGTGCAATGAAAAGCCGTCGAATTCGGCACACAGATTGGGGGGCCTGAAGCGCTGATTCGATGGGACGAGGCGGAAGACTCTTTCGACGGCTTCTGAACCTTGGAGGGATTGGCCGCGAATGGATGCTGCTTGAAAGAGTGGAAGTAGGCTTTCCTGCACTTCATCTTGCGACGTGGTAATGGTTCCATCATCGACAAGGAAACCTTGGCGCTCGAGGTGACGTAACACACGAGCATGAATCGTTCGCACAAGCTGCTCGACGTCTTCTTGGGTAACGTCGCTCGCATCGTGAAAGACGGGACGAGAGTAGGGCGAAGTGGCGCAGTAGACGCCGTCCAACACCAATGGTTGCAGGTGAGGGTTCAAATTGAGAGAGGAACCGAAGCGCTGTACGCGACTAACGGCGCCCGTGCGGCCTCGATGCAGGCCTGCAAGTCGAGATTGATGTTTGTAGAAACCAAAGACAGCGCGCAAGAAGATACGGCGCACTTGGCTTAACAAATGGGGGCGGCGCGCGAGGAGATAACGGAGGGCCCAAGGGAAGGAAATAACCCATTGACGGATTGGGACTTGTGGCAAAACATGATCGACCAAGTGTGCAGCGGATTCGGCCATTCGCCGGCCGCCGCAGGAGGGACAGAAACCACGGCCTTTACAGGAGAAGGCCAGCAAGTCGTCGGTGCCACAGCGATCGCATCGAAAGCGGCTGAAGCCATAGGCCAAGATTCCGCACTGGAGGTAACCGGTCAGCTCTCGAACGACATAGCTTGGCAACGGAGCCTTGCAGGGGTCGTCCTGGGATCGGGCTAGAAACGTTTCGAGGTGCGCGGCCAGGAGTTCATAGAGCACGCCCGAGGTGGGCTCGCGCCGAAAGTAGGCCTCAGGCGATTGGCTTGGCTTGGCCCCCATTCCCAGTGAAGGACTGGGAGAGAGGCGAGCGGGTAACGCTCAAAAGGACCGAAGTTGGCATGACGTCCCAACCGGACGCCGCCAAGCAGAACCCGGCCAGGGCACCCGCGGCCGCCCTAAACCATGGGACGCCCGGGTGTTAACCACTTTTGGAGACGACAGAGACCCAGAGAGCACTTTGCCCCCGGAGCGCCGCGCTCCGCCTCAGCCTGCGTTGGGCAGGCTTCGCGTGGCTCCCCCAGGAACAAATAGAAAGGTGGTCGGGTGGGTCAGTTTTCGCCTGCCGAGTGGGTCAGATTTCGATTGCCACCGCCAAGGATCCCTCTTTGGAGGCTCCTCGACTTAGGTCCGCGTTCAGCTGGGCAGTTCGGCTGAGTTCCAAGCCCGTGTGTAGGTTCAAGCCGGGTGTCTCGATTGAGGATTCGCTGCGTTGTCAAGAGCGCCCAAGGGGGTGGCAGAGCAAGAAGTACTCAGCCGAAAGCCTCGGCACCCCCCCGCAACAAAGTGCCCGTCCGGTCAGTCCATGACCGTCAGTATTTGACGAGCATATCTGTCGGTTGCCGATGCTCAGCGCTGGGGCCGAGCAACCCGCCGAGTCCAGAGCATGAAACTCGCGATTACTGCTGCGGGTGTCGTTACGGTCCCCATGGGGACGCTCTCGACGTATGCCTCGGGGTCCGCGCCACACGGCTTGCACGAGAGCACGAGCGAGTAGAGTCGGCACACAGCCTCGCAGCCACGCTTCACTACCCGGTTCACT
>JBLHLB010000272.1:0-5890 GCA_047618505.1 Planctomycetota bacterium
GGCTATGCCCTTCGGCGCCTTGAGGAGGGACTCGGTACTAGTGCGCGTGGCAAGGGCAAGCGTGATCAGGGCACGCTCTGGGCGGTGCTTCTGCTTTCGACGCTCTTTGGTTTGGCCCATGCCTACCGGGGCTGGACAGGGCAGCTGGAAACGGGCTTGATGAGCCTTGCTCTCTTTGGTGTCTACTTCGCTGCCAAGCGAGACCTTGGCGTTGTCATCGTTGCTCACGCGACGGTGGATGCGATCGGTTTCTGGTTTCTTTGGCAGGCAGTTTGAGACTCAAGGGCGGTTAGTAGATCGCCCGGGCATGCAGGGTGCAGGCGCCCATTTGATCCTCTGCGGTGCCCGTGATTAGGAAGGGGCCGCGATTCGTGAGGCGGTGCCCGTCGCGTTCGTATACATCGGGGAAGAGCACGACCTCCGCCAGGCCGCTAGTGTCCTCTAGGGTGACGAAGCGCATCCAGCGTCCGTTGTCGGTGCGCACGCGGCGGGAGGCTGCCAACCAACCGCGTAGGGTGACTTCGCGTCCGCCGTGGCGGGCAAGGTTTCCGCAGAGGATGATGCGGGGGGGCTTTCTTCTGCTGTCTCTGGCGCGCTTTTCGCCTTCACAGGGAAACAGCAGGGTGGGGTGGCGCGCCGTGGTCAGGCCCAGGAGTTCGAGCTCTAAGCGTCCACGCGTGATCGGGTCGAGTTCCGGCAAACGCGGTAGGGCTAAGGCCGGTGTCTCGGGGTCTGCGAAAAGCGATGGCGTTTGCCCCCGCTTGAGATGTAAGGCCCCGACCCCGATGCTCTTGCCGCCCCAGCCTCCCTGGGCCAGCGCTCCATCACGGGCGCTGCGACGCTCCCGTTGCTGGGGCGTGTCTCCACAGGAAGCCAGGAGTGTGTGGTCCAGCCCAACACCCCGGGGTGGTCGGCGCAGGGGAGTCCGGAGCAGATGCAAACGCCAAAGCATCTCCGGTCGCGTGCGATCAAAGGCGTCGAGTGCGCCGGCCTGGATCAATTTCTCCAGCTCGTCCACGCGCGCCAGCGTGCGTCCGAGGAGATCGGGAAGAGAGAGGAAGGCGCCACCGTGTTCGCGAGCTTTGAAAAGGCCATCGAGGGTGACGGAGCTGATCCCCTTGACCATTGCGAGTCCAACACGTAGCGCCGGCGGATCACCGGATCGGTCGAGGCTGAAGTTCGCCGCACTCCTGTTGATGTCCGGTGGGAGAATGGGAACACCGAGCCGACGCGCTTCTTCGACATAGACACGCGCTTCGTAGTAACCGGTGTGGCTGTTGAGGAAGGACACCAAATACTCGGCGGGGAAGTGTGCCTTGAGCCAGGCGGCGCGGTAGGAAATGCGTCCGTAGGTGACCGCGTGGGCTTTGCAGAACCCGAAGGAAGCGAAGGCGACGATACGTTCCCAAACACTGGCCGCCTGCTCTTCGCTGACTCCGTTTCGTAGGCAACCTTCGCGGTAGAGGGTATGCATGCGTTCCAACACATCGCCGCGCCGTTTCGCCAGGGCACGCCGAAGCTCATCCGCCTGGGCCAGGTCGAGCCCCGCCATCAGGGCGACAGCTTGCATGATGTCTTCTTGGTAGAGCAGGACTCCGTGCGTCTCGCGTAATAGCTCCACCAAGCGCGGGTGCGGTGGCGTGGGCTCTTCGACTCCCCGGAAGCGCCGTACATAGGCATCCTTCATGCCCGAACCCGCCGGCCCGGGACGGATCAGAGCCACGGCTTGGATCACATCGTCCATGGTGCTCGCGGCGGTTTGCTGCAACAGGTGCCGCATGCCCGGCGACTCAATTTGAAAGCAACCCAGGGTCCCGCCGCGGGCGAGCAGCTCGGCGGTAGGGGGGTCGTCTTCGTCGAGGTTGGCAAGATCCGGGTGGATGTCCTGGTCGTGCAGCAGTTGCAAGCAATCGTCGAGCACGGTGAGGGCGCGGTTGCCGAGCAGGTCCATCTTGACGAGCCCGATAGCTTCGACGGCATCCTTGTCGAACTGGGTTATGACGACACCCTTGGCCGCCCGCTGACAGGGAACGGTGTCGGTGATTTTCCCGGGGGCTACGACAACGCCACCGGGGTGCAGCCCGAGATGCCGAGGTGCGTCGATCAAGGCGGCGGCGGTGTCGAGAACCCTTTGCCAGCGCGGATCATCGAAGGGGAAATCACGGCACTCGGGGGTTGAGGCTAGGGCGCGTGCGATTGGGTTTTGTGGTTGGGAAGACGCCCTATGAGCGCTGTTCCCTGCAGCCCCATCCCTAACCCCCGCCCACCCGGGGGAAGACCGAAGTGCCCCCCCAAAAGTGTCAGGCAAAGTCTCAAATCCCTCTGCCCCATCCTCCCCCGATCCCACTCCATCCTCCCCTTCCTCATCCCCAAGGGCACGACTCTCCGTACTCCCGTCAAAGGCTGTTGCCTCTGACCCAGCATTCGAAATTGACCAGGGCAGGCGCCGCGACCAGCGGTTGATTTCCGCCGGCGGCAAGCCCGTGGCCAGGGCGGCTTCGCGAAAGGCCGCCCGCAGGCGGAAGCGATTCAAGGTCGCGATCATGGCCGTGCGTTCCGTGCCGAAGGCGTCCCAGATGTGGGCGATGACTTCGTCGCGGCGGCGCCAGCAGAAATCCAAGTCGATGTCCGGCCGATCCTTGCGGCTGGGGTTGAGGAAGCGCTCGAAAGGCAGGCGGTAGCGCAGGGGATCGGCGTCGGTCATTCCCAAGCAATAGGCGACCAAACTGTCCGCAGCGGATCCGCGCCCGACGTGGGGAATGCCCTCGTCTCGGGCGAAGTCGACGATGCGCTGCACCAGGAGAAAGTAGGGGGCAAAACCCAGGTCTTCGATCGCGCGCAGTTCGAAGTCGAGGCGTCGAATGACTTCGGGGTGCAGGGGTCGATAACGTTTGCGGGCGCCGTCGAAGGCCAGTTCCGAGAGGCGCGAGTAGGCGCTTTCGTGCTCCTTGAGTTCGACCTCCGGAAACAGCACGCCGCCGAGGGGTGGGGTGTAGCGGCAGGCGTTGGCAACGAGTTCGGTGCGCGCGAGTAAGGCGGGAACAGATCCATTCTGCGACAGCTTCCCAAAGGGTCCGGGGGCGTCGACGAGGTCCTGGAAACGTCGCGCTATTTCCTCCGTCGACAAAAGGTGTAAGGGCTCTTCGGCCAACCACTCCTCCGGCAGATCGCAGCTGAGAGCGTTGTGCTTGATAGCCGTGCGCAAGTGTTGGTGGGCGCGTGCTTCGGGGTGGGCGCCGTAGACATCTGCTGCGGCGACGGTAGCGAGTCCGAGGGTGCGAGCGGTTTCCACTAGGACTTCGGCGGGAACAGCTCGCGCGGGCGGCGGACACTTGGGTTCTTCGAGGGGTGAGGGCGTGGTCTCTCCATCGACGACGCGGGTGCGTGTGCTGCGGCGTTTGGAAACCTTGGCGAGGGCGGCGGGGGAGATGGCGACTAGTAGGCGTTCGGCCGGCACGCGTCCGGCTAGGGCGAAGGCGAGTCGTGGATGGTCGACCAGGAGAAACAGCCCTCGGTGCCATCGCCGGGCGGCGGCCGCCAGGTCAAAATCTTCGGGACCATTGAGCTCCGCCTCTGCGTCGCCGGGGTCATCCCCCAGTCGCCGCGCAGAAACCAATCGGCACAGATTGCCCCAGCCAATTTCCTCTGCAACCAGAGCGATCACGCGTCCGGGTTTGCCGCCAGGGTCGCTCAATTCCGCGCCAACCAGGGCACGCGGCGGCGGCTGTCCCCCCAGGTTTTCCATGCGTGCGTGTGCCTGCAGGAATTCGACCACCCCGGAGAGGGTGTCAACATCGGTCAAGGCTAGGGCCGAGAGACCCAGCTCCTGGGCCCGCTTCAGGAGCACCTCTGGAGCATCTACGCCGGTCAAAAGCGAATGCCAGCCGTGAACGCGCAGGGCTGCGTAGGAGCCCCTAGGGGGGGCACCATCGGTGCGGGGGGAGACGGGGCGAGAGGTCGGAGGCATCGTGTGGGTCCAAGCGTGATCCCCCCGGCACGAACTGAAAACCTAACAAAACCCTACCACGCTGTCTAGCTCTTCTCTGTCTCCCGCAGGAGGGGTCCCAGTCACAGGCCCAGCTTGAGGCGCGTCTGGCGATCGACCTCGCGGGCGGCGGCGGGGGTCTGGCGCTCGACTGATGCGGGGTTAGAAGCTCGCGCGGGAAAGACTTCCCCACACCCCTCCCTTAGCGCCAGTGCTCCCCCTAGTGAAAGCGATGCCGGAAGATCCAGGAAACCAGGAAGGTCCAGCCACCGGCGGGGACTTCCCTTCGCTCAAGCACTAGGTCGACGTCTGTCCAGCGTGCGTCGAAGCCCAGGGAGTGCCCGCCACCGATGGGGAGGGCCAAACCAGCGCCGGCCCACCAGCCCACGTCCTCGTCTTTGTCGACCTCATCCCAGCCGAGATCCCAGTCAAAGAAATCGTCGTCTTCGCTGAGGGTCGCCTCGATCCAGGCGATTCCGCCGCCGAGGGTCAAGCGCGTGCCGCCTTCGAACTCTAGGGGGACGCGTAGCCCTACATCGATATCCGTCAGGTCTGCGCGTTCGACATCCATGGTCGAGAATTCGGGGCGATCCGATACGCCTGCCGTCATGAGGCGCATGGTGAGTTCCACGGGCCAGCCGCGCGGTTGCGCCGTCAGGTCCAGGGCGAAGTAGTTGAACATCTCGTCCGCCTCACCCCAGACGTCGTCCAGATTGCGACGACCAAGTCCAATGCCAACTTCGACGGCTCCGCCTTGCACGGGCGTAACCCGGTGACTGTGACCGTTCGTTGACCCCGCTTGGTTGGCTTGCTGTGGTGTAGCCAATGTGCTCTTCGCCAGCAGGGCTTCCGTCATCCCGGGATCCATTCGCAGGGCGTGGGTTTCATGGGCACAGCTCGCGCCAAGACTCAGGCTGAGAAGCAGTGCACAGCGCAGGAGGTTGGAGGTCGTTTTCATCAGGCGAAGGTAGCGCCTCTTCGTTATTTCATCCCGTGTAAGTCTCTCCTCGTTGTCCCCGATCGCCTCTATTGGTTCAGAGAGGGGGTTCGCAGGCGAAATCCGTCGGGCCCGAGCGCGTGGGTCTTTCGTAGCTCGGCACTGCTTCCGCGCATGACGCTGCCGAATCCGAGCCTCTGGCGTAGGCCATCGACCGCCGTGTCCAGGCGACGGTGGCGGTCCGCGCGACTGGCCCCGTGTTCGTCGGCACATCCCTTGGATAGCGGTGCGCCAAAGAGTTGTCCTTGCCAGCCGTCGCTGGTGCGCAGGGTCAGCAGGGTCAGTCCGATGTTCTTTACAAGGGCGCGTCGGTGGGGGAGTCCTTCAAAGAGCTCGCGTGCATGCTGAAAGAGCGTGCTGGTTGCATCGCTGGGACGGTCGAGGGCGCGGCGTTTCTTGGCGCTTGCGCCGCCGCCCCCGCTTCTGGCGCCCTCGATGCGCGCGCGTGTGTCGACCCAACGGCAACGTACTTCGATCGACCCGCACAGAAGTCCGTGTCGGCGCAGGTGAGACGCAGCCCGTTCCGTCAGATAGGACAACATCGCAAGCAACAGCTCCCGCCGGCCTTCCTCGGGTTCAAAGGTGGTTTCGCGCCGAATCGAACGTGGTGGGCGTACGACTAGGTTGCCGGAGTCGTCAAAGGCGTGGGTGACCTCCACGGGACTTGGATCCAGGGCACGGGCGCGATCGAAGAGCGTCAACCCGTCACGCCCGAAACTCGCGAACAAGACCTCGCGCGGAACCAAGGCGAGCTCTCCCACGGTGCGAATCGCAAAGCGTTCCAAGCGCGTGCCGATGGAATAACCCACACCGGGAAGTTCACCCACGGGGAGGCAGGCCAGGAAGCTACGCTCGTGACCGGGGAGGACTTCGGCAACGCCACCGGGCTTGGCCAACTTGCCCCCCAA
>JBLHLB010000273.1:0-5875 GCA_047618505.1 Planctomycetota bacterium
TCGATTCAGAGGAAGTCATCTCCTATGAGATGGGCTACCGCGAAATCATCACTGAGGAGCTCAGCGCGGACGTGGCGATCTTCTTCAACCAGTACGATGACCTGCGGGTGGAAGTGCTTGGCGGTGCAGGCAACATCATCACGGTCAACGAAGGCGAAGCTTCTACCCATGGAGCAGAAGTTGCCGTGGACTGGAAGCCCTCGGATAAGTGGAGCGTTCGTTCTGCCTACTCCTTTGAAACAGGTGACTACGAGTTCAAGCCCACGGGCGAGAACCTCGGTACGGAAGAAGAATCACCGAAGCACTCCGGCAGCATCCGCTCGTTCTATGACATCAGCGAAGCCTGGGAACTCGACCTGGGGATTTACGCCGTCGAAGGTCTAGGCGACTTCCTGCGCCGGGCCGAATACGTCCGGGCCGACATGCGCTTGGGCTATCGACCCAATGAGAATTTCAATATCTACGCCGGCATCCAGGGCATGACCCAGGACAACTGGACCGAGTACGACCCTAGTTTCGGTACGCGCCGGACGTCGCTGTTCTTCGGCATGGACTGGACTCCCTGAGGTCGAGTAGGCCCCGGTCGGAGTGATTCGGCAGGCATCCTCAACTTCGGATGCCTTGGTCTTTGGGGCGGGCACGCCGTCTGGGGTGGGGCGTGTTCTCAAATGTGGAGTGTAGAAAACGGCCTCCAGGGGAGAGCCAAGGCTGTTTTGCCGGCACATCAGGTGAACCAGCGCTCCATCGTTGTCGGAGGCGGTAAAGGATTCACCCCGCCGTCCGATAACAGGGTCGGGCCCGAGGCCCACCCCCATGGATCCTATACCCGCAGCAGCGGCCACCAACGGCCTCCGCCCGCCCCCGAGCGTGCTTCAACCGGACCTTTCTCAGGTGATGCGAGACGGTCGTGTGGTGCTCGCCACGATCATGGAGAGCGATACACCGGGAACCCTTAGCCTTGCCATTGGGCGTCACAGAGTGGCCGTGGTGAGCGACGTTCGCTTCGAGCTTGGTCAGCAAATCCTTGCACAGGTTGCCCAGGGGCCCGACGGCATCATCCTCAACCTCTTGAGCCAGATTGGTGCCGGTGAAATTCCCCTGCTGGGGGCCCTGCGCAGCGTCATTGGAGATGATCGCCCGGTGGGTCAGTTGCTTAAGGAGCTGGCCAACCGTCTGCGGGCCGGGCTTCCGCAGGCCGGTAAGGACAGTGGGGCGCTGACGGACCTGTTGACCAAGTTGGAAAATGAGCTGCTCGACTCCGCTACCGACGGCGATGCTCTACGTAAGGCCCTCCAGGGATCCGCACTCCGCCACGAAGCGGCGCTCCTCAAGGCCGCCAATGAAGGCGCCGACCCCGCGGTCTTTGCCCACCTCGCCACGAGCTTCAAGGGACGCCTCATCGGGATGCATAAGACTCTTCCGGAGGGCAGCCTAAGGGAGGCGATTCACCATGCCCTGGCCGGGCTCGAGGCCGAACAACTCCTCAACGCTGCGCGTCAGGAATCGGGTGATGCTCTGATTTGGAGCTTCCCGTACTCCGACGGTTCCGCCTGGACGACGGTGCGCTTGGCAATCCACGAACGTGAACAGGGGTCAGGTGAGGAAGAGGAGGAAGAGAGCGCTCAGCGCTTGGTGCTTGGCGTGTCCTTTTCGCAGCTGGGGCCAATCCGGGTCGACATCCTGCGCGCCAAGGATCGCACCAGCGTGCGCCTCCTGGTGGAACGAGATGACATCGCTGAACGGCTGACCCGGGACTCCGAACAAATTGCGAAGCTCCTGGGCGACGGTAAGCGCGAGATCGCGATCACTGCTCGCCTAGGCTCGTCCGAAGAATTAGCCCTAGAGGTGCAGGCCCGCGATGTGCCTTATCTGCGTGATCACCACGTCTTGGACTTGGCCGGATGAGCGAGACCTCCCACACCCGAAAGGACTCCCGGGGCCCGCTGCCCGCCGGGTTTGCCCATGGGGCCAATCCCCAGCCGATCGTACTCAAGGCTGCGCGGCGGGCCGTTGCCCTGCGCTACAGCCAGGAGAAAGACGGCGCCCCGAGGGTTGTGGCCCAGGGCATCGGCGATGTTGCGGAGCGGATCCTTGAAGCTGCCAAGGAGAACAATGTGCCCGTGCGTGAGGATGGCGACCTCCTGGAGCTGCTTTCCATCTGTGACACAGGAGAGGAGATCCCCGCGGAGCTCTATTCCTCGGTGGCTGAACTCCTGAGTTACCTCTGGAGGCTGAACGAAGAGCTGCGTCCGGCCTGCGACGGGAAGGGTTAGAATGCGCACATGCATCCCCGTCCGCTGCTTGCGCTGACCCTTGGCGACCCCGCCGGGATTGGTCCCGAAATCGTTCTCGGAGCCCTGGCGAATCCCGCGGTTCGCGCCGTAGCTCGCTTCGTTCTTATCGGTCACCCGGACCTGCGCCGGGATTTCCAGGCGGCATGGAAGGACAGTGTGAGCGACGCACAGCAAGACGAGTGGAAACTGGGCGTTGCCGGCCGGTCGATTTGCGAGGACGAGCTCCCGCCGGACTCCGTCAACGCCAAGTCCTTCGCCGGGGCGCTGGCCCAAAGCTTCCCCACGGGTGAATTTAATTGCACCTGGGTGGACGTGGAAACGCCCGGTGGCTGGAGCATGGCCGCGCCCCAGGCAATTGGCGGACGAGCAGCACTCGCCGCCCTACGTGTGGGCGCTGCCCTGGCCCAGGCGGGCGTCGTAGACGCTCTCGTCACCGCGCCTGTTTCCAAGGAAGCCCTGCATCTGGCGGGGGAGAAGTGCGAGGGGCAAACGGAGTTGCTCGGTCGCTGGGCCGGCACGCCGGACCTTCAAATGCTGGCGATTGCCAAGAACCTGCGAGTGCTCTTGTTGACGAGGCACTTGCCCTTGAAAATTGCCCTGGCGCGCATCGAACCCGAACTAGTCCTACGCCACCTTCAACTGCTGCACGACGGGTTGCGCTCTCTCGGTTTCGAGCGACCCCGCTTAGCCCTGGCTGGCCTGAATCCCCACGCCGGTGAAGCGGGCATCCTGGGGCGTGAAGAGCTCGACCTGCTAGCTCCCGCCTTGGCGCAGGCACGCGCCAGCGGACTCGACGTGAGTGGCCCGGAGTCGCCGGACACCGTTTTCTATCGAGCCAGTACCGGACGCTTCGACGGCGTTCTAGCCCTCTATCACGACCAAGCATTCATCCCCGTCAAACTTCACGCGCCGGACGACGGTTTGACCGTTCTCCTAGGACTGCCCTACCTGCGCGTAAGTCCCGCCCACGGAACTGCCTTCGACATCGCTGGCCAGGGGAAAGCGCGGGCGGGAAACCATGTGACTGCGATTCTGCGCGCAGCGGAGTGGGCTACCGCGCGTGTTGTGAACGAGGGTTGTAGGTCTTAGCAACCCGTTGAATAACAGCCGCTCCCCGCTCGGCTCCCCGCTCGACCTAACGAATCGCCTGGCTGCGTTGCCAGAACCACCCGCGCTAGAACCACCGGTTTAGGTACAGGTACAGCTACATGGGTAACCTGTCGCCTTGCGTGGCGAGACCGGGAGACCAATCGGGAAGCTGCTGATTCTCAACGGACTGCTTGCTAGCGCAGATCTTCCGCGGCGGCGCGGGCCTCGCGCGCCAAGAGCAGAACCTGCGCTCGGTCCTCTGAATCAGAATAGAGTCTTGCACTGGCTTCGAAGGCCTCTGCTGCCAATTCCCAAGGTTCGGAGGGACCCCCGGGCCAAGGCAGTTCAGGGTCGCTCTGTGCCCGGGTCAGAAGATAGAAGGCGCGTATTCTCGCAAGGCTAGCTGGGCTGTCACAGCGCTCCTGCCCACGCTCAAAGATCTCGAGGGCGGCACGTACCCAGGCCAGTCGCACCGCGGGATCCTCCTCGCTCGCCGGAGAGGCCAAGAGCGTGCCCACTAGAGTGCCATAGCGCTCCCAACCGAAACCGTCTCGCGGGTCCAGGCTTACAGCGCGTTCCGCCAGGAGGATGGCGCGCGACTCTTCCCCAGCAACGATTGCTCGTTGGGCCGCGATCCAGGTGATGTCCTTGGCGAGGTCGGCGAAGGGGCCGAGAAGTCGGCCGGGGCCTGTGTTGGAATCCCCGGCGTTCCGTTCCGCCTTGCCCATTTGTGCACCGAGCAGAATCAAACCGAGACCGGCGATACACAGGAAACCTCTGACTGTTGACGGACGCACTAGGACTCCCTGCGCCTGCCGCGCGCTGCCGCGGCCAAGCCGAGTCCCAAGAGGATCGCTCCCAGAAGAACCGCCGCTTCAGGGAACGTCATGGCCGGCGGAACATCGCCCGTGAGAAGACTCCCGATGCGCGCACCGGGAAGACCGTGGAGGCCGAGCAACGCTGGTGTCAGGCCAAGGGACAAGACTCCCAAGCTCGCAATCCAGGCCTGCATCCAGGTCCCCAGGCCAAGGGCCAAGGCACAGGCAGCCAGAAGCGAAAGGGCGCCGCTCGCGAAGAGGCGCAGGCTCGCCGATCGCTCCCCAAGGGGTGCCGCCAAGTGAAGGGCTATGCTGCTTGCGGGCACGATCGCAACGGCGCCTTCGTCCGCCCTCCCTATTTCTAGGGTGCGCGTCTTTCCCCGGCCTAGGGGCAGCGAGAGGCGAGCGCGGCCGTCTAGCAAGACCCGAACCGTTTCACCGCTGGATTCATCCGCGTCCACGTGGGCACTGAAACTCGTGGAGCGAGCTTCCCACGGCAAGGCGACGACGTCGACGAGGAGGCGAGCGCGTGGATCCTGGGCCTGTTCCAAGAGTCCTTCGTCCAGGGGGATTTCCCAACGGGCGCCGCTGCGCTCCACTAGACGAATCGAAGGATTCTCAAAGTTCGCCGCCGGACTGAGAGCTTCGCCTGACCCGCCGGCGGCGAGCTCCGCGGATATTGCGCCGAGGACGAGCAGGATCATGCCCGCGGACGCGACACCGCACCAGGTGGCGAGCACGTCGATCGAACGGGGGAGGGCGGAGGCGCTAAACAGATCGCCTTCCAGGGAACGAGCTGCGTTCGCCGCTGAGGCCGCCCGTGGGATGCACAACAAAGTCACGATCAAGCCGGTCAACATCCACAGTCGCGAACGGGCCAGCATGCGGCCCAAAGACGCGGTGTCACCGGTGACCGCTTCGGGCATGCTCGCCCCCGGTAGGATGGCCATGGTGAAGACGATCACTACGCCGAGCAAGAGCGGCCAGCCCAGGCTTCGACGCAAGGCAAGACGCGCTAGGGCAAGAGCGACTCGTATCACGGCTGTTCAATCCCCTGGGCGGACCGCGCGCGGTCGACGAATAGACGGGCCAATGCGGCACGTCCGGGTCCCCTTCCGGTGACTTGGAAAGAGGATTCTTTCGCGAGTTCGCTGAGCCTAGCCAGGCCATCCGCGTCGATGCCGTCCAGTTCCAATCTCCCGCTCTGCGTTTGACTCACCAAGTCCAGGGGTGTGCCGCTAGCGATCACCTGGCCGTCCACAAGAACGACGATGCGGTCCGCAAAGGCGGCCAGGTCGTCCAGTTGGTGTGAGGCAAAGAGCACGGCCGCTCCACGCGCGCAGGCGTCGCGGACCAGCTCCGTCAAGACCGCGTGTCCGGGCGCGTCGAGTCCGGCCGAGGGTTCGTCGAGCAACAACAGGGCGGGGGTTGTGAACGTCGCCGCAGCAAGGCTGAAGCGTCGCTTCATTCCGAGGCTGAAGCGACCGAGAGTCGTGCGCCCTTCCTTGCCGAGCCCGACCCGTTCGAGGGCCTGTGAGCTTGCGCTACGGAGTTCGCTCGGAGTAAGGCCCGCGATCCCGCCGAGGAGTTCGAGCGCTTCGCCCGCACGCAGTTCGGGGGGTAGCGATTCCACCGGTCCCATTTCGCCCACGGCTGCGCGCGCTGCGCGACCGG
>JBLHLB010000274.1:0-5853 GCA_047618505.1 Planctomycetota bacterium
ACCCAGAGGGATTCCCCACGACAGCGAAGCGACTCTTCTACGACGAACTCGGCGAGGAATTCCCAGGGAAATCACGCGCCTCCCATTCCAAGCGACAGAGGTCGATCCGGGGAAGTGAATTCTGGAGTGCCGGTCCCATGACGCCAAGAGGGCGAGTCCGTTTATGCCGGACCCTAGATTTCCCGTCGAACGGCGAGGAAACCACCCACGCGTAATCAAAACGGGTGCTTTCATTGAATCGGTGCCTTGCTTTTCCTGGGGGTCAACCCCGAACCAGACGACCCAAAGCCAATCACCCACCGTGCTCCAGACAATCTTCCTTCTCGCAAGTCTTCTGCAACCCACTGTCTCCGGCAATGAGGTCGTGTCCGCCCCAATCTCAGATGAAGAGGTCGCCCCCCCTGAGCGCTTCCGCCTCTACGGCCAAGGACGCATACGCGCCGAAGGTACCTGGGATCAACTCAACGGAACGGACAGGTATCGAGGCCGCATGCGCCTGCGCATCGGCGCACACTATGAAATCGCGGAAGGTCTACGCAGTGAGGTGCGCATGTCCACGGTGAACGACGGTAGCGACGCGCGTTCACCCTACTGGGACTTCGGCGATGGCGCCTCTGGCTTTGCCGGAGCAGAGGTCGCCGTTGACCGCTTCTACCTCGCTTGGGAGGCAAGCGAAGAACTTGATGTTCGTGTTGGCAAGATCCCCCACGTCTTCTCTGCGCCTCCGATCTTCAGTGAATTCACCTGGGACGCCGACCTCCACCCGGACGGAGTCAGCGCCATTTGGGCACCCCATACAGAGGAGGGCAGCGCGCACCTTGACCTGCGCACAACCGGCATCATCGCCCTGGAAAACAGCGGGGCCAGCGATCCGCACATGTTCGGCGTGCAGGCCAATATGTGGTTCCCGGTCGATGACAAGCTCGATCTTCAAACTTCTATTGCCTACTCGGACTGGTCCAGCACTGGCGATAGCACTGACCCTGGCACTGGAGGCGGCGGACTGCTCCCCTCGGGAAACACGCCCGGGAACGGTGGTTTCGGCATCTTTGACGCCTTCGTCGCCGCCACCTATGACGGTGGTCCGATGGGACGAACCCAGGGCTTTGTGCAGGTCATGCGCAACGTCGACGACGACAGCGGCGAGGACTCGGGCTTCGCCCTTGGGGCCAAGCTTGGGAACAACAGCAACCAAGGCGATTGGAGTCTCTTCGGTGGAGTCTTCGATGTGGAGGCCAACGCGCTCTATGGGCCCGTTAGTCAAGACGACACGCCCCTGCCCGGCACCGGAAATGGGGCTGGTCAAAGCGGATACATTTTCGGTACCGAGTACACTTGGAAGGAAGGTGTCGGCATCCGCGTCTGGGCTCTCGCCACGGATGTAGAAGCGGCTGAGGATCCCTTTCGTGTGCGCTTCGACGTGACCTTCAACCTGCTCTAATCCGTACTCGCCCTCGGCCTATCGGGCACGTGGCTCTCACTCGCTGACGGGGTCTATTCTGCGTTCCATCCGGTTTTCTTAGCGACTCTCTTCGTCGCCGAGAACCGGATGAAATGGAGTGTAGTGTTGGGCCCAGTAAGACCAGCGTGCACCGGCGACACCTCCACACGCTGCAGCGAACCGATTGGAGCCGCTGCGATGACGTGTTAGGTCGAAGCCGAACCGTGCTGTCCCCTTCGGCTCGCGATCTGTTCGCTGAGGCGGCCGTAGGAGATGGGCCAAGACAGTTCTTGAGTGAGCGCTTGTAGCTGGTCCACAACATGGGAGGCGCGCTCCTCGCGCTCCGTGGGGTTGGTTCCAAACGCCCTAAGGATGCAGGTCAGTGGCCGACCTGAACCTGCCCGGCAACGACCTTCGCTACCTGGCCCTGCTCCGCGCCATGGGCAGCCCGCCCCAGGCTCCGCCGCCTGCAGGGGCTGACCGGCGCGCGCCAAGATCCAGTCCGCCTCGAGCCCGCCCACGAAGTGTTGCGAGTCCTCCCCCGCGGGACGAGAACAGGTGCTTTGCACTTCGCATCGACTGGATTCCGCCACCCAAGTTGCGGTCAGCTCGTGGGCCAAGGAGTCCAGGCGTTTGAAGGCCAGCTCGCGCTTCTCTTTGCTGACCATGATGGCGATCCCCGGACAGGTCGAGCGGGCACGTTCAAAGCCTGCCCTGTCACCTAGAACCGACGGCCAATGCGGGAATGCGCGGCAGTGCTCCGGCCGCGCAGAGTAAACGCTGCACTCGTTGTGACCCTCAAGAAGCGTGCAGCGACCATCTCCATGTTCCGCTAGAGCCTCGAGCGGTTGGCCTCGATTGGCACCGGGTCGGGGATCGGGAACAACACGCATGTGCTGCGTGCGAAAGCCCGCGCTGGAGAGTCCCTTCGCTGCCGCCATGGCATCTACTTCCCCATCAGTCACCCAGACATAGCCCCCGGGCGCGCTGCAACAACGCCCAGAACGTCGGCAGGCCCAGGTGAAGGGTACGACGGCGGAGACTGAATCGGCGGGCATGAATCGGCGGGTTGGGGTCGGCGGGCACAGGTCGGCGGGCACAGGTCGGCGCTGGTAAGTCTCAGCGGCGTCGACGTCGAATGGGTGCCGCCTTCGATCGCCGCTTCGCCTCAGCACCGAAGTCCATCTCATCACGCCCGCGCAGTTGCTGCTCGATATCGGCGATCAGTTCATCGAAGCCCTGATAGCGATCCTCGACATCCTTGGCGACCATCTTCTCAATGAAGTAGTGCAGGTGCGGGGAGATCCCGCGTCCCTTGAGTTCAGGGGATGAGAGGGAGTCCATGACTTGCTTGCGCAGAATCTCACCGTCGTCTGACCCCTCAAAGGGCAGGTGACCGACGACAAGGTGAAAGAGCGAAACCCCAAGAGAATAAACATCGGAACGGGAGTCCGCCATGGCCGCGCCGCGCGCCTGCTCCGGTGAGAGATAGGCGGCAGTTCCAACGGTTGTCTCACTTGCATCTGAGGCCTCGCCCCCCGCCGCTTCTCCCATGACGCTAACCGCGAATCCGAGGTCGATCAGCTTGACCTTGTTGTCCTTGGTGATCATCACATTGCCCGGCTTGACGTCACGGTGGACAACGCCTTCACCGGAGAGATAGCGCAGGGCCTCGGCCGCCCCGAGGATCACACGCAGGGCTTCTTCCTCCGTGAATGCGCCGCGCTCGTCTAGCAACTCCAAGGCCGTGTGACCTTCGATGTATTCAAGCATCGAGAAGAAGGTATTCCCGCTTCGGGCCACACCGGAGCAACTGATCAAATTGGGGTGCGACAATTTCTGCAACAGACGCGCCTCGGCAATGAAGGCCTTGCGTGTTGGTGCGTGGGCGGTGGATGCCGGCTGGAGGACCTTGAGCGCCACGGTTTGGCCCCGCTGTCCCTGTCGCACGTCTGCCGCCTTGAAAACGTCAGCGGTCCCACCAGTGCCGATCTTCCCCAGGACATCAAAGCCCGGTAGCTCAGGTATTTCCCCGGCGCGCGTGCGGCGCATCTCATCGACCTTTTCCTCACTCCATCCCAGATCCTCGATCAGGAGATCGTCGAGGGTCGCCCCCTCCTTCAGCCGCGGCACAAGTTGCTGTGCCTCGGTCCGCGAGAGGTGCTCGCGGTGCACCAAGAGGGCCAGGAATTCGACGTCGTTCATACGGCTCGTGGATCGGCCCAAAACGGACTGGATATGAGCCGCGCGGGCCCTGGGGGGGTGAAAACTGATTCCGCCGCCGAAGCGGACCAGCCGTGGGTGAGCCGTCCCGAACTGTGGGACGAACGCGGGAACTCAATTTTTCGACCGGATGAGATCGGAACGGTCCCCGACCCCACCAATGGGCCCACGATAGACAGCCAGACAGGCTACGCAAGCCCTAGGCGGGGACGGCACACCGACCGAGGAGCCCCAAGGGCACAGATTGGCGGGTCGCACCCGGGGCGCAAGCCCGCTATTCTGCCGGTCCAATGCAGTGCCCTCCCCCCAGCTACGTCGGCCTTCGACGAGTCCTCTCCCCGCGCCTCCCGGGCGTGCTCCTGTCGCTCCTGCTGTGCACCAGCGCCCAAGCCCAGGTCCCCGCCGAAGCCGCGACCGGTGACGGGGATCAAGGGAATGTCCAGGAAGCCTCAACACCTATCATCGCCCGCGGCAAAGGTCTCTCGATCACCCGCGCTGAATTCCTACCGATCCTCCTGGATCGCTTCGGCATGACCAGCTCCGGGCGAGATCTCCTGCGCCTGCTCCTGAGCGCCAAGGTGCTCGATGAGGTCAGTCGCGAAGAAGGCCTGGTCATATCGGCGGAGGAAGTCACCCGCCGCTGGCGCGAACTCGACGCCGATGTGCGTGAGAGTGGCGGCGAAGGCGGCATCGACGCCGAGATCGCGCGCCGCGGAATCGACCTGGAGAAGTTCCGCGACTACCTACGGCTGCAGCTCGTTCAGGAAGAGCTCACCCGCCGCGCCCTGAAGCTCGATCCCGGCGCCGAAGTCTCTCCGGACAGCCAGGAAATTTGGTTGGGTGAGACCCTCGCACGCCGGGGCCACGAAGACCTGCCCCCGCCCTGGAGCGACGGAATCGTTTCGCGCTGCGGTGGTGTCTCGGTCAGCGCGGAAGAGCTTGGCTCCGAACTCCTAGCGAACCTCGAATCCGTCGACATTCGTGAAACAGCCTGGCACATGTTGCTTCTTCACAGCCTGGAGCGTCGCTTGCCGGACCTGTCGGCCGAAGCGCGCACCGAGGCCATGGGAGACGAGCTGGAACGCCGTCGCCTCAAGGCCGAGGCCGGCGCCGCAAGTCAGGGGCAAATGGTCTCCTTCCAGGATCTATTGCGCGCCCGGGGAACGAGCCTCGACGCCCTGGGCCGCGACCCCTCGGTTGCGATCGCTGCCTTGACACGGCTTGCGGTGGATCGCTCCTTTGACGCTGCGGGACTCAAGCGCGCCTATGGAGCCGAGCGCGACTTCTTTGATGGACGCTTTGGTGTCGCCCTGCAGACCCACGCGATCTTCCTCTTGGCGGCGGAGACCAAGAACGATCTGATCAAGCTGACCTTTGTCGAAGCCGACGCCGAGCTGAACAAGGTCAAGGACGACCTGCAGGACGTGGACGCCTTCCGCGCCTATGCCATGCGCAACTCCCAGGACCCCGCCTCCCAGGCGAACCAAGGCGCCCTGGGTTGGATTTCACGTTTGGACCCACGCTTCCCCGATGGAATTCGCACCCCTCTGTTTCGCTTCTATGATGAGCTTCCCGCCGACGGCAAGACCGTTGCCGGTACCGGCGTCGTGATCGGGCCCGTGCGTTTCCCCACCGGCAGCGCGCTCCTCCACGTCTCCGCCATCCGCCCTGTTCCGGGTTGGAAGGACATGCAGGTCATCGTGCACGAAGAACTCCGCCGCCGCCTGATCGAAGAGCTGATGCCCGTTGGCGAGATCGAACTCGTCGTGCGCTGATCAGTCGGTCGCTAGCTCCAACCACAAGGGCCCCAGCCCCCACACCGCAATGTTGATCGGAAGAGTCGTCGGAAGTGTCGTCGCGAGTCAGAAGGACGAGAAACTTGAGAACCTCAAGTTGCTCGTGCTCCAAATCCACGACCACCAGAACGAACCCAAGCCTCAGTACGTGGTCGCCGTCGACTCCGTCCAGGCCGGCGTGGGCGACATGGTTCTCTACGCCGCGGGATCCAGCGCACGCCAGACCACCCTCACGGATGGCAAGCCCTGCGACGCCGTGATCATGGCAATCGTCGACAGCTGGGATGTCGGTGGTGAGAACGTCTACGAGAAGTGGCGCTAGAAGCCCATGTACCTCGGACGAGTCATCGGACGCGTAGTAGCGTCGCATCAGTACGAAGGCCTGGAGGGCGT
>JBLHLB010000275.1:0-5825 GCA_047618505.1 Planctomycetota bacterium
CGACATCTTGGAGACGTACATGTGACCTGGCTATTGGGGAGCGGCGGAATGGAAACCAGAACCTACATGCAAAACAGGTCTCGGAATAGGGCCGTAGCGAGGAGTTTCGCCGGGAGCTGCTGCTGCCCCCGGGTGGAGCGTTGGTGCACTATTCGGCCCCCCTGTCGGTGCTGGATTGGAATTTCTTGGGCTTCAGGCATCTTCCGACCGAAGGCTTCGCGCATGAACTCAGGAGTCCACTCGAATTGCAAGACCAAGCACCGCGTCACCAACTGGACCGAGCGTGACCACAGCGCGCGTCGGGCGTTCCTACCGCGGGCATGGGAGTCCGACGCGGATGAGCTCTTCCGTCCGCAAGCACGGCGTCTCCGTAGCTGCGTGTGGGAGTCAGTCGGCCGCGAACCTTCGAGTTACTTCGCCCAGGCAATACGCCCTGACTATCGGTGGGCGGTTCGGCATCACTCGGCCATGCCGAACCTACCCAATGGGGTCTTCAGGGCAGGGGGCCACAGATCTATGCCAAGGGTCAAACACAGCACGTGGACTTCCAGGCCATCCATGAGGCCAAGCTTGAGGCCGACGATGGGAGATTCAATCTGAACACCGGTTCCCGTTGTTGTTGTCCAGGCTCCAAAACCCCACAGCCCGACGTAGTCCTTGCCGATGGCCAGCGGATGATGATCCACGCGAAGCCCGCTCTGGCGGAGTACCCAGGCGACGTAGGTCTTGCTGTTCGGGCCCGGCCAGTAGTTATAGGTCTCGATGTGGGGATAGTCTTCGGGCCGGGAGAGCACCTCAAGTATCGTGCGGGCGTCTTCCCCGTGCCATTCGCCCGTGACAAGCCCATCCTTGAAGATGAACGTGAGGTTTTCTGTCTTGTCGATTGTGCCCCAGCGCCGCGTTATCCAGGCGGTCTCTTCGACCGACAAGCCATCGGCGCTGGGGGCGCGAATCGTGTGGACTTCCTCTCGGTAGGCCAGGCCCCAAAACGCATACACATCCCATTCGTCCCAGCGGTCAGCACTGTGGTCGTAGGTGCGAAACAGGGGGTGGACCGCAATCCACGGGGCGACTAGCGACCGGCGCTGGACCAGCTGTACCAAGTCGTCCTCGGGGTCAGCTCTACGGTCGATGAAGGGGACCGCTATGAGGCCACGTTGCTCTGCCTCCTCCGGCGAGAACTTGCTGATTCTATGATGATCGCGCGTGACCCGAAGACCGTTGCAAGACAGCGAGACGCACATCAGGCAGACAAAGGCAAGGATGAGACGTTTGCGCTTTTTCATTCGAGGGATAGACAACTGCTCAGGCCCCTGCGCGAGTACGTTGACTATTCCAATGAGTCGCGGCCCATCAATCATTGGAGCGGAACGTCCCGCTACCGCGCATGGTCGAGGCAGTCGGTGAGGTGTGCGCGCAGACTGTTTCTTGTGGTCTTCATTGTCGCGAGTTCTTGCGCTGCCTGAAGGAAGTCGCCCGCGTGATTCGGTGTTGAACTCGCGGGAGCGGTTTGCCCACGGGGTAATCAGCGGACTTGCGGTGGACGAGGCCGCAGGCTGGGTTCGAATCAAGCTGACACCCTGAGCACGCGTTCCTGATTGTTGGGACACACAGCAGGGCTATGGTGACGAGGGGTGTTTCCCGAGGCGTTGGTATTACATGTCCCAAAACCAATACGCCCCAGAAACCACCCCAAGCCTCCTGACTAAAAGCTCAACGCACGCTCTAGGGAGCGACGACGTCAAACGTATCGGAATCCTGGGCCATGGGCGATGCCATATTACCGAGACCCCCCATTTGGGCTACGACGACTGTGGTCTTCAGTTGAGCCGTACCCAAGGCTGCGTCACTCGGAACGATAAAGGTTGGAATCAACACGATCGCTCCCTTCGGACCGAGAACCTGCGGACTCGTCAGGTTTAGAATGCTTCGCTTACCATCTGCGTAGACAAGAGTCGTGATGAGAATGACGCGCACGGTAATCGAATTCGAATTGTTGACCACGGCGATGTCAGCGCTATTGAAGCCGCCCTGTGGCGCCGTGTCATTGCTGACGGTCACAAAAACCTCGACCGGCCCGACCGTCGGATCGAGATCGGGAGGGAATTGTGAGTACCCCGGTAAGAGAAACAGAAGCAGAACGAGTACGGACGAAAAGGCGGTACGCATAATTGATCCTTCGAATACTAACGGCCTGTGGATTAGGTTGACGAGGCACTAGTTCTACCTGCACGTAATGCCTACGCCCCATTTCACCATTACCGCGTTGGCTGTGATCCGGACACTGCACATTACTGTTCGCGTACACAGTGGGGGCGCGCGGCGTTGGTGGGCAATTTAACGTCCTGCAATGCTCCAAGAGGGCTTTTCGAATGCTTCAAGCTTCGTGATCCGAAGGCTCTAGAGGGAATCCCCTTGTGCATCGCACCTAAAAGACCCGGTAGCGCGTGACCAAGTTCGAAATGAGATGCACTTTGGGAGTGCAGACTGAATGCTTAAGATGACCGGCCTGGGCCGCGTCCCGGTTTGCATTCAAAGCCTGATGATCGAATGAGTGACGCCCTTCGCGCCTACCGAAGCGATTGATTGGATGTTTGGCCACTTGTAACGCCCTTCAATCGAATCCGAAGGGGCGCGCATGAAGCGTAAAACCCAGGCTGAGCGTTTTTCAATGGGCTGCTAGCGCTCGTCAAACTTCGTGTTCCAGTCTGCCCCGTCGTAGACCGGCTGGTTCTTGCTCTGACCGCAACGGCAGAGGTCCTGGTGTTCTTTGGAAACTCCTGCGCCCTACTCATCCTGCGTGAACTCGACCCGACCCTGGACCGCGAAGCAGCCGTTGGGCGCGATGAAGGCTGTGGGCCTCGCGTCGCGATCACGATGCTCGACACCGTGGATGGAGTAGCTGAGGGCGCCGGATGGGCAACTCTCGAACGTCTTCACGATTTACTCGATGCTGGCCTCATTCGGCTGGCTTCAAGGCTCTTGGCGCATTCGAAAGACTGTGCTTAGGCGTTCCCTATAGAAGCCCGCGTGCTCGCAAATGCCACGGTTGTCGTGAATCGTCACATGCTCACCGACGTAGTCTTCGCGCGCATCCACGACCCGCTCGGAGTGCTTCTCATCCTTGAATTGGATCTTCGCGTGAGTCTCGTCTCAGTAGGGCTTGTTGGAGCTCGCCCCGCAGCGGCAGAGGTCTGTTCTTGGCGCATTCGATCGCGGGGAAGGGGGTTCATTGGGCTTGGCCTCACTGGAGCTGGTTCTTAGAGCCGGCTAGTCGATGTGCCAGAATGCTCTCAGGGTCTCAACCAGAACGGAGTTCTCGGGAGGGCGGAATGACAAGCGCGCACATGATCCCGTTGTCAACCGGCTGGACTGTGGCAATTGGAGGAAGGGAAGCTCGAGCATCTGGGTGCCTTCTGGCTCGATCGAGCGTCGCAACCTAACTCTGCTCGATGGCCGAGAGATCCCCGAGACTCGGAGGGCAACCTCAACCGTAAACAGGCACGGAGCGGACCGGTACCGGCGTGCACTCTGATCGAGACGGCAGCAATCTGACTCCGATTTTGGGCAGGGTTTAATTCTGAATTGGGAAGACCGCTGTGGCCGTAGGGAAGTGTGTCGGCGGTCCCATTCGACTTGTGCAGAGGCACTGTTAGTTGGCATTATTTGCGCCATGTGGAACCCGGACCTAATTCGTAATGCTTTCCCGGGGATGGACTCCGAGTGGGCCTTTCTTGACAACGCTGGAGGGACCTTTCCCGCTGCTCAGGTCGTAGGGAGAATCCAGGACTATCTTTCCCACCACCCGGTGCAGCTCGGTGCGAGTTATCCCCTGTCCCTCGAGGCGTCCGATCTCGTCAACTCGGGCCGTCTAGCCGCAGCGAGGCTGATTAAGGCGAAGCCGGAAGAGTGCATCTTCGGTGCCTCTTCCACGACGAATATCGCCCTCATCGCCGACGCCCAGAGTTCGCGTTGGGGAGTTGGAGATGCTGTCGTCATCACCGAAGCGGACCACGCCGCAAACCAAACGCCGTGGCGCCGACTGGCCCGTCAGGGAGTCGAAATCCGGGTCTGGCCGATACAGGTCGAGAGCTGTCGACTGGAGATCGAGGACCTGATCCCTCTGCTTCAGGATGGCCACGTACGCTTGGTGGCATTTACCCATGCCTCGAACGTGACTGGCACGGTGAGCGATGTGCAATCGATCGCGGCGGTCGTTCGCCAGCACGGCGCACTGAGCTTCGTTGACGGCGTAGCCTATGGGCCCCATCGACGTGTGGACGTGGGGGCACTCGGAGTCGATTTCTATGTGGTCAGCCTCTATAAAATCTTCGGGCCGCACCTGGGCCTGATGTACGGGCGTGCAGAACTTCTACGTTCCCTTGAGAGCCCCAACCACGAGTTCATTCCTTCGGATCAGCTGCCCCAGAAGTTCGAGCCGGGAAACCCCTGCTACGAACTCGTTGCCGGCGTGCCAGGAATCCTCGAGCACCTTACCGACATCGGTGAGCACGGAAAGTTGGGGGATCAATCGGATCCGATTTCCGCGGCCTTCGAAGAGATTGCTCTCTATGAGGAGGACTTGATCAGACCGCTTCTGCAGTTCCTGAGGGACCGACCGGAAGTGCGTGTCGTCGGTGAGGGGGAACCGGATCGCTCCCGACGAGTCTCGGTCGTTTCATTTGTCGTTGAAGGGATTTCATCCAAGCGCATTGTGGAAGAACTGGAACGGCATCAGTTAGCTGTGCGATATGGTCATTTCTACGCCTATGACTTCGTGCAGCGAATGGGATACCTGCAACAAGATGGCGTCGTTCGTGTCAGCTGCGCGCATACCAACACGCCAGCGGAAATGGACCGTCTGCTGGGCGCCCTGGAGCAGTTGTTTACCGGCGATCAGTTGTCCATAGGCGACCACTGAACTCCATTCCCATAGGTGTCTGGGACCAGCGAGTTCCTGGCCGCCCTTCGCTGCACGCAAGTCCAGTGGATGGCAGGTGAACGACTGCACCTTGGTTCTCCATCAGGACGGAGTACCCGGGAGGGCAGAATGACAGCTCGATGCACATCTCAGGCAGTTGCTCTTCAGCGTGGATAGCTGCGATGACCTAGTACTCTAGACTCCCACGAACGCAAGGTTTAGATGGAGCGGCTGATGAGGCTTGAACCCTCGACATTCGGCTTGGGAAGCTGGTGTGCCAGGGAGGGGGGGGGCAACTAAGGTCTTAGGGGGGCGGACTACCTGGCACCAATTGGTCGCGGAGGCACCCTCAGACCGTCAATGGCGCTATCGGAGGTAAGGCGTTCACCGAAAGGCCATCTTTCCTAGAATGCGCCCATGGGAGACAAAGAATCGGATGGTGGGGAGGGGAATGCACCGAGACAGCCGGAGGACGTAATCCGTCTCACCGACCAGGGCAGCACCTTCCAGGACGCGCTTTCCCGCATCTACGGGGATGAAAGCAACCCCAACGTAGAGCTGCACGCAGACTCTGCTGAGCGTGTCGTTTCAGCGCGCATCTCAAAGTTAGGGGCAGAGGGTCAGCCACACCAACGGTACATTCTCAAGGGTGAAGTCGGTCGTGGGGGAATGGGGGCGGTTCTGAGCATCTTCGATTCAGATCTGCGCCGCAATCTGGCAATGAAGGTCGTACTTGGCAGTAGCGACAAGGCTAGTGGGGACACTCCTCAAATCGAAGCTCAGCAAGTCCTGCGGTTCATCGAGGAAGCTCAGGTCACCGGTCAGTTGGATCATCCCGGTGTCGTTCCCGTTCACGAACTTGGTGTTGATGCAGATGGCCGCGTGTACTTCACGATGCGCCTGG
>JBLHLB010000276.1:0-5822 GCA_047618505.1 Planctomycetota bacterium
GCCTCCTCCGTCAATTGCCCCACACCTTCCCGGGTACCGGAGATCGTCTGAATTGGCTCGGAAAGTCTATGTGGCTCGATTGCGATTCGGCTGTAGAGAGATCGTTTCTTCCTGTGCTCTCGAGCGCTAGGGTCATGTTTCAGAGACAGTTCCTCCGCTCAGGACCGGATCCGAACCTGCCCCCGACTCCCCTCGAGAGAAAGCGATCATGATCAGCCTTGCCTTCAGACTCCTGCCCTATGCGCTCTGCATATTCGGCGCCGCGCTCCTTGTCTCCGGTGTGGCGACACAGTTTGAATCAATTCAAACGGAACCCCTGGAGGTCCAAGTCGGAGAAATGAGCCTTACCGATCTGGACGGCAAATGGGTCAGCACGAGCGGTGTCATCTTCTTCAGTGAAGTCGTCATCATGACCTCGGAGAACCTGGACACCGGTGAAGTTACGAGCACGGGGTACTGTGCCCCGCTTATCACAGAGAAGTTAGCGGAGAAATGGATGCTTGCCGAGACGCCCTCCTACGCAGACGCGCGCCTCTTCGTGCGCATGACGACTCAGGAATTCGACCAGAACTTCCCAGACAGCCTGTTAGAGACTTCCTACCACGCCCCCTTCACCGCAAGCGGGATCGTCAGCACAGCGGGTGACTTCACGCAACTAGAGAGATCAACGGCATCCCAGGGTGTCACTGACCTGAACTTCGACAAGATGATGGTCCTGCGGAACGGCGATGCCCCGAGGCAGAAGTCCGAAGCCGCCGGCCTCGCCGTCGGCGGCCTCCTCATGGCGGGCGTTGGCTTCGCCTGGGGCAAGAGACGCTGGACGGGCACCCAGGTGGTGGGCAGTACACAAGAGTGACAGAGGTCGGCGAGGCGGGCCTAGCTCCCCTGGAGTCCCGGGTGGGAACACTGCGCAGAGCGCTCGGCATAGCAGTTTCGGCAACCTCGTCCCCCGCTGTAGTTGGGAACAGTCTCCCTGGAGGCCGAAGACTCCAACAAATCCGGTGCCCCCGGGGTGATGGGCGTATGCTGCTGGGATGGGATCGCGCTGGCGTGGTCCCCCGACCCCTCCGCCCCGCGGATCCCACCAGACACAACCACCAAGATCATGAAGTCACTTTGGACGACCCTCGGTCTGAGTCTGCTCCTTGCCGCTCCCCTAGCGGCACAGGACCAGGACAACGAGGCAAAGTACAAGGCTAAGCTCGCCGAGAGCTTTGTCTCAAATATCGACTGGGTTCAAAACCTCGAGGAAGCACAACAGCAGGCGAAGGACAAGCGCATGCTGATCTACGGCCATTTTAGTCGTAGCTACGCCCCGTGAGGCCCCTGCAAATCTTTGGAAGGCGGGCCCTTCCAACAAGACTGGTGGTTCGAAGAAGCTAAGGGATTTGTTCCCTACCTGAATGTTGAGGCGCGCTGGGAAGGCGCACCCGACCAGGGCATGTTGCAAAAGAAGGGCGGGCGTGGATTCCCCTTCTCCGCGATCATGAATTCTGATGGCGAAGTCATCTGGGAAGTGCGCCCCACAAGCCATGCAGCCCTCGTCGAGGGCTTGGCAAGTGCGCGTCAGCTGCAGGCTCTCAAGGAGCGCTTGGCTAAGACGCCTGACGACAAGGGATTGGCCGCATCGGTCGAACTGTTGGCGGCCCTGGGTTGCTCGCAGCGTCAGACTCGCCCCGTCGAAGAGCTCGAGGAGTTCCGGGCCGTCAAAGGCATTGACGCCGGCGTGCAGGAGCGTTTCGACGCCTGGTTCGAAGGCAAGAAGTTCGACGACAAGGTAAGCAAGGCCATGGAAGCCGCGCCGGATCGCGATGCCGTTGGCCCCGCGTTGCTGCAACTCTTCAAGGATGGACTGCGCCCCCCTGCCGCTAGCAGCAGAGGCAATTCCTTCTGGTTCTACGCCTTCGCAGGCGCGGAAGTAGCCAAGGACAAGGAGTCCGCCATGGCGATCGTCGAGGCCTTCGCCAAGAGCGCCGCAGACGACTCGCGCACCCAAGGGCTGCTCACCAGCCTGCGGGAAAAGCTCGCGGCCATGGACTGAGCCAGCACCATTGAATCGAGTTGGCTTTAGCCAACCTGACACTGACAAGGGGCCGCCGCACGATTCCGTGCGGCGGCCCCTTGTCCATATCAGCTCAGGTCGTTCCAGGGAACGAACGGAATCAGTCGTCCTCGCTCACGGCCTCCGAGCTGACCTCTAGCGAGATCTCAAGGGTGCCTTCTTCCTCGCGTGTCGAACGCATCGAGCGTTCACCGCGGTCAAAGGTGCGATCGCTGATGCGGGTGACCTTAGCTTCGACTTCGAGGGAAACCGGGCGGTGGTCTTTCAAGGAGAAGACCAGCTCGCCCTCAAGCTCGACCGTGTAGGTCGTTTCGCCTTCACCGCCGCCGCCGCGACCACCACGATCGCCGCCGCCCTGGGCCTGCTGCTCAACTTCACCGGAGGCTTCGGCGGTAAAACGCACGCGCGCAACGGGGCCGTCGTCGCCGTCTTCTTCGGCCGCAACCAGCTCAGCGTCTCCTGTGAGATCAGCGCCACTCAGGAGCCCGATTACGCCGCCGCCAGTGCGACCGCCGCCGCCACGGGGCCCGCGTCTGCCCCCGCCTCCACGTTCTTCCGCGTCGCGCTCGGGACGCGCGAAGTAATGCGATTGGAGATCAATCATCAGGGCATGGGCGAGGGCATCGCCTTCGATAGTCCAGGTGTCGCCTTCCTCTGCGTCGCTCTCGGGCAAGAGGGCGTCAATTGTTAGACCAAGGACCTGACCAACAAGATGCTCCTCCGCGGGTGCGTCCCCGTCAACGACCTCGATCTCGACTTCACCGTCCTCGCCGGTCAGTTCCAGAGTGATGCCATCAAAGGGGGACTCGAGCTCGCTCTCCATTTCCTGGTCGCCGAAGGCGGCGCTGGAGGAGCCACTCATCTTGTCGAAGGTCCGGCGCACTTTCGTCGGGACCCCATCTTCAACACTCAACACCCTGTCGCGGATCACCATGCGGCGCTCCTCGGAGCTGCCTCCACCGCCACCGGCTCCGCCGCGGCCTTCCACCGGTTCCCCATCCACTTCGAAGGAACTGGAGACGGTCTCCAGGGAGCTTTCGTAGGTCAGGGTGAGGGTCAGCTCACGGTCGGTGGAATAGGTCGTTGCAAGTTCGCCGGGCACAACACCGGAGAGGGGGCTTAGGAGACTGGCAAAGCCAAGGGCGTATAGAGTCGGGCGTAGCATGGATAGTTCTGGGCTGGGGACAGGGATGGTTTGCACGCAGTGCAACACGATCCGATCCTAAGGGTTTCGATGAAAGAGCAAAGCCGTGTCAATTGGCGCCGGCAGGCCCGTGGGGCTGGTGGATGGACCTATCGATGGCTGCTGAGGCGGCGGATGGACACAGCCATTACACCGGTGAGTAGGCAACCGTCATGGCCGATGACTCCACGGATCGTTTTGAAGTCACCTCTTCAACAAGGTCCCACAGGAGCCAGATCAGAGAAGAACGTGCCCTGCTGTTTTTTGGGAGCACGGCTACAACCGCACTTCGATCGCTGATCTGAGTGGCGCCATTGGGCTCGGTCCCTCAAGCATCTACAACGCCTTCGGTAGCAAGGAAGAGTTGTTTCGCCGGACCAGGGACCGCTACATGGAGACCTACGCGGGCTTCTTCAGGGAGTTGCTCGCAGGGCCGAGTGAAGCGGGGGGCGGTGGCACTCGCGCGCGATTTGATGCGCCGTGCATTCAAACTGTATACGACCAAGGGCCAACCCTAGGGCTGCGCGATGTTCCAGTGCGGCGGAGCTAGATCTCCCGGAGACTCAACGGGATGTGCGATCACGAATCAGCTGAAGATCAGATTGTTAGGAGCGTTCACTTCGCGCCTAGAAGAGTGCGCTGAACGCGGAGAGAGGCTAGCCGCAGCACCCAAGGTTCTGGCGCAGTTCTTGGTCGGAACGACGTGCGGGCTTTCCCAGATGGCGAGCGATGGGATGTCTCGAAACGAGCTGTACCGCGTTGTTGAACATGCGGCGGGGAGCTTGCTCCAACTGGAATAGGACCCTTGCAACAGAAGCCGGGAACCTGCATTGAGTTCGTGCTCCGTGGGAGAGACCCGCCCAATCTCGCTCCCCTTCCCCAGCCACCCCTTCCCCAGCCACCCCTTGCCGATGGAGCACGTCAAGGGCAGTCGGCGGTACGGAACCAGATTCCGTACCGCCGATTGATTAGCCGATGTAGTCCTTCCAAGCGGTTTCCAAGGCCTCCCAATCAACGCCCTCAAAGGCAGTGTCAACCGCTTCGTCAAGGTCGCCGGAAATAGCGAGCGTGGACAGGTACTTGTCGAGGATGCCACCCCAGGAATCCTGCCATCCGCGCGCTTTGCCTTCACCCGTGCGCAGGAAGTAGATGAACGACCAACCCTGGGCATAGCACTGGCCACCACCAATATCCAGGTCGTTGGTTCCGTAGTACTGACCTTGAGTCCAACGCACGATGTCCTGGAGCGGAACGTACTCGCCCGTCCGAATCATCTCCTTGATGGTGGACTTGCGCCAGGGGTTCTCCTTCAGGTTGAAGCGACCGTTCTTGAGCTGATAGCCACTGTAGTAATCGCCCGTACCTTCGTTGTACCAGGAGTGCGGAGCGATACTTCCGTAGAAGTAGAAGATGTACTGGTGGAAGGCTTCGTGGTTGAGAGTAATCCAGGTGTCCGCGCGACCGCCAACTGCTTTGTCGTCAAAGACCACGAGTTCTTCATCCCTGGAACTCCAGTAGCCAGCGGACCCAGGGGGGCCGCCGTATTCCCTGTAGTCCCCACTGCTACGGCACACACGCACAACGCTTGTACGGCTTAGCTCCGCCGCATTTGCACGGCGTTCATCGTCGGCGATCTCTTCTTCCGTTCGCTCTTGACCACTATTGGGTGCCTGTGAGCGAGCACGAGCTTTCTCCTCTGGGTAGTCAACCTCGTACACGTCGCGAATGGCTTCCAGGCGACTCATCAGCTCTTCCAGGAACTCCTTGTCATCAATGGCCGAGATCACGAAGTAGTTTTCGGTCTCGTGGAGTGTCCAGTCACCGCTCTTTGCGGCTTCCATCAAGAGCTCGATGCGTTTCTTACCACGCAGAGTGTCAGCATCAGGTGCATTACGCGCCTCCTCGAAGAGGTCAACGACTTCAACTCGCTGGAAGCTCTTTGCTAGCTTCACGAACGTCTTCTCGTAGGTTCGCCACTTCTTGCCACCGGGACCGACCCCGATCATGGCGATCGTAGTGCGTTCGTTGAGGTCGAACTCCGCCACATAGATCATCGTCGGAGCTGAATCCACATCCTTCGGGTCCATGGACCCCTCAAACAAAGTATAGCGAGCCTCCGTACCTTTAATGCCCTTGAGCGGCTTGGGAAACTCATCCTCATCGAAGCGATATCCACCGCCGTAGGAGCCCCCCATTCGCTTGTCGACAAACTCGGCAGCATTGCTCACGCCAGAGTTTAGAATGCGCTCGATTTGCGCGTCCAACTCCATGTCATCATCCCCGTCCAGGCGCTTGTCAAAGCGCACAAGGAGGACGTCAAGGAAGAGCGCTCCACCGCCGTAGTTAACGTACTTGTTCAGCCGCGGCGTGAACTTGGCGATCAAGTTGACCTCATTCGGCCGAGGCGGAACCAAATCCCAATCCTTCGGTTGCTTGATCGAGAACCCCAGGTCCACCTGATCGGTATACACCTCCCGTCCGACCTTCGGGGCCTGGGCGAAAGTCACCGTGCCCCAGAACATGAGAATCAGAAGTGGCGCCAAGAGGCGTAGAAGCAAGCGAGCGTAGCGAGGACGA
>JBLHLB010000277.1:0-5802 GCA_047618505.1 Planctomycetota bacterium
GGCCGCGGTCATTGGCCTTTACACCGGACGGAGCCACGCTCTTTGTGAGCAACCAGCGGGGCAACGTCGAAGTCACCAAGCACTTCGTTAGCCCCTTCGATGGTACGGAGCGGCGCGGCACTGTCAGTGTGATCGACACGGCTTCGCGCAGCTTGATAGCGACCCTCGATGATGTCGGCACCGAGCCCTACGGTTTGGTTGTGGCTCCGAATGGGCTTTGGTTTGCGGTGACGGGCTTTCGCTCGAACACTGTGCGCTTCTATACAGCGGCAGCGCCCTATGCAGAATTAGTTCGCTTCGCCTACGACGCCGACCCGAACTTCATTGCCCCCGGACTGACGGTCGCAGATATCGATCGCAACGGCGATCTGGTACCTGACCTGGCGGAGCCGCGGGCGATCACCATCCAAAGCGATGGGCTGCGCGCCTACGTGACGCACACGACCTCTGGGTTTGTGTCGGCCCTGGACCTCACACTTGATGGCGGAGGACTACCGACATCAGCTGCCCTGGCGGTGGTCATAGACCTGAACGATTACGGTTTGCATCCAACCGGCAATCCTATTCCTGTGCAGGACTTGGCGAGTCGGGGACTGCCGCGTTTCCTGGATGACATCGCACTCTCCCCCGACGGATTGCACGCCCTGGTTCCCCACGTGCTCCACAACGTCAACCACGATGTGAATCATGACTTTGGGCCGGATCTGGCCGGTGATTTTGCGAACCGTGTCTATCCCGCTCTGACAGTCATCGATACGAGCAGCGACAGCTATGGACAGCTGGGCGATAGTTCGGCGCGCCTACACAACGAGCTCGGTGCACCCGACTTCCCCGCAAGTCACGTCCCCTACGGCGGGCAGGGTTTCGACCTGGGCAACGGACGCATTACCCTCGGTGGGATCGGCGCACCAATCATCGGCGGCACGGCCAATTACACTGTTAGCGGCTCCACTCCCGGTGACATGGTCGTGGTCTTCTGGTCCACCACGCAACTGTCGATCCCCGCGGGGGTTTTCGGAACGCTCTTGACCCAGCCCGAGTCCATCTCCGTCGCGGTCGGCGGCATGCATGCGGAGAGCATCCCGAACAACCCAGCCTTGGACGGCATCTCGGCCTACTTCCAGGCGGCGGTCTTCAACGGCTCGGCACAGCTCGTCGGTCTTTCAAACGGCATCGAGACAGTGCTTGGGTTCGAGGGCGCAGGCCTTGGACGCATGGGACACCGAGCCGGGCACCCTGGCCGAGTGCTGTACTCCCCGGATGGGGACCACGCTCTGATGCTGAACCGAGGCTCCGAAGATGTGTTCCTCTATGACGTCGCTGGCAGCGACCTGGAGTTGCGCTCCGTCTTCCCGCCGCGACAGGGCTTTGTGGAACGTAGCGCCCTTGACCTCTCTACGCCTTTGGGGGATATGCCCCTCGGGATGACCCTAGTGGACGACGCCGTCACCCTCAACGATGACGCCCAGCTGTACGTCTTGAACGAAGGGTCGCGCACGGTTTCGAGCCTGCGGGTCGACTGGACCACCGGCGTAATCAGCCGTGAAGGGGCACAGATTCCGACGCTCCTGGGTAGCGATGAGATGACGCCCCTGCAGCAGCTCGGGCAGGAGATCTTCGAAGATGCGTCGCGCTCCCAGACCACGGGCAACTTCAACAACTCCTGTGGCTCCTGCCACTTCGAGGGCGGCGCCGACGGCAACGTTTGGCAACGTCCCGCCGGGCCCCGCAGCACCATGCCGGTCTATGGCGGCTCGCTCCTGACAGGCATGATGCTCTGGAAGGGCGTGCGTTTGAACATGGGCGAAACTGGTCCCATGTTCGGCGGCGAAAACGGGGGCCACGGAATTCTGACGGATAACGAGCAGCAATCCCTGATCGAGTACCACAAGGTCATCCCGGTTCCGTTGAACCCGAACTTGGACCCCTTCACCGGCGACTACAGCGCGAACGCCGCCCTGGGCAAGGACCTCTTCTTTGGGCTGAACGACACGGGCATGAACCCCACTCTACGCATCGCAGGTTGCGCGACCTGTCACCCCGATAGCGACAGTATGACGGGGGATATTCGCGGATACACCGCGGACTTCGTGAACGAGTTGTTGACTGACAACGACATGCTCGAGTCCCTCGACCCGGGCTGCTTCTCCCTGCGCCAGAGTTTCGTAGCCCTCAATCTACGCGACATCAACTCCGGCGCGAACATCGACGGCGACGGCGATGGCTTCCCTGACGGGGATCGCAACTTCGACGGCTTCGACGACCGCGAGTCCTATGCGGTCATGAATGTGGACGACCACGACGACTTCTCGCGGGACGATCCCAACAGCTACGACTGCCCCAACGTGCCCGGCGACCCCAGCATGGGCCTGCAGCTATTCCTGCGCGACCAATCCGATTTCTCTGTGCCGACAAAGCTCGGGTCCTACTCCACGGGGCCCTACATGCATGACCACTCGGTTCTTTCCCTGCGGGGGATCCTTGATCCCCAATCGCAGATGACGGATCCGGTCTACGGGAGCGCAAGCCTACCGATGGTCAACAAGTTCAAGAATGAGTTCCACGACGTGCGTGGCGACGACACCTTCTTCCCGAACTCCTCCAAGGTGCAGTTAACGCTGCAGACGATCGCGAACGGACGCACCTTTGACGAGGACATCCGCGACCTGCTCGAGTACATCCGCTCGCTCTAGGGGCCCGGCATCGTTCTCGGGACCTAACAACGCGATGCAACCCCTATTGAAGTGCTTGACGAGGATGGCTCTAGCCCTTCTTGCGGCGGCCGTCGCCCTCTTGCTCTTCGAAGGGGTGACGGGGTTCTACTCAGGCACTTCCTTTCTCGCACGAACCCTCGATCCCAATGGCGCCCAGCCGCCAGCGATGGCGACAGACCGCCGAGATCGCAGCGCCGATCTAACCGCGGGACCCTGGGCCGTTGACCTCGACCCGCTGGTTGGGTTTCGTTTCAAGGCAAGTCACGAGGTCAAAATCCCCGGGGCTTTGGCGCACACAGATGCCTTTGGTCAGCGCCTGCGCGTGGGGCCAGATGAGGTGGCGAATGGTCTACGCATCGTTCTTCTGGGAGATTTAGTCGCCTTCGGTCACGGCGTCTCCGACGGAGAAACCTATGCCCACCGACTGGAAGAGTTGTTGGCTGAGGCGCTGCCAGCCCAGAGCCCCCGGCCTATCGTTCTAACGGTGGCCTGCTCCGGTTGGAATCAGAGCTAGTCCTTCCGCTATCTGCGCAACCACCTGGACCGATTGAGGCCGGATATCGTTCTCTACATGGCCGTAGACAACGACCTCGGTGGCCGGGAATTGACCGTCGACCCCGCCCTTGGCCCAAGTCGTCCAATCGCCTCAACCGGTGAGCGTGCGCGGCGGCTGCAGACACTCACGACTCGGCCCAGCCTGGAGGACATCTTGGAGGTGGCTTCGTCCGGTGGCAAACGCGCGATTCCCCACGTCCTCGATTCCGGTATTACGCCCGAGTCAAACCGCCGCTGGTTGGCCTTTGTGGATCGAGTCGCGGCCCTGTGGTTTGACTTGGCCAAGTGAGGAACGCGCTTCGGCGTCGTAATGTTTCGCGACGGCGACTTCTAGCGGGAGCTAGAGTGGCGCCTGATAAACGAACTCCCGATATTGCCCCTAGCCGGGATGTATTCCGCCTACTCCAAGGCGGATCAACTCGAGGGTGACCCCCATCCTCACCCGAGTTGCGTCCGAGCAGGGGCTCTGGAAATCGCCCGCTTTCTCGCCCAGGCCCAGTGGCAAGCGGAGCCCGGATACGAAGACCGTGGCATGCAGGTCCTCGATCCTGAACAGAGGCTTGCAGCCCGGACAGAAAGGCACCGCCTGGCTGGCAGCTTCTTGTTGGCCAGCATTGACCACTCACTCGCTCAGGGCATACACCAAGTTTATGGCGGACTTGGGGCCGACGGTTCCGTTGGACGACACCTATGGATTGCCCTGGCAAGCTCCAATGCTGAAGGAGCGCCTGCACAGAGCCTCGCGATCACCCTGGACCGACTACCCCGGGCAAGCACCCTTTGGCCCCTGGACATCGAAGTGGAATGCAGCGGTCGAGTGCTGGGCACGCTGCATGTGCCGCGGCCTGAGGAAGCGGACAAGGACGAAGCAATCACTCTGACTGTTGACCTACCAGAAGGGATCACTGCCGACCCCTTCATCGATGTTCTATTGCGCTCGTCGAGCTGGGTCGAGGAACGTGAACACAACGGGTCGCCCGTGGCTGCTCGACTCGTTTCCTAGCGCATGCGCCGCATCGAGCTCCTTCCTGCCGAGTAGGGGCTACTCCCTGGACTCGTGCAGCTTGACTCCACCGTCAGCGTCACCGACGACACAGACGTGGGCGAGACCGATGAAGAGGCCGTTCTCGACGGCGCCGGGGACCAGAGAGAGGATGCGCTCTAACTCCGGCGCGTCAGCGATGCCTTCGGGGAAGCGGCAGTCGAGGATCTCGTTGCCGTTGTCCGTTAAATAGGGCTGTCCACCCTCGGTGACGCGCAGGGTCGGTTGGGCGCCGAGGGTTTCGATGCGGCGCCAGACCGCGGGCCGCGCGAAAGGAACTGTTTCCACCGGCAGAAGGAAAGTCGTGCCCAGGCGCTCGACCAACTTGGCTTGGTGCACGACGATGATCACGCGCTTCGAGAGGGTGGCGATGACCTTCTCTCGCAGGAGCGCACCGCCGCCGCCCTTGATCATGTCGAAATCATGGTCGATCTCGTCCGCCCCATCGATGGTGATGTCGATGGACTCGACCTCGTTCAGGGTCACCAGGGGGATCCCCAGGACGCGCGCCCGGGACTCGGTATCCAGGGAGGTGGGCACGCCGCGCAGGGTCAGACCCTCGTCGCGGATACGCTCCCCCAGGCGCTCCAGAGTGAAACGCACGGTCGACCCGGTTCCCAGGCCGACCGTCTGGCCGTCCTCTACATACTCCGCCGCACGCCTTCCGGCGGCCACTTTGGCCTTGTCCAATCGATTCTCCTCGGGGGTTGGGGGTAGAAGTGGGAGTGTAGGAGAGACCCGCCCCAGTTCTGGACGGATTTCGTGGGTGGTCGCGGTGATTTCCCGGCGAAGAGTGTGTTATTCTCCGGATCCACTTGAGACTGGTTCTCAATTCGGCCCCCCTCGCCTCACCTGGCACATGCACACCCCCGACCTAAAGAGCCTCGATACGCTATCCGAGGGAAGCTCCGCCACCCTGGTGGCCCTGGGGGGTGAACGCTCCTTCCGCATGCGTCTGATGGAACTTGGGCTCCTCCCGGGCTGCTCCCTGAAGTTGATTCGCTACGCCAAAGTGGGTGGCGTGCTCGAACTGGAAGTCCGGCGCTGCCGGCTGATCCTACGCAATGGGGCAGCGCGGGAGATCTTCGTCCGCTAGGGCGAATATCTCCCCCAGGCTTTCGATGAACAGCACGACGCAGCAATCTGACCCTGCGCGCATTGGGGAGCTCCGTGTTGCCCTGGCGGGGAATCCGAACACGGGTAAGACGACGCTCTTCAATCGCCTGGCCGGCACGTCGGCGCGGGTGGGAAATTACCCCGGCATCACGGTCGATCGCCACAGCGGCAAGATGCAGCTCCAGTGGAGTGGCATGGTGAGCATCACGGATGTCCCCGGCACCTATAGCCTGGCGGCCCGTAGCCCTGAGGAACAGCTCGCGATTCAGACCATTTCCGGTCTGCATCCCCTGGAGTCGATGGACTTGATTGTGGTTGTGCTGGATGCGACACAGCTGTCCCGCAACCTGTACCTGGCACTACAGATCATCGAGC
>JBLHLB010000278.1:0-5797 GCA_047618505.1 Planctomycetota bacterium
GTCCCACTACGAAAGCGCGTCCGGCCTGGGCTTCTTCGGCTAGATCCTGCGGGAACTGTGCGCCCAGTGCTAGACCCAGTGCTAGACCCAGTGCTAGCAGTCCACTCCGATCCCTAAGACCTAGGCAGGCCCAGCGTGAATCCGTGGACCACTGGGCAGGCCTTGGATCAGCTCGCCCTCAGCCCGGGACAGTTCTCCCTGACGAGCAGTCACCTGATCCGGGGGTCCGAAGCGCTGGGCCAGTTCGACAAAGAGGCGCGCATGCCCTGCCTCCGAGGGACCCAACTCGGCGTAGAGCCGCCCGATATCTCCATCGGAATCGGCCTCAGCCAGGAGTTCGAAACGCTCCAAGCTGCGGCGTTCGATAAGGGCAGCAACGAGCAGGCGGTCCACAATCGAGGCATCGTAATCGGGGGTCGTCTGGGACACGCCCGAGGCATGGTCCTGCTTCAGAATCCGATGCAACCCGCTCACGTAGGGATTCTTCTCCGCCGGAGCGAGGGACCAGGAATTCGATCGCAGCAGCCGGTTCACGCGTCGGAAGTGCTGCAGCTCTTCGACGGCCAAGGCGCCCATGCTTTCCACAAGGCGCGCATCACCCGGTCGCCGCAGCAACATCGACTGGGCCGATGCCGCAGCCCCCAGCTCGCAATGCGCATGGTCCGAAAGCAACGCCTGGGGTTGTTCCAGGGCGAGTTCTGCCCAGGCCGGCGGCGTGGACCAATGGAGGGGAACTTCCACGGATGCGCTATTCCTTGGGGTCGGTACCGCTTGGGTCGGTACCGCTTGGGTCCGTGCTATTTGCGCCCGGCACCCACAGCACGTCCCCATCCACGGACTTGTTCGCTACACGCCCCAGGACGAAGAGCAGATCCGAAAGGCGGTTCAAATAGCGCACAACTTCCCCGTTCACCTCGCTCGCCTCCTCTGACGAGGCGCTGAGTTCCGTGGCCAAGCGCTCCGCACGACGGCACACCGTACGCGCCATATGCATCCAGGCGGCGCCGGGGGTTCCACCGGGGAGGATAAAGGAATTCAGTTCCCCCAGGTCCGCGTTGTACTCGTCAATCAAGTCCTCCAGCCGCTTCGTATAGACAGGTGTAATGCGCAGGCGATCGCCCGATTCGCCGGGAACACAAATGTCCGCGCCCACATCGAAGAGATCATTCTGAATGCCACGCAGAAGATCACGAATGGGTTGGTCGAGGTCCTGGATGACACCGACGCCAATGACGCTGGAGAGCTCGTCCACGGTGCCGTAGGTGGCCACGCGCAGATCGTGCTTGGGACGGCGGCTGCCGTCCCCCAGGCCGGTGGATCCGTCGTCACCGGAACGAGTGTAGATGCGGCTGAGGTGAACCATAGTGTCCAGAGGGTACTCGATTGAACCCCGCGAACAGGCCCTAGGAAGGGCGCGTGTTCAGGAAGGGTGTGACTCGGGCGCGCAGCTCTGCCGGTAGGCGCTCGTCCAGGATCTGCAGGATCTCCTGGTGCCGATAGCGGGAGGAAAAGTGCGTCAACAGGATCGCTTCGTTCTGAAGTAGGTCCGCGCGCTCGATCAACTCATCCAGGTGGATGTGCCCACTTTCCCGGGCCTGCTCGCGGGACACGCGTTCGTCCAGGAAGGTGCACTCGCAGATCAGGAGGCGGGCTCTTTGAACAAGCTCCTCGCGCTCGATCACCTCAACCTTCGAATCTCCGGTGAAGGCGACCTCGACGGTTTCCACCTCCTCCGTAATTGTCTCCCCGGACTTACGCCGCTGCTCCAACTCCCTCCCAGGCACTCCACGCAGGGCGGGGAGCAGCTTTTGTTTTGTGGAGACAAGGGCATAGCCCTGACAAGGTGCTCGGTGCGGGGAAGCGAAGGCTCGCGCGACGAGCCCCCTCGGCAGTTGAAACTCCTCACCGGGCTCCAGGCCGATCGTGGTGTGCTTCAGGTCCGATCGGTCCAAGCGCCGCCAAACCGCAAACAACTCCTCGAAGGCCTCCACATCAACCTTGGGTACGACATAGGTCGGCGGTGATAGCTGGCGTAGCTCGCGCGTTGCACAGTGGTAGGCCACGCCCCCCATGTGGTCCATGTGCGCGTGGGTGAAGAGAATGATCTCCCGCGGCACGACTTCTTCGGGGCAGCGGCCCACGTCAAAGGCGACCTTCAACTGCGGCAGGTGAATGCAGGTCTCGATGCCACCGCTGGAGATACCTTCAACGGTTATGCCTGCCAGGTCGTAGGCCGGGCGGATTTTTCTAGTGCGCTTGCTCATCGGATTTGTCGTCCCCCAACAAATACGTCACGGATCACGCGCTCGTCACCGGCCAAGGCCAGGGCCTCCGGAAGGTGTTCGGCGTCGACTCCGCCCAGGATCGGGTGATCGAGGTCGATCGTCAAGAAGTCAGCATGGGAGCCCTCGCAGAGATCGCCCGCAGGGAGCCCAAGGGCCGCCGCCCCGCCGACTGTTGCGGCGCGCAACAGGGTCGGCGCGATATGGCCTTCTTCGTCATTGCGCGCGACACCGCGCTCCTCGCGAACCAAACGCTGCGCATATTCTGCCCAACGCATCTCTTCGAACATCGAGATACGCGTGTTGGAGTCACTTCCAAGGGAGAGCGCACCTCTGCCCTTGAGAATCCCCGGCAGGTCAGGCGTGCCATCGCCCAGGCTTGCCTCCGTCGTCGGTGTCAGGCAAACGCGCCCGCCAGCCGCGAGAAAGCGCGCCATGTCTCCGGCTTCGGTGTGTGTGCAATGCACGGCACAGACATTATCCAGGTCGCCGGCGGTCTGCCCGAGGGTCTCCAACAGCAACGCCATGGGCGTCATGCCATGGGAGCGTTGACACTCTTCCACCTCGCGGCGCTGCTCCTCCAGATGGATGTGAAGAACGAGTCCCCGGCGTCGCGCCTCGGATTGAATCTCGCGCAATTCGCCGGCATCTGCGGCGCGCAGGGAATGCACGACCACGCCAAGGGATTGTGTGGCAGCGTCCAATTCGGGAGTGAGACGATCGAAGGCGGACCAGAACTCTCTGGGGCTGGGCGTGCGGAAGCGCGCTTGGGCCATGCCGACCGGGACCCGGCCGCCCTGCACATCAAAACCGCCGCTGCTGTAGTAGGCGTTCAGGAGCACGATGCGAATCCCTGCCCCCCGCGCAGCTTGCAGCACGACCGTATCTAGCGCGTGATCCTGCGCAGCCGCATCGTTGTGGTGCAGATAGTGAAACTCCCCCACGCTGGTCATGCCGGCGGCAAGCATCTCGTCGAAGGCGCGGCGACAGAGATCGCCCATACGCTCCGGCGTCATCTGCTGTACCAATCCGTACATCGCCTCGCGCCAGGTCCAGAAGGACCCCGCGCCCACTGGGAAACGTTCGCCGCGTGCCCGCAGGCCGCGTTGGAAGGCGTGGCTATGTGCATTGACGAAACCGGGGAGGAGGGCACGGCCTGTCAGTTCTTGCGCTTTGCGCTCGTCCTCGGCTGCGCTGCAAATGCGACCGTCCGAATCCACAGCTACCCGAACGCCACGTTCGAAGCGCACCCCTGTCCAGGTCCAATCGGCTTCGAAGATCTGCACGCTCACGCCTCGCCTTCCGGCTTGTCCTCGCCCCGAACGGTGCGCTGCCGAACGCCCTTTTCCTGGGGCGGAAGTCCGTAGTCCTGGGGTCGACGCTCGGCTCCCACGGCGCGGGCCAGGAGATGCCAGGCGCGCGCGTCGCGCGTTTCCAGGGGCGTACGGGAGAAGACGCGCTGCACGGAGGCCTCAAGATCACGGCGCGCCGACGCGCTCGTCGTCAGGGATCCGAGTGCCTCCACCAGAACCTTGGTCAAGAAAATGCGATCGGTCCCCGACAGGGGCGTCGAGCCATGGGATGCGGCCGAGGGTGCCTGTTCGAAGTGCAGGTGCGACAGGACAATCGTCGCCGCCATGGCCAGATTGATGGAGCGGTGTTCGCCGGTGACTGCCATACGTACAAGCGTATGCAGCGGGTCGGTTTCGGCCCCGGACAGTCCGCTTTCTTCGCTCCCAAAGACTAGGGCCACAAGTTCGTCATCGCTGGCCGCGCGCTGGGCGACTTCGCCGCGCACCTCACGCCAATCGCTCAGCTCGCGGTGGTCGCGTGCGCGCACGGTGAAACCGTAACTTGTGGTCACATCCGCCAGGGCCTCATCGAGCGAATCGACGATGCGCACACGACCGGCTTGGTCCGGCACGCCGTGGGCCATTTGTTCGAAGTCAGGATGCAACAGGAGAGCCGGTCGGGCGGGCTGCACGAGGACCAATTCCGCGGGACCAAAGTTCGCGGTAGCGCGCAGGACCGAGCCCACATTGCGCGGACCCGCGGGACGGATAAGAACGACACGTTTCATGAACTTGGACTCAGGACTCGTCGTCCGCGGAAGCGGCCCCTAGGGAAGCCAGTTGATCGGGGTCAGCGTTCGCACCGGTCAGAATACAGACAACACGCAGGCGATCCCCGGGGCGGCGGTCTTCGAAGAGGCCTTCTGGCAACATGCCGAGGCGAGTGGCGGCGAATGCAGCTGCCCCTGCGGGCTCGACCACAAAGCCCGCACGCACAAGCTCCGCCTGACCCGCGAAAATCTCGTCGTCACTCAAGGCCACCATGCCTTCGACGTAGCGTTCAGCCAGACGCACGTTAACCTCGCCACTGTTTGGGGGACAGAGGCCCTGCACCTTGGTGGTGATCGGATCGATGGTCACGGGCTCCGAGGCCTCGAGCGCTGCGCTCATGTTGGCTCCGCCTTCGGGTTCCACGCCAACGACCGCCACTTCGTCACCCAGGGTTCGGGAGATGGCCAAGGCAACGCCAGCCAACAATCCGCCGCCGCCAGTGGGGACCATCACGAGTTCGACCTCGGGCCAGTCCTGGGCAATTTCGAGTCCAACGGTGCCCTGGCCTTCGATCGTGCGTACACAGTTGTAGGGATGCACCAGGACACGTCCGATCAGGGCCTGTTCCGCGCAGCGCTCCTCCGCCTCGGCGCGCGTCGCCGTCAGCACCACCTCAGCGCCGTGATCTCGGCAGGCCTGGATTTTGTTGGGGTAGGAGTCTTCCGGCATGAAGACAGTCGCGTGGACGCCGGCACGGGCCGCTGCCCAGGCCAGGGCCGTGGCGTGGTTTCCGGAGCTGGTTGCCACAACGCCAAGCTTGCGCTCCTCGGGGGTCAGCTGGGAGATCGAGTTCCAGGCGCCACGCGACTTGAAGGCTCCGTTGACCTGGCTTTGCTCGCATTTTAGGCGCAGCTCGACCCTGTCCGCGAGTTCGCTAGCGCCGAGATCGAAGGGCACCAGAGGCGTGTGCTCCACGACGCCCTCAAGCCTGGCCGCGGCTGCCGCCAGGTCGATTCTTTGCCCCCATTCCAATGCGTCCATAGAATGCTCCGTCCGGGGTCCGCCCGGTGGTTGTCCCGGTTGGCTTTGCGAAGCCTGAAGGGATAATTCGCGCGGGATGGTAAACGAAGAGGCGTCGGATCTCGCTGCCCACATCGCGCTTCTGCCACGGGCAGCCCCCAAACCGCATCCATTCCCAGCAAACAGCCGTGTCCAGCCAACTCCCTTTCACGGGTCCCTACCTCCTGGCCCCGATGCAGGGGGTGACGGAACCCTGCTTTCGCGACCTGGTGCTGGAGCGCAATACGCCCGATCTCTTGGGTGGTGCCTTCACGGAATTTGCGCGGGTTACGCTGAATTCGATCCCCACCAAAAGCCTCTTGGCACACCTGGGGCCGAATCGATTTGACCAACCGGTTGGGCTGCAGCTCATGGGCTCGGACCTCGAGGCCC
>JBLHLB010000279.1:0-5779 GCA_047618505.1 Planctomycetota bacterium
CCTGCATCCTTGAGGGCGGGCAGCAGAGAGGAACCGGCGATCTCGCCCAGGGATTCCAGGCCGAGCAACTCTACGAGCGTGGGCGCAAGATCCACCTGGGCGACCTGCTGTTGAATGATCCGTGCATCGCCCAGTGCTGCCTGGAGGGCTCCTTCGACCCGCATGGACGACAGCACCAGCGGGACTCGTAGGAGATCATCATGCAGTCGTCCGCCGTGGTGCACACGGCCGAGCTCCGCATCGAAACCCTCGCCGTGATCGGAGGTCAGGGCCAGCACCATCCCGCGATCTCCACGGGCCTCGCGAAGCTGCGCAAGCAAAGCGCCGATCTCGCGGTCAACCAATTTCAGGCGAGCCCTGTAGATCTTCTCGAACCAAGCGATCACCTCGGGCCCCAGGCCCAAAAGCTCTTCGGGATGAACGGTTAAGCGTGATCCAAGGACCGCCGGAACGGGACCTTGATGCGCTCGAACCGCATCGTCCGGATTCGGGTGATAGATGTAATAGTCGTGCACCTGGTAGGTGTGCACCAATAGGAACAGCGGGCGTGTATCTGGCTCTTCTAACCACTCCTCAAGATTTGCGCGAATCGAGCGCAGACCACCGAATTCGTGGACGAGACGTAGCGCCCAACGTTGGGGGAAGAAGCGGTTCTTGGCTACGCGCCAAGCCAGCGGAACGTGCACACGAAGAGGGCGGAACCAGTACTCGGCCTGGGCGTCAAAGTGCTCGAAGCCTTGGGCGAGTCCGTAGGTCGGATCGACGAAAGCGCCGCCTGTGAAAGCTGCGGTTCGATAGCCGCCCTCGTGGAATCGCTCCGCAAGGGTGGATACGTCAAGCGGCAAGGCATGACGACGATCCGTTGCGCCATGCTGCGACGGAAGCAATCCCGTAAACAGGGAGGACATGGCGGGGAGAGTCCAGCTCGCGCTCGAGATCGCTTGATCAAAGCGCACACCGTGCTCCGCGACGGCGGCGAGGTTCGGCGTGTGTCCGTTGCCAGGGGTCCAGTCGACTGCGTCGGCCCGCAGGGTGTCGATGACCAGGAGCAATACATCGGGAGCGGAATCCGGAGCGCGGCTGGCCGCGGAGCTACGCTCGACATGCACTGCCGGTGGACCGTCGAGGAACAGCACAGGCAAAGGCAGGCAGGCGGTTAGTAGAGCCCCAAGCGTGGCGACGAGGGCGGGCTTGGATCGCGCTGCGGCAAGTCTAGAGAGCAGCAGCGCCAGGAGCGGTAGCGTGAGACCTAGCCCCATGGCAAGTGGCCCGTGCTCAAAGAGACTGGAAAGGAGCGAACCGGCGGGAACAGCAATAAGTGCCACTAGCGTTGCGGTTACGCCTCGTGTCCCACGCGACGACACCAGGGAGACGGTGCCCGTTGTCGACGCCAAAACCGCGACTAAGAACAGGGGCAGGGGGGAGGGCCCGTATTCCTTTGTCACCAGGGACAGTCCCTGGAGAGCGACAGCTCCGAAGAGGGCCAGGGCCGCGGCGAGGCCGCGCTTCCCAAGCGGACGCGTTAGGAGCGCTGCCAGTAGACCCCCGAGGATCGGTGTCACTACGACAACCACGCCGAGCAGCAACGGCACTCGCCAAGGACCTGTGGCAAGAAAATCGGCTAGGCCAAGGACGAGCCCCGCGCTGAGGCCCTCGCGCCAAGGGCCTCCGGGAGCCTGTGCCTTGTCACGCGGCTCATTCGATTTCGATGTGATTTCTGAGCTCATTCGAAACACAGGCAGCGTGGCCCCTTACCTGGAATAGGGAGGGCGGCCCGCTGACCTGAGTGTAGTCGAGAATCGCCCCGGGGAGCACAGGCCTCGCTTCTCTCGGGATAAGATCCTGCCCATGATTACCGCCCTCTGCCTGACGTTCCTTGTTCCGCTCGGCCCGACTGTTCCTGTTGCTGCCCCCACTGAACTCCCCCAGGAGTCATCCACCGAACGCAATCTGACTGATCGATTTGATGTGCCCGGTGGATTGGAAGTGACGCTTTGGGCCGAGTCGCCCCAGCTCTACAACCCGACCTGCATGGATGTAGACAGTCGCGGTCGCGTGTGGGTGGCGGAGGCGGTCAACTACCGCAGTTGGGGCGGGCGCAATCCCGGGCGTCGTCATCCGGAAGGCGATCGCATCATGATCCTGGAGGACACCAACGGGGACGGGGTGGCGAACAGCTCGAAGGTCTTCGTTCAGGACAAGGACCTCGTGGCGCCCATCGGCTTGGCGGTTATCGGGGACAGCGTCTACGTCTCCTGCTCTCCGAATCTCTTCCGCTATGTGGACGAGGACGGCGACGATGTGCCGGATCGACGTGAGACGTTCTTGACAGGCTTCGGCGGCTTTGACCACGACCATGGCTTGCACTCCATCGTTTCCGGGCCGGACGGGCGCCTGTGGTTCAACGCGGGCAACGCTGGGCCGCACATCGTTACCGGCTCTGACGGTTGGAAGCTGCGTTCCGGCAGCATTTATAACGGTGGGGGACCGATGCGTTCGGACAACAAGCCCGGGCTTGTCAGCGATGACGGCTATGCATGGACCGGGGGCATAGTGCTTTCGATCAATCCCGACGGCAGCGACATGCGCGTCCACGCGCACAACTTCCGCAACATCTACGAGGTCGGCGTCGACTCCTGGGGGAATTTCTTTGAGGAGGACAACGACGACGACGGCAACCGCGGCTGCCGCACCTTGTGGTGTTTGGAGTACGGGGACCACGGGTACTTCTCTGCTGATGGAACACGAACTTGGCGGGCCGATCGTCGCCCGGGACAGAACACCCAGGACGCCCACTGGCACCAGGAAGACCCTGGCGTTGCGCCCTCGGGTACGATCAACGGAGGCGGCGGGCCGACGGGCGTTGCGGTCTATGAAGGACAGCTCCTCGCTGATGCGATTGGCGGCGCGTTGCTCAATTGCGATGCCGGAGCGGGCGTAGTCTACGCGCACCAGCCCGTGCCCTCCGGTGCAGGTGTGGTGATGGAGCCCGGCGAGTTGCTGCGCGCCAAGGCGGAACTCACGGACAATGGCGCGCGTTGGTTTCGTCCCAGCGACGTCGTCGTCGGTACCGCTGGCGAAGTCTACGTTTGTGACTGGTTTGATCCCGGGGTCGGCGGTCACGCAGCAAGGGATGCGGAGGCCTATGGACGCATCTTGCGCATCGCACCAACGAACGAGACCCCGGTCGCACCGGAAATTCTGGTGGATACTGTCCAGCATGCGCTCGAGACCTTGGCGAACCCGGCCATCAACGTGCAGGCCCTGGGGCGCAACGCCTTGGCAAAGTTTATTGCTGCCGACGACAATGAGGTAGGCGCCAAGCAAAAATGGAAAGACTGGTTCTTGGCCGATCCAAATGCCCGTGAGGACATCGTGCGCGCTCGCATGTTGAGCCTCTGTGGCGGTGAATTCGCGCGGGCCACTTTGGACAATCCCGATCTGTTTACGCCGGCCCTTGTCGAAGCTGCTGTGCGCGCGCTTCGCCGTTTGGAAAGCCTGCCCCCCGATCAAATCCGTACGCGCGGTTTGGCCCAGGCAGAATCGCCGGCCATTCGCCGCGAAGTAGCCCTTGCCCTGCGCGGCGTTGCCCTAGAAGACTGCCTCGACATCCTCTTGGATCTCGCACAGGGCTACGACGGGGAAGATCGAACCTACCTGGAGGCCTTTGGCATCGCCGCCGAAGGTAAGGAAGAGGCGCTCTTTGGCGAGCTAGCTGCGACCTTTGGTGACAGTCCCCTGCGCTGGGACGCGCGCTTCGAAGGACTGGCCTGGCGCCTGCATCCGGCCGCTGCCATTTCCTCCCATTTGGCCCGGGCCACGAACTCTAGCCTCGATAGTGCCGCGCGCCGTCGCGCCATCGATGCCCTGGCTTTCTCGCCCACGCGTGAGGCGGCCAACGCCATGCTCACGATCGCCCTTTCCGGTCCGGAAGACCTGCGCGCCTACGCGCTCTGGTGGATCGATTCCCGTAGCACGAACGACTGGCGCTCCTATGGCATCGACCGCCAAGTCGAAAGCGTTGACATGCAAGGCGCCGAGCTCGCGTGGGAAAGCGGCGTGGTGCAGGAGGGACTAGTGCCCTTCGAGGTCTATGTTGAAGGAGCCGACGCGCTTTGGCTCGTCGTCACCGATGGCGGCGACGGCAACTCATGCGACTGGGCCGACTGGGTCAATCCCTTCTTCGATACGGCGGAGGGGCCGATCCACCTCAACAAGCTAACCTGGATCTCGGCGGAAGCCCAGTGGGGCAACGTTCAGGTCAATCGGAGCGCCGGCGGCGGCGCGATGCAGGTCGGCGACCTCAAGGTCACAGGCATCGGCACCCACGCTAGCTCAAAGATCTGCTACGCGATCCCCGCGGGCGTTACGCGACTCGTCGGCCGCGCCGGACCCGACTTCGGTGGCACGGCCCAGGGTGGCCAGACTTCGATCACGTTCCAGATCTGGCTTAAGCGTCCTCCGGAGAGAGCACCGGTGAACACCTGGACCTCGGTCGTTCTGGACTCCTCGGCGGATCCGGACTTGCGACGTGAGGCTGCGGACTCCCTGGCCCGCGATCCCTCCGGCGCCCTGCGCCTGATCGACATGCAGAGTCGCGGAGCCCTGCCGGCCCTTGTCCACGGCGTTGTTGCCGCAGCGATTCACAAGAACCCGGACATTGGTGTACGTGCCCTGGCCAGTGAACAGTTCCCGGTTCCCGGTGCCCAGGCGGACTACCCTTCCATGTCCGAGTTGGTGGCGATGGAAGGGGATCCGAGTCGCGGCCGGCGCGTCTTCCAGGATCGCAACCGCGCGCAATGTGCAACCTGCCACGGATTTCAGCAGGGCGACACTTTGATCGGCGGCGACATCGGCCCCGAGCTCACTCGCATCCGTGAGAAGTACGACCGGGGTGCGCTCTTCGATGCGATTCTTAACCCCACGGCGGGCATTGCCCTGGGTTACGAAGCCTGGTTGATTGAGACAAAGGATGGCCTCCTGCATAACGGCTTTATCTTGGCCGATGGACAGGACCTCGTCCTCAAGGACACCCAGGGTTTCCGAACGGTGATCCCAAGCGTCGAGATCGTTTCGCGCACGCAGCAAAGCATCTCGACCATGCCCGAGGGCGTAGCCCTGGGACTCGCGCCCCAGGAGCTCGCGGACCTCGTCGCGTTCCTGCAGGAGGACCCCGCCGACGAGATCGAGCCCGGTGCCGAGGTCGTGCTCTTCGATGGAACGTCGATGGATGCCTGGACCTATCACTTGAGCGATGCCTCAAAGTCCATGGACGACGTCTGGCGAGTCGAAGACGGAGTCCTGAAGTGCGAAGGCAGCCCGGCGGGCTATATCCGCACGAAAGAGAGCTATGAGAACTACGAGCTCAGCCTCGACTGGCGCTTCGACCCCGCCCGCGGCCCCGGCAACTCCGGTGTGTTGTTGCGCATGGTTGGCAGCGACAAAGTCTGGCCCCGTTCGATCGAGGCCCAACTGCAGTCCGGCAATGCCGGCGACTTTTGGAACATCGACAAGTTCGGCATGCAAGCCGAAGCTTCCCGCACCAACGGCCGTCACACCTCGCGTGCTCAGCCTTCCGCGGAGTACCCCCTGGGGGAGTGGAACCACTACGAGATCCTCGTTAATGGCCCGCGCGTGGAACTACGCGTCAACGGCGTCCTCCAAAACACCGCAGACTGGTGCGAAGAAGTGCCCGGCAAGATCTGCCTCCAATCCGAAGGCGCCTACATCGAGTTCAAGAACATCCGCCTGCGGGAGATTCTGCGCTAGCTCTATTCGC
>JBLHLB010000280.1:0-5685 GCA_047618505.1 Planctomycetota bacterium
TGCTCGAGATTCGGCCTTCGGATGAATGGCTGGCGATCCTCGACCGGAGCATCCGTCCGAAGTACGCCATGCAGACGGCGCAGCTTCTCCTCAAGATCAACGAGGATGCCGAGGCCTTCCCCTACATCGAGGATCTGGCGACGGACTACCCGGATCGCGCGACTGAACTCGTCAATGAGTTCCTGCGGGTCTGGGCGAACAACCACAACCCCAACAGCAACCAGGGGCGTACGAACCAGTACATGTTCATGTACGGCTACAATCAGCGCGCCGGCGGCATTCCCCTGACGCGTTCAAAGCAGGAACGCAACCTGGCGGAGCTTGCGGATTGGGTCGCACGATTGCGCGCCCTGCCGATGGATGGCATTGACGAAAAGCTGCTGGCCAACGCTTTCACAAACGCCCACAGCTCCGTGGAGGTCTATCGCATCGAGACGATCCAAGGTGTATTCGGCGACCTGGGCGAGCTGGATCCGGAGATCTTGGCGGAGCTGGTACAGCGCATGCGTGCGAATCTGGCGACGGTTTGGCGCGACCCTGCTGCCCAGAAGGACGCGGGCACCCAGCGGCGCAAGAAAGACATTCAGAACGAAGTCCTAGGTGGCTATGAGGTCGCCCGTTCCGTGATCACCAACGCCCTGGCTGGACACGCCGGCGACTGGCACTTGGTGCAGGCACGCGCCGCCATCCTTCACGACGAGAACAACTATCGCCAGGAGCTTGGCAAGGATCCGGAGTTCTCCAGCCGCCGCAGCGAGGCCTTCGAGCATTTTCGACTTGCGGCCTCGCTCTACCGTGAGGGTGCCGCCGAACGGCCCGAGGAAGACGACTCCATCGATCCCTACACGATGTGGTTCTATGCCGTGCTTGGCGCCTGCGACTTGGGTGCCATCGACTCAAGCATGCTGACCGCCGAAAGTCAGGTAAAGGCGATCCGCGAGGAGCTGGACCTCCTGGAAGGCGCAGCTGCAGATCGCCACCGCGGAATGTTCGCCAATGCGCTCTTCACGCGCATGAGCAGCGCTAGCGCCGCCGTCAAATTTCGCTACATCCGCACGGGACTTGCGATTGTCGGAGACCACGAGCGCTCAGAGGATTCTCGCGAGATCCTTGAGTTCTACGATGACCTCGTGACGGAGATCCAGTTAGACGTGCGCGTCGACGGAACGACGCGCGTAGGTGGCAACGAGCCCTTCGGCCTGTACGTGGACCTGCGACACACGCGTGAGATCGAGCGCGAAGCCGGCGGGTTCGGCAAGTACCTGGTCAACCAGAACAAGCAAACGAATGGTTTCAACTACGGTCGCCCGACCGAAGACTACCGCGAGAAATTCGAGGAGACCGCACGCGAAGCGCTGCAGGAGCACTTCGATGTGCTGTCTGTTACCTTCAATCACCCCGATGCCCACTCCATCGCCCTGGAGGAGTACGGCTGGCGCAAGACTCCCTACGCCTACATCCTTCTGAAGCCAAGTGGCCCCCAGATTGATCGGGTTCCGTCGCTTCGCATGGACCTCGATTTCCTCGACACAACTGGCTACGTGGTACTGCCGATCGAGTCGGCTCCCATCGCCATCGATGCGAGCCAGGCCGATTCCGGCGGCGTCCATTGCGAGGAGCTGCAGATCACGCAGACCCTCGACGAGCGTCAGGCGAGCGAAGGCAAACTGATGCTGGAGATTCGCGCCCAGGCCCTGGGACCGATTCCCGACCTGGACGACATTGTCGAGCTCGACTCGGCAGGCTTTTCAATCGCCAGCCTTGAAGACCAGGGTCTCTCGATCACCAAGTTCGACGAACTCGGCGACGGCTCCATTGTTCGCGCCGAGCGCATCTGGATGATCACCCTAGCTGCCCAAGAGGGGCTGGAAGAGCTTCCCGAAAGCTTCACCTTCGGCACTTCCCTGGTGGAGAATACCGAGGAAGAATTCCAGCGCTACTCCGACGCAGACCTGGTGCGCGTAGAACGCAAGCTGGACCTGGAATACACCTATGGTGAACTCGAGCAGCCCAACTGGTTCGCGCGTTCCCTTGGTTTCCTGGCCGTGGTCGGGCTGGGTTGGTTTGGCTTCCGGCGCATGAACAGCGCGGTGCACGCGCATGCGACGGCGGCCAAGTTCAGTGTCCCCGAGACCCTCACCCCCTTCACGGTGATCGGACTCTTGGGAGCCATCGAGACCGACGGAGGCCTCTCCCCCAAGGAGCGAGAGGACCTCAAGACTGAGATCGACTCACTCCAGAAGTACTACTTCGAGGAGAGCGAAGGCCCCGCCCCGGACCTCGCGAAGGTCGCGACGACCTGGACGGGACGCGCGTCTTAGTCTTCTAGCACCAGGCGACCGAAGGTCGAGGTGTCTGAGATTCTGCGCGTCTTAGTCCAGAAGCGGTGATAGGAAGGGCTTGCGTCGGCCCCCTCGATGTCGCGGTCCACGAAGACCAGGTCGCAGAGCACTTCTCTCTCAGCGGATGCTTCGGTGTCTATGCCGAATAGCCCCAGGGGAACGCTAGCCTCGAGATTCCAACCGCCTGCGCTCTGTCGAATAGCGTGCTCTACGCCGGAGTCCTTTGCGCTTGCCTCAAAGCGACCCCGGGCGCCGAAGGTGAAGATGTAGGTGCCCGCCGCCTTGCCAGAGGGAACGTCGACGACCAGGCGCATGCAATCGCTCGCGTCCATGTCGGAGTTCTCGCTGTTCTCCAGCTCGCCACTCTTCCCGCTATCGCGCGCGACGATCATGTCGTCGGTGATGTCCGCCATAAAGTACAGACGATCCCCTCTCCAGGCGAACTTCACCTCGGCCCCGAAGTCCTCTTCGCCGGTGTAGGAAACGCTGTTGCGAACAATAGGTGTCGCCCCATCGGCGCGCATGGAAGCACCACCCATCCACTCGGATATGTCGCCGTCCACCTCTGTTTCTTCGAGTTTTCGCGTCCCGTATGTCGGGCGGTACACAGTCACCGTGCGACGTTCCTCCTCGCTGAAGATAAGGGCCTGATCGGCACCCTGGAAGGTCATGCGTAGTTCGAGTTTAACCGCCGTGCGCCAGGGCTCAGCGGTGAAGTCGGGGAGTCCTTCCCCAAGGGCCCAGGAGATTTCGCGCCGCTCGCCGGGCGCCAAGGTCTCGACCAGAGCTGTGATCGGGTGCCCCTCTCCACTCGCATTCACTTCAACCTCTAGCGCTTGATCGAAAGGATTCGACAGAACGACTGGGACTTCGCGGCCCACGGGATCCATGGCTCCGAACTCCATCGCTGCCTGTGTAATCGCAGCCACGGATCGCCGGCGGCGTTCCTCATGCTTGGGCGTTGAGGGGACAACGGTGCTATCGAACACAAGGCCCTCCTGGTCGATCGCGCTAACGCCAATCCCATAGGCATCGATGTCTAGGGTGACATAGTGGTGCGTCGCAAGGGCCATGGCCTGGTACGGATTTTCCGATGAGTTGATCTTGTAGAGGGGCGCGCCACCACCGCCTGTCACCAGGTATGTGATCCCGTCCTTTTCCGATCGCTCGTAGAGGTGGTCGTGCCCGCCCAGGACAAGATCCACAGCGTACATTTCGAAGAGCGGTACGAGGAAGCGCCGGCCTTGGTCGAGGGGCCACTCCGCAGGCGTCCCGTCTTGCAGCAGCCTGCCGTGGGGACCGGAGGTCAAGGGCGCATGGTGCAGGGCCACCATAGTGAAGCGATTACGCGCCGAGCGTAGCTGCTTCAACAACCACTTGTACTGCTCCTCTTCGGGATCCAAGCGCGAGTTCGTATCCAACACCAAGAGAGTCACCAAGTGCGTGTCCACCCGATACCAACGTTCGTTGCCGGGAAGGTCGAAGAGGGAGAAGTACTTGGAGTGCTCGATGTTGGTGACGTCATCGTGGCGGCGTGTCATCTCATGGTTTCCGAGGGCAGGCCAAAGCGGCGTACTCCCAAGAAAATCGCGAGCCGGAGCATAGAACTGCTCGATCCACTCTTCGTATTTACGACCATCGCTGGGGTAGTCGCCGGTGCCAATGGCGAAGAGAGCGTCGCGCTCCTCCCTAAACATGCGCCCCGAAACACTGGCCCAAATATCGGGCTGGGTGCGTACATCCCCCATGACAAGAACGCGGTAGCTTTCGGGCCTATTCGGCAGGGTGCGGAATTCGTGTACGCCTGAACTCAAGCCGGCGGACGTCACCTCGTAGGAATAGGCTGTCCCGGACTCCAGTCCTTCCAAGGTATAAACGTGGTGCCGCACGGCTTCCGCGTGCTCCATGGTTTGCACCTCGTCTCCGTCGCTGGGCCAGTAGCGCAGCTGGGTGGGGATCTCCTGCTCATGGTCAATCACCACTGTCATTCCCCGCTGACTTGGTTGCAGCAAGCAGGGGCCGCAGGAGAAGTGCTCTGACGCTGGCGCGAGCGACGATTGAGTCGGGGTTAGCGCGGTTGCGAGGGCGAGAGGGACCAGGGCAGACAGCAGAAAAGGGAACATGTGCACACGGTAAGTTGAACGCGGGGGGGGTTAGGAAGTCTCTGCAACGGGCTCGTAATCGACAAGACCCAAGATCCAGACTCTCCCCCCGATCCACTTCTACCGTCCCTGATCACAGCCAGCGTCCCGTGGAGCTACATTCCCTGGCGCACAACAAGCATCATCACAAGCACCAACGCACCGGCAACGACCAGGGTCGCCAGGGCCCCACTTACCAGGTACGGCGATCCCATCAGCGCTATGCCCCCAAGGATCTGCGGGGCGCGCGACTGGACTTTCCCGTAGCGGAAGATCCCAAACCCTACGCTGCTCACAAGTAGCGAGGTCAGCAATGCACCGGTCGACATGTCCATTTGGTTTCCCTGGTCTGTACTTCTCTGGCCGGTGGCTGCCCTGGTCCGGGGCTTCCCTGCCTCGCCTTGCGGCGGGATCGCACGGGGGCTGATCCCGAGGGTGTCGAGGCACAGCACTGAAGCAGATCTCCCTGGGCACAATTTTCGGCCAAGAAGGCCCCAGCCCTGGAGGTTACTCTCCAGTTATGACTCGTTCCTCACGTGCCCTGCTTGCCGCCGTCGCCCTGCTCGGGTTTCTGGCACTGCTATTGGTGATTCAGGCGGGAGCTGGCGCCGGGTCAGCCACTCCCACCGTTGAGGTTCCCGAGGTTGAGGCCAAGGATGACACGACCCTTTCTGAGGTACCGCGCACGCCACGGGTGAACGGTGGAGACCCCCAACGAACGGCGCTCAATAGTGAGTCAACCGCGGAACCCCGCCTCCCCCTCATCGACCAGGACGGTCAGTTGCTCCTGCGCGGCAGAGTCGTTGACAGCGCCACCGCGGAGGGCGTCGCCAACGCTCAGGTCCTGGCGAGCGACATTGAGGCACCGACGGACGCAGACGGGCGCTTTACCTATGACATGACCGTGCCCGAGGGAATCACACTGCGGGTCATGGATCAGCACAATGGAACGCACATTCGAGATGTGCGCTTCGAAGACCTTGGTACCGATACCGATGGCGGACTGTTGTTGTCCATTCGCATCGGACCGACGACGCGCTTCCTTCTACCGCAGGGCACCGAAGGAACCGCTGAGGATTGGATGGCCCGCCTGGTCTTCCTCGACGATGCAGGCAACCGCGAAGAGCAGGGTTGGGTACGTCCGCGAGGCACAGGCCAGGAGCTGTCGAACCCCGCCTGGATTCGCTATGACAACCCGATCC
>JBLHLB010000281.1:0-5684 GCA_047618505.1 Planctomycetota bacterium
ATAGGTAGCCCGAGCTTGGAACCGGTGGTCTTCCCGCCGCCCATCCCCACCTGAAGCCGAGCACGCTCCACGTACTGGATCCAGTCCTTGACGTTGATAATGCCGCGCTTGATCAAGACCTCTCCGATGTGGTGCTCGGAGCCCTCAATGGCGATCTCTCGCTGCTCCTTGCGGGCTTCTTCAAGCTGACTCTTGCCAACCTTGCCGTCACGCACAACGAGATCGGCCGCGAGGGTATAGACCCGGCCGAGGTTGTCGGAGCTGGCGCCATCCTTACTGGCGACAAAGAGTGCGCTCACGGGACCAAAGCTGATTTCCACATCCGACTTGAGCCGCTTGGGAGCGTGGGGCGCTAGTGGCTCTTCGTTGACGAAGGTGCGGTTGAGGCTCTTCAGATCTTCGATCCAGAAGTACTCACCGTCGGTGGTGATACGGGCGTGCTCGCCGGAAACGCGTTCGTGGGGAATTCCCAGTTGGAGATTGGGGTTCGGCCTGTCCTTATCCCGCTGGCGCCCGATTTTGAATTCCGGCGTGGTCATCTCAACGATACGGCGGAGGTCCGGGGAGTCGAGCACCAGGCGCGGGCGAGCCGCTTCAAGGAACGCCGTGACGACAAGCCCTTGCATGCCTGAGTCACCGGGGCCAAGGGTCCGGTTCGAAGAAAGAGCCGCTTCAACGCTGGCGGATTCCTCGGCTGAAACCTGGGGAGACAAGGACTCCTTGGCGGGAGCGGGCTTACTCTCGGCGGGCTTTGCGTCGGCTGCCTTCTTCTCTTCGGCAACTTTCGCGTCGGCTGATTGCTTGTCCTTCTCGATCTTCACTTTCGCAGCCTTTGCGTCAGTCGCCACCTTGTTCTCAGCAGCTTTCGCCTCAGCAGCTTTCGCCTCGGCAGCTTTCGCCTCAGCGGCCTTCGCCTCAGCGGCTTTCTTGTCTGCGGCCGCCTTTTCCTCAACGGCCTTCTTTTCTTCTGCGGCTTCTGCCTCGGCGGCCTTCTTCGCGGCAGCTGCTGTCTCTGCCGCCTTGGCCATTTCAGCCGCTTCGAGGCGCTTCACGTCTTCAGGAGTGACGGTCTCACCAACATCCACGTCGTCGTCCCCATCGGCGCAAATCAGCGTGCCCTCAAACTGCTCGGGGTTTACGACTTCGATCTCTGTATCACCGATATGTAGTTTCAGCCCAACGCGCAAGATCTCGCTCTCGCCCTTCCCCAACTCCGCCCCACCGGCGATTTTGGTCTTGTTGGTGCTGCCGACGTCAACGATCGCGAGCTTGCCCTCGACCATTTCAATCGCCGCGTGGTTCCCGGAGACTTTTCCGTCCTCGAGCACGCAACGGGAGCTTGGGTTGCGGCCAAAAGTTATGCCCTCGGCCACATCAATCGACTTTGGCGACTTGCCGGGCTCGCTAATCTGAAATACCCAGTTGGACATTGGACGCTTTGAAGGCAACTCCGGGGAGTCGCTGACTCCGGTGGCGGAGTTCGGTGGAGTTCGGTGGAGTGGGATCGCTGGATTCTGTGCGATGAACGAAGAGAGCCTAACGACCCTCGCCGAGTTCGACCCCAGGATACACGTTCCCGTTTCCGCCAAGGAAGAGGCGCTCGCGTTCTTCGGTGTTCATGGGTCGACCACCGATGCGACCAAAGGCCGCCATTTGATTTCCGGATTCGTCCACGGCCCGATCACGGTGCAGGCCCTCTGAGATGGCCATGGCCGGACCGTGCGTTTCGTAGCTGGCGATTAGGGCTGGCCGGGGCCGGGGCGTGAAGCCGTAGGCACTGCGGCCTTCGTCCTCCGGCGTCACGAGCTGCAGAATATGCATCCCGTTCTCCCCGTCGGCCAGGTAGGCGAAGAAGCTGTCGTTGGTCATCGCCGTCTTGACCTGATTGAGGTCGCTGATGGCCCCATCTGCGGTGTAGATCTGGTCAATCTTGGGATCCGCGGGCGTCTTTACGTCGATGATCACCAGGCCCTGGGCCCCGGCTGAAACGTAGGCGTAGGTCCGGGCGACATAGACATTGCGGGCGTCGGCGAGCTCGACACGGGCCCCCGGGACAGCTCGCATCTCCGCGGGCTTGGTTACATCCAAGACCTGCAGTCCGTTGGCATCCGTCACGAAGGCGAAGCGGAATTGGATCGCGATAGAGGTCGGTTTGACCACATCGGTTCCACCGACCCTGGCGATCACGCGGGGCGCCATGGGGTCGTCAATGTCCACGGCTACGATTCCCTGATCACAGCAGACGTAGACGGTCTCGCCCGCCACAACCAAGTTCTCGGCGCCATCGAGGATGCCGTCCGGGTTGAAGGTAAGGGAGCGCTCCAGGAAATTGTTCTGCGGGTCGAAGTCGGACAAGCTATCGATGTCGACGATGACCAAGCCCTCGTAGCGGTCGCTGATGTAAGCGTACCGGTAGGACTCATGCATGTTCTGAATGTCACCGTTGTACTCGTAGGGCGTCTCCTCGTTCTCGGGACGGTAAGTACGACTCATGGTGATGTGGTTGTTCGTCGGCAGCGCAACCGCCGTCGCGAATTTCGTCGAAACATGCGTGTCTTGCCCCAGGGGAGACACCGGTGAGGTCACCATCTTCTCGGAGAAGCCCTTGTTGTTGACGTTAGCCACGTCATAGACGCGGAAGCCGCCCTCGCCAGAGGCCGTATAGAGGTATTCGCCGCGCAGCTGCAGGCTGCGAATATCGGTGCCACCGTGGTGGTTCGAGCGCTGGAGTTCGCCCTCGTGCTCACGGTGTGCCGCGTAGCGATCGGGGTAGGCCATGCGATGCAGGTTTGACCCGATTACCGCCTGGGGTTCATCCACTTCGGCCACGCGAACCGCCTCGAAACCATCTCCGCCGGTCCCCACGAAGGCATTCTGCCCCATGAAGTTCACGTAGTTCGTCCCGAGCAGATAGGTCTGGGCCAACCAAGCGTTGTTGTCATCCTCCTTCGACACATGGCATTCTGCACAACCGCGTGTCTCGGTCGTGCGCACGGTGTGGGGGAAGTGCGTGTTGAAGATTTGGCTCGACATGCCGTTGGCTGCGATCGTCGGCACGTTGCTGTAGATCTGCTGCCGCAGGGCATCCATCGAGGAGATCATCACCGCCGAGGAGGAACGCACGGGGGCGATCACGTTGCCCTTTACGTTTCCGGCGACGCCGAGCATGAACTCCGAATCACGCACAACCTGGGGGTTGTAGGTCGCGTAGTTGCGCAGGACATTGCCTTCAAAGTGGTGCTGTTCCGTTTTCCAGTTAGCCTGCTGCGGAAGGTGGCAACCAAAGCAGGAGGTGATCCATGCGGAGTGACAGGCGTAGCACTCAAGCTTGTCCCCGCCGTGGGCTAGACCATCGTCGGTACTCGCCTGGCCGTGGGCGTAGTCGGCCTTCTCTGTAGTTCCTGTTCCGACGCCGTCCGCGTCGATTGTCACGACGGGCATGGTCCACTTGAGCTCCTTGTAGAGCATGGAACGCTGAATGATGTCGCCATTGGGCAGGCGCTCGAAACGAGGCTTGGACCAAGGCGTCTCTGGCGCACCGCGCCCAGAGAGCGAATCCCCACCGGCCGCAGCTGGCCCGCTGGTTACGAGGGTCGGCTGGTTCTCCAGCGAGCCGTGGCAATCCTGGCAACGGATCTCGACGGCGGCCTGGTACTCGGAATAGAGCTTGCCGTCACCGTGGGAGTCCTGGGAGAAGTGGCAGTCGACGCAGTGCATGCCCCGCTCGGCATGGATGTCCTTCAGGTGCACCGCACGGCCTTCCTTGGGAGCGAAGGCGCCGGCTAGGATTTCCGCACCGGAAGGGTCGGAGCCAAGCTCCGCCAGGGCGCCCTCGAACTTATTCGAGTCGTAGGGCACTGCGTTGCCCTCGCTGTCCAAGAGGTTGCCCTCGTGGTCCATCTTGAAGGCACCACGGAAGATCCAACCGTGGCCGTGGTAGTCGGCGAACTGCGTGTCGTCGAGCTCGGGGTTCATGTACGCGACATCATCCAGGAACTCGCGCTCGCCCCAGAGTCCACGACCCGCGGCCCCTTCGGGGTTGCGATCAAAGCGCTCAAAGAGCTCCGCTGCCGAGGGATACTGCTCCTCTTCCGGCCACATGTCCTGGGCGTCCGACTCGTAGTTCCACATGGTGAACCCCAGGTAGGAGTTCACGAATGAGTTCGGCTGATGGTGGTGGCAGGTCATGCACTGGCTCGAGGGAATCGAGCGCGTGAACTTGTGCTGCAGGGGGTGTCCCTCAGAGTCCGTGGGCATGACCGGGTCGGCGGCCACGGGGTCACCCCAGGGGTCGGTGCTAATGTTCCCGGTGCCGGTGTTGCCGTACTTGGCATAGGGACCGGAAGCCACCGGGTCGCGGTCGTTGGCATAGACCACGTGACAGGCTGTGCAGCCCGAAGAACGGAAATCGCCCGGCTGATCATTGGTGCCCATGAAGGACAGAAGAGGGTCATTCAGGCGCGTCTTGAAGACGTTTAGAAGCGTCAAGTCGACACGGTTCAGTGTTCCTAAGCCACGGTCGGAAAGCCGGTTGTTGGGGCGACCCGGATCCTCAAACTTGTCGGGGATACCGACCAAGGGAACCGGCAAGCCGTTGAAGCCCAGTGCGGCGGTACCCAGGCGGCTGCCCTTCTCGAAGACACGGAAGATGTTTGCGGTTTGGCCCACCTCGAAGTGCGGCGGCGGGAAGATCGCGCCGAGGACACCACGGGCAGCTTCTTCCTCGGTGGGAGCGGGAACCGTGAAGACAGCCTGGGCAACCCCCTCGGGGCTGTAGGACTCGCCGAGGATCGAGGCCTTGTTCTGCAGGATCCCATTGGCATAAGGCGCAACACCGTAGAAGTGCGACCCGGTTGTCATGATCGACTTGGCGACGTGCAGCGCGTGGCTCGGGTGACAAGTACCGCAGGCCTCATTGGAAACACGCAGATCGCCGGGATTGACGAAGCGGATCCACTCCAGCTTTTCGTCATTGAGCAGGGTATATGAGCCCGCCGGATTCGCGCCGTCCGCGGGCCACTTCGCCTTGTACATCGCTGCTGGGTGACCCTCTTCCTTCTCACTGGCCAGTCCGTCACCGCCATGACAGTCGATACAGCCCATCTGCAGCAGTTCGCCGTGGGGATCCCCCACTCCTTCGTGACAGCTCATGCAGCCAGCGTTAGCCGCATCGCGCATGGCGATCACATCGTCTGTTGCCGATAGCAAGGAGACCTCCCGGCCCCCTAGCTCAGCAACAGCCTCGGTGACGTTGTGCTCCACGAAAGGAGTCCACTCACGCTGCTCTGCACATCCCCAGACGACCGCCAGGGCGACGGCCCCCGTCAGGAGGGAGGTGCCCAGGAAGACGCGTTCCTGAGACTGGGGTGCGCCCAACTGCTCTTGTTGCTTACCGTTCATCACCAGGTCACCGTGACATTGAAGAAGTTTTGGTACTGCGGCTCATCCGTCTGATAGATGCGCGCGTAGCCGTCGGAGGGAAAGAGAATCGACGTGCCGACCCCAAGGAGAACGTGGTTGTTGAAGAGCGGACGGTACTGGAGGCCAAAATAGATCTCGGTACCGATTTCTTTTTCGACGTCAGGCAGTTCGAGGAAGGTCTCCAGTGTCGCTGACTCCTGGAAGCGCAGGTAGTTGAAGCCGATCTGGGAACGGGTCGTCGGAGTGATCTCTACGTCAACGGC
>JBLHLB010000282.1:0-5661 GCA_047618505.1 Planctomycetota bacterium
TATTCCTAATGATGCTCTGGGGAGTGTTCTCCGCCGGCGGCTGGTTGCAAGTGTTCCTGGGAGAGGCCAAGGGGAATTCTTTGCGCCGCTTTCTAGTGGGCGGCGCGAAGCACTTCTTGCGCTTCCTACGCGTGTGGATTCTGACTCTACTGGTGTTGTCGCTCGTAACCTGGTTGTGCTTCGGATGGCCCTGGGAAGGACTTCTCCTGGAGATGATCCTCGGCTTGAGGGGCGGTGAACTGGAGTTGCTGGAATCAGAGACCTGCGTACTCATCCTCGCCTGGACCCAGGCCGGAGTGCATGCCTTGCTCTTCGCGCTAACCCTTTCCTGGGCGGACTACACTCGCACACGCCTGGCCCTACAGGATTCACGATCGGCGCTTTGGTCAGGCCTGTGCACTGCGCTACTGATCCTGCGGCACCCCGTTCAAACCCTGCGGCCGGCTCTCTTGATCTTCCTGATTGAGTTCCTCGCAGTCTGGTTCCTGGGCGGCCTCTCCTGGCGTTGGAGTACCGAGTTCGGAGCTGATGCGGGCGTCATGCAACTCCTCATGATCCTTGGACTCGGTCAAGCCCTGATGATCTTCCAAACCATCGCCCGCGCTGCCCGCTACCACGCCGCCGTTGCCCTCAGCCGGACCTTCGTTCCGCCCGCCTCATCCCCCGACCCTTGGGCTAAACGCATCGGCGGCCCCGGCGGCCCCCAATACCCCATCGACGACGAGGAAGACTTCGCCATCTCCCTGTAGCAGCTAGCACCCCTGGGTGGGGTTCCGCTGTGCCGGCCTTCCTTTGGGGGATGTCGACAGGCGCCACCGGGCGCGGTTTTTGACGGACAAAGGCCTTCGGGTTGGCGCCCGTGTGGCTATGGCGAGGTCCGTTTTGAACCCGATCTCTCCAGCCCATTCCCGGGCGGCATGGACCGCGATCACAGCCAGCTCGAGCGTGCGCCCAGGCTTGATTGATGGGATCTGTTGCGAGTGAATCGTGAGCAGAGGCAGACTCCACACTCGGTTATTCGGGGGCGGGCACCAGAGCTTCGAGTAGAAGCGTATCCGCCCGCTTCAGCAGGCGTGGAACGCCCGGGAGCTTCAAGAGCGGGCTGAGGAGCGGGAGCGCCTTACCCAGGAGCTCTATGAGCCCATGGGTAGCCCTTGTCCCTGGGCTTCGATCCAGCAGCCAGAGCAGAATGAACCCAAGGTGTAGTAGGTAGAAGAGTCGCCCCAGGGCACGTCCCAGGGACTCCTTCGGGGCATCCGTTGCGCCGCAAATGGACTCGATGAACAGGTCCTGGACCCGCTCGCGGGAGATGGCCGTGCGGTTCGAGAAGAGCCCATCTCGACCGTTGCTGACGAACAAGCCTGTCAACTCACCTAGGCTGCGGCGGTGCGGTGTGAGAACTTCGAGACTGCTCTTGAGGGTGGCCATAACACGGGTGCGCCAGCGCCCGCGGCGGGGCCTGGCTATCTCCACAAGATCCTTTGATAGCTCGCCGTAAAGGGCCTGAATGATCGATTGCTTGTCGGGGAAGTATCGATAGAGAAGCGCGTGGCTGACACCTGCACGCTCCGCGATGTGGCGCAGCGTTGTCGCCTCGAAGCCCTTCTCGGCCATGGATTCCACGGCTACTGCATAGAGCTTTCGGCGCATCTCCTCGCCCTGGGCGGTGCGCCCGGCGGGGCGCCCCCGGCCTCGGCGAGGGCTGTCCCCCGAAGATTTCGAATTTGGGGGGGTGCTTTTATCGGTGACCATGGTTACCTAAAATAATGAAGTCCACAGAAGAACGTGTCAACCCTGCTGTGGCCGCGGGTCTACATCGGCGTAAGATCGTCATCCCCGGGGGTAGCGGACGCCTAGGCCGCATCCTCGCCGGGGCCTTCCGTGAGCGCGGTGACGAGGTTGTCGTGCTCACCCGCCGGCCAGTGTCAGAGAGAGCGGTAGAGTCCCGGCGGGAGGACCTTCTCCCGATCCGCGAAGTGCATTGGGACGGCCGCAGTCGGGGCTCCTGGGAAGGGGAGATAGACGGAGCGGATGCTGTCCTGAATCTGGCAGGTCGCTGCGTCGACTGCCGTTACAACAAGCACAACCTGGAGCAGATGCTTCACTCGCGTGTGGATTCAACGCGGGCAGTTGGTCGGGCCATCGAGCGCTCGATACGGCCGCCGGGCCTTTGGCTGCAGATGAGCACCGCGACGATCTACGCGCACAGGATGGATGCCCCAAACGATGAGGCCACGGGTGTCATTGGGGGCTTCGAGTCCGGTGTCCCCGGCTACTGGCGGACGAGCGTGAACATTGCACTGGAGTGGGAGCGTGCCCAGGCGGAAGCACATGTTCCGGGCACGCGCCGCATAGCCCTGCGCAGCGCCATGGTCATGAGCTCCCAGCCTGGCGGAGCCTTCCTGATCTTCAAGAGGCTTGCACGTCTGCGCCTGGGGGGCAGCATCGCCGGCGGTCGAGCATTCATGTCCTGGATTCACGAACGTGATTTCGTGCGTGCCATTCAATTCCTTATGGAGCACAGAGAGCTGGAGGGCGCCATCAATCTGGCGGCCCCGGAACCACTTCCCCAGGCGGAATTCATGGCCGCCCTGCGCGACTCCATGGGGATTCGCATCGGTCTGCCAGCCACTCGAGCAATGGTTCACCTCGGGGCGTCCATCCTCGGCTCAGATCCGGAACTCATCCTCAAAAGTCGTCGCGTTATTCCTGGCACGCTGCTCGCCGCGGGTTTCGCCTTCGACTTTCCAAGCTGGGGACAGGCGGCCCGCGACCTCGTCGCCTAGGACAGTTTCATCTCACGGAATGACGCGACCAGCCCATAGCCAAGCGCTGGATAGAGATGGTTTGAGGTCCGGTTCTCCGCGATCGTGAAGAGGGTTGCGAAGGACTTCCCCATGTCATCGATAACGTGCTTGGTTATCTCGGTGGTGATCGCGGACGCGTAGTGTTTCCCGCGTTCGCCCTTGGGTGTATAGACGAATCCAATGGAGGCGGATCGCGGTGTGGGTCGACTCCAGGAGGCGCTGGCGACAGCGACTCCATCGACCTCCCACAGAAAGACGCGTCCCGCCAACAGGTGCGGTGTCATGCGCATGGGCGGGTCCCCTTCCTTCGTCATCTCCGTCTCGATCCCGAACTCCGTGGCCCAGCGATTGACGAGCTCGCTGTCATCCTGGGTGGCAAGCCGCGATTGCCCGGGCAGGTCGAGGGTGCGCGTAATCTTGGAGCAGCGGTAGAGCAGCATGTTGTGCGTCACGCGGAGACAGCTGCGCCCTTCAGCTTCCAAGGCCCGCGCGAACACCGCCGTGGCTGCCTCCGGACCGAAACAACCGGGCAGGCGCGGACTCGAGTTCTTCGCAAGGACATCCGCCAGGCCCAGAAGGAGCGCCGGGCCAGCATCGTCGGGCATGTCCGTCATCGTTAGGCTGCGCTTGGCGGGTCCCCAGAAAAACGCGCCGACGACTTGGTTCGTGGCTTCGCGCTGCAGCGTCCAGGTGTTTGCAACACCATGGTGCTCGTCGGGGTTCGCGTCATTTAGCCGCGCCAAGCCCCAGACCATTCCACGCAGGGCTTCGTCAGCCGCGAAGAAGTCCGCGGCGACGTCGAGCAATTCGCCGGGCGTCCCATGACGAACAAGTCGGTACTTCATTTCTTACGCCTCTTGCCGCCCACGGGAATCGCAACCCGTTCACCGAGGACGATCTCGATTTCCCGCGACAGCGTTAGGGACTGGGGCTCGACTTTGGTCGTGAAGACGCGTATTTCCACGCCCGCCTCCGCCGCTTCGCGCAGGCCGTTAGCGTAGGCCGGGTCGATGCTGTCCGCAGGCCGGAAGACGTCCACATCGTCACGGCTAACGAAGAAGAACTGAACGGCTCGATGGCCCTGGGCGACCATCTTGATCAGTTCTCCAAGATGCTTCAATCCGCGAGCCGTGACGCCGTCAGGGAACATGGCCGTCGGCGGCTCGGCCAGGGTCGTATTCTTGACCTCGACGTAGCAGTCCGGGAGTCCATCACCCTTGAGGAGGACATCGATGCGACTGTTTTCGCCGTACTTCACCTCACGCTTGCTCTCGGTGTATTGCTCTAGGCCAGGCACTTCACCCGCGGCCAAGGCCTCGGCTACGACGCGGTTGGGCACGCCGGTGTCGATGTTGATCCAGACGCCGTCAACCTCAATGCCCTGCCAGGTGTAGCGCAGCTTGCGTTTGGGGTCCTTGGAGTCCCGCAGCCAGGCGGTCGCACCCTCCACTTTGCAGCCCATCAGGCTGCCCGTGTTCGGGCAGTGGGCCGTGATGACTTCGCCATCGACTTCGACGTCGGCAAAGAAGCGCTTGTAGCGACGGATAAATCGACCGACGATAGGGGGGTCTTCGAAGAGCATAAGCGGATCCTACCGTCATGCGTTGAGCGGAGAAGACCGGCCCCCCAACTTCGATGAACTCCAATCAAGACATTGCACAAAAGCCCGCCAAGCGCGGGCGTAGGCTCCCCAGCGCCGATGAGCTGGTTCGATTCCGCCAGGTGAGCCTGAGATCCCACGCCGTTCTAGCCGACGTGGCCGATGAACTGTTTCCGGGGATTACAGAGCGAGGTGCCGCGAAGATTCTCGGGGAACGCCTCCTGGCGGCCGGAGCCGACCGGCACATGATTGAACCGCGCGTTCTATTTGGACAGCGAGGGAGCCTCCCCGCAGCGGGCCCCTGGCAGGATGCTCGGCCCGGTTGGAGTACCCTTGATTCCACCGCTAGCTATCTCCTGGAGGCCGTTCCGCTCCTGGGCGGATTGCCCGCGCCGGCGGCAATCGTGGGCGGTTTGATCGGGCGGCCCGAGGGGCTTGGGTCCGGCGAGCGGCTGCTCCGCGAGGTGCGTGCTGAGATTCCGAAGTGCATCACATCCGGTGGATCATGCCGCGATCTGGCGCAGATGGTGACAGCCCTTGGCAAGCGCCGCGGTTGGCGCGACACATCCCGTCCCCGGGCGGGTTGGGCTCTGGCCAGACGCCTGGACCGTTTGCCCGGTGGACTGTCTTCGCCCCAGGCACCCTGGGGTGGCGCGCTCATGGAGCGTTCACGCATGGGCTACTTTGGCCTTCGACGTCTGGCTCCGGCCAGTGCTCTCGCCTGCTCCATTTGGAGTCGGGACCCGGCAGCCGAGACCCCCGTGACCCAGGGTCTTTGGATGATTGCAGCGCGCTTCGCCCGCGGCCCAGTGGGGGTGATCAGTCGGGACCTCCTGTGGATTGATGAGAACGGCCCGCGTTGGCTGAACGACTGCGCTTTGCCCATGGCCTAGTCGATGCCTCGAACATTGCCCCCGTTGCTCCCTCGGCACGGGGGCAAATCATTCGCGGCGTGCCATCTTTTGTTAGCCGCCGACTTGCCTCGGCCGCACTTGCCATGGATGCCACGATTCCCGATAGCCCCCTGAAAGATCCCCTGCTCCGTGATGTTCCGGAGATCGAGGGTTCAAGGTTCTCGATCGGCGCAGATCAGTTTAGGCCTCGCCCGTGGTCTTGCCGCCGCCCACACGGCTGGTCTTGTTCACCGCGATGTCAAGCCCGACAACGTCATGATCGGCGTGGAAGGTGATGTCAAAGTCGTAGTTCTCGGGTTGGCGAAGCCAACAGGGACGGACACCGGCTTGACCCACTCGG
>JBLHLB010000283.1:0-5650 GCA_047618505.1 Planctomycetota bacterium
GACAGTTTCAAGAACTGGCGCGGCATGACGGAGTCCGGTGGGCGCCGCATCAAGCGTTCGCTTTCCTTCGACATGGGCAGCGTACGTTTCCTTGAAGAGGACGACCTCGTACGTCTGCGCCGCGTGCAGTTCATCGAGGAATATCTCCTCGAGAAGGCGAAGGAAGTGCAGGCCTGGAACAAAGAGAAGGGCGTTGCGGAGACTAGCCTGGTCAACGGGCGCCGCCTCACCAACCTCGGGAGCTTCCGTGCCTACGTCGAGCGCTACCTTTCGCACATCCCCGACATTCGCGAGGACATGACCTTCCTCGTGCGCCAGCTGCCCCCGGGACCGGAGGGTTTGCCGATCGAGATCTACGTCTTTAGTGGGGAGCAGCGTTGGGTGCAGTACGAAGCGCTCATGGCCGACATCTTCGACCACCTGCTATCCATCGTCGGAGAGTTCGACTTGCGCATCTACCAGCGACCGAGCGGCACGGACCTGCAGTCCCTGACTGCGAGCGGCTTTAGTTCACCCGCGTGACATCTATAGTCAGGCCGGTGATTTATCCGCGCTCGTCGACCAGGTGGGCGTCGGAGACCTCCAGGCGCTCCTCCTAAATCGCGACGACATCGAATCTCATGCTGTCATTCCCGGTTCTCGCCTTCCCAATGCGCCCCTAGACTGGGGAGACGATGGATCAGCCCCTAAGTCACGCCGCTGAGGAAGTCGCCGTCCGCGCGCATGCTGACCAGCGCTACGGGGACAATCCCTATCGCGTTCACCTGGCAGCCGTGGTGAAGGTGCTCAGGCGCTTCGATGTCACCGACGAAGCCGTGCTTGCTGCGGGCTGGCTGCATGATGCTCTGGAGGACACGGAACTGACGCCCATCGGACTCGCCCGCGAGCTTGGCAAGTACCAGACTCAACAGGTCGCGGCTGCCATCGCCATCGTCGACGCCTGTACCGACGGAAATGGAGCCAACCGAAAGGAGCGCAAGGCGCGCGTCTACCGGCTGATTCCAAGGACCAAGGACGCGGTCATCGTCAAGCTCGCCGACCGCATCGCCAACGTCGAAGCCTGCCGGGAAAGCGATAGGACGGAGAAGCTCAAGATGTACCGTCGCGAGCAGCCCGTGTTCCTAGCCCAGCTCGGCGGACATGGCGGAGACATCGCCGCGGCGATGTGGGCACACCTGGGGTTGATCCTCGCCGGCGCTTGACGCCAGCTCCGCCCGCTCGCCCTCTACTTCTTGGGCGGATCCGATCCCATCCAGGCGTTAAAGGTGCTGAGATCATTGCCTCCGCCTTGCTTGGCGTAGAGGAAGAGCTGAAGTCGGTAAGCGCAGAGGAAGCGCAGGGAAGTTGAGAAGATCGCCTGGCCCAGGGGCTGGGTTACGCCCCAGGGGAGCTTGACCATTTGCTCCGCGAGCTTGGCATCGCCCAGGTCGTCCAGGGTCGTATGCAAGGCCTCCTCCTGGCTCGCCATGGCGGCGTCGAAGTCCGCCAGTCCCATGTCCGCCACCAGCTTGTCCATCTCCTTCGCGACTCCCCAGTCCCCGGCCGCCATGGCCTTCACGGGGGCGATACCGCAGAGGGCCATGTAGCGCAGGAGCTCGATGGTCGAGCGCTGCCCCTCGGTCGGACGCCAGTCCATCTTGGCGGAATCGAGCTTGGTCCCGAGGTGTCGGATGATCCGGATTTCGTCGCTAAGTGCGGCCTTCAGTTCTTGTGCGTTCAGCATCGGCACACCTTATTGCTGCGGTCCCCGGGCGCGAGATGTGTTCCGCAAAAGCTCGGGAAGTTGGGTGTTGGAAATAATTACCAGTGTGCGATTGCCAAACAACCGCGTCGCCCTTGGCGGACAATCCATCACTGAACATCGCTCTATCCCGCTTATTGAACCCCAACGCGTACGAACATTGGTGTTCCAAGGAACACGTTGAAAAAACACCTGAGTTTGTTGCATCCAAAGTTGCGCCGCAGCGAAGCAAGTAGAGTCCTCTATATACAGATCGGTAACGCACGAAGACGGAACTATGCGGATGAAGCGCAAGTCAAGCATTCGCAAATCGTCACTCTGCAGTGAACTAGCCCGTAGACGTAGCTCGTCGCCCAGCTAGAGTCCGCGCCCCACAGCTTGCTTCACACCTTCGTTCCCACCGTCAGATGACCCGCCCTAGATTCATGGCCGCGATCCTTGTGATCGTTGCCATCCTACAATTCACGATTCAGGTTGGTCGTTATCCGTCCAGGGCAGAAGCAGCCATGCCAACAGTTCTGGCTGTGGTACCAACCACGCGTGTGCCTGTTGCGCAATTCAAGTCTACGCTCCTACAGACCGGTGAGGTAGCCACGCTGGAGCACGCCAATGCTCCCCTTGCGTTGACCCAATCCCGGACGACCACGCAGCGTGCCACGGAAGCCAACGAACCGATCCTGCCCTCCTGGGCCGAGCAGGACAACCGCACGGAGGGTTGGCAGCGGGACTGGCTGAAACAAGCCAGGCTCCCCACGGGCTCGCGCCTAGCCCTTCAACACGGTCGCAAGGGTCCGCCCGACCCCGTGGCCGAGGGCCTCGCAAGCCTGCGCATGAACCTCTCGGGGGGCTCCGGCGTCCCGCTGACAAGCGAAGTCATCCTCTGGCGCATCGACGCCCCCGCGAACCGTTTCTGGACACGCGGCGACCAGGACATCGCCAGGGTTGCGGTCGGGCCAGCGGGCTACCTCTTCGATGACCTGGAGCCCGGTTACTACCGCCCCGTCGTTCTCGGGGAGCGTCAATCCGCACGTCACCAGGGCGTGATTCGCGTCGAGGGCGACACGGACGTAGAGCTGCTGGTGCAACAACCCGGCAAGCGTTCCGCCCTACTCCAGTTGATGACCGGTGAGCACCTGTCGCCCACGGTGGAGGCGAGCTTCGGCCCCCTGACCGCCATCGATCACTCCCGGGACGTTCCGCCCTGGGCGAACCCGCGCCAGATTCAAAACGAGTTCCAGGGGATCGACTATCACGCTACCTACGGCGAGCCAGATTCCGGCTTGAGCGATGAGTGGCACTGGCTCTATCCCCTAAACGATCTCTACGACCTGCGGGACCTACCGGAGGACACGCGCGGTGCGCACTTCTATCGTGTGGTTGAATTACGATTCGATGGGCGCGTGCCCCAGAAGTTGGCTGTGGAGAGTCTGCGCGAAAATGGTGGTTACGGGTTACGCCAGCTCATCATCGCGTTGATGCCCTAGCAGCCCTTCGAAAAACAGGGGCTCCCCGCTCGGCCCCCACGAATCGGGAAGCTGCTGTTCTTCAACGGACTGCTAGGCGGCGGCTACGGATCGAGCAGGGGAAATCCCGTTGGCTTCGTGGTGGTGTTCGCTACGACCACAGGGGGGTTATTCTCCCTGAGCGGCTCCCTTAACCTGCCGGCGGCTCTAGGAAGTCAATCCTCCCTTTGGTCATCCTGCTGGCTGTTGTTCTCGGTTTCATCAACGGCCTCCTGACGAATGACGACGTTGATTCGGACGGCGTGGCCAAAGTCCAGGGGGAGGAGGAACAGCCGAGCGAAGTCATCCTCTGACGCATCAACGCGCCGAAGAATCGTTTCTGGGCAGCGGGCGACCAGGACATCGCACGGGTCCAGGTCGGAAAGGATGGCTTCCGCTTCGAGAACCTGGCAGACGGTCGCTATCGCCTTGTCATTCTTGGGGAACGGCGAACCGCAGCGCATCAGGAAGAGTTTGAAGTCTGGGGCGACACGGAACTGGAGCTCAAGGTGGATTCGCCGATCAGGCGACCCGCCATCATGCGACTGGAGGGCGCCGGGTCAGCGACCGCGTCTGTGGAGGCGAGCTTCGACCAGATCGACCAACACGATCGCTCGCGGCAGCTTCCTCATGGGTGCGACACCGCAATCTCAAGCCCGAATTCAACGATGAGTTTTTCTCCTCAATGGATGGCATCCCCTCCTTCCCCTCAGAGAGAGCCTGGGATTGGCTCTATCCAGATGACGGTGCCTACGACGTGTGCACCCTCCCCGAGAACACCCGCGGCATAATCTTCGGACGTCGCGTGTACCTGCGCTTCAACGGAGGCACGCTTCGAGAACTCTGGATTGAGAACCCGAAGGAAGAGCCAGCGAGACTGACCATATTGCCGTTTGCGATGACACCCTAAGGGCGGGCGTTTCTGTAGGAGGACGCCCGTGTCCGGTCCAGTAAGTACCGCAAGACCCGAGGCCAAGATCCATGTCCCGCTTGCTACCTGCTCTCATGACCCTGGTGATCGCTATCGCTGGCTTCTTGGTCTACAGCGAGAGGGAAGAGACTCCCTATGCTCTTGGAACAACTCTCCTCTGAATCAAGCCACAAGCCAGCTCACTAAGGACATGACAACACCCGACAAGGAAGAATGGATCGGCAAGGCGCTCATCGTGATCGGAGATGCAGCAGAGACCGTCGATACCCTCTATCCCTATTACCGACTTCAGGAGGCGAAGATTCAACCGGTGGTGATTGCGCCGGAGGCGCGCCTTTACCAGATGGTGATGCATGAGATTCGGCCCGGCTGGACGATCACGAAGGAATGGGAGGGTTATCAGTTGCAGGCGGACTTGGCCTTTGCAGACGTCAACGCTGAGGAGTACCTGGGGATTCTGTTTTCCGGGGGGCGTGCCCCGGAATACATCCGCGAGGATCCGGATCTCATCCGGATCACCCAGTGGTTCTTCGACAGCGGGAAGCCGATCGCCAGCGTCTGCCATGGAGTGGAGATTCCCGCCCGGGCAGATCGCGTGCGGGGACGCCGCATGGCGACAGTGCCCAAGTGTCAGTTCGACCTGGAGGTTTGCGGGGGAGTCTTTGTGAACGAACCGTGTGTGGTCGATGGCAATCTCGTCTCCGGACGAACGTATCGCGACAACGGACACTACGTGGGACCGTGGATCCGGATGCTCGAAGATGCCGCAGCGTCGAGCCGTTCCTAGTTCTCACCTGTCGGGATTGAAGAGGTGAAACGGCGAGAGTGGATACCAGTCTTCGAGGCCACCACGACGCTTCTGCTGGCCTATCCACGAGTCAGGGAGGAAGAGCGCTTCCGCGCTGCGCTACGCGCCCTCTTTCGCGATGTCTGACGACCTGCCACTCGAGCAGGTTCCAAGACGCTTCACTTCCCGGGTGACCGTGGGTCCCCCCGAGACATCCCCCATGCCTAAGTGCCCCCGGCAGCGCTATCTGATGGCTCAGCTGATGCGTCGCGCCTCTTTGGCTCTTGGGGGTTGGAAGTCCTGCGCCGTTCGGTCTGTCGCCGCCAGCTAAACCTGGTGTCGGTGATCCTTGACCGTGCCGCCATCGAACGGTTTCTGTCCCACATGGGATTCGAAAGCGATCCACCTCCCATCCAACTCGCCCGGGCACCGCCCCCAATCAGAATTCGTTTTATGACGAGGCATTCCGAGAGGCATTCCGAGAGGCAACGAGCGACCCCACGAACTTTTGCAGCCCAGCCCCAAGGATTGGCAATAGGCGGACGCTAAAGCCGCGCTAAACCCGCGCTAAACCCGCGCTAAACCCGAAGGAAGAGTCTCCGGCGCCAAAGGGCGTACAGGCAAAGCCAGCGCAGGAACAACGCGGCGATGGCGAGCGCTACGGGGGAAAGCAGGGCGGGCTCGTGTTG
>JBLHLB010000284.1:0-5649 GCA_047618505.1 Planctomycetota bacterium
GTCATGACTTGATCGATGCGAACACGGGGCAGGGTCCAGCGCACCCACATCATCAAGAGCAGGCCGGCCATGGACTTGAGGCACAGTGTGAATGCCGCCGCCATGCCGAAGAGAAGACCGGCGCGTTCGCCGCCGGAGGCTTCGATGGCCGCCCAGGTCAGGGGGCTTTCGAATCCACCGAAGAAGTAGAAGGACCCGACCGCGCTGAACAGGTACATGGCCGCGTACTCCTCCATGAAGAAGAAGGACCAGCGGATACCGGAGTACTCGGTCAGGAAGCCGGAGACCAATTCGGACTCGGTTTCCGGGAGGTCGAAGGGTGCGCGCTTGGTCTCCGCCAGGATGGCGATGAAGAAGAGCACGAAGGCCGGCAACATGATCGGGTTGCGGAAGATGAACCAGTTCATCCCCATCAGCCCTTGCTGCATCTCCGATGTGTTGATCAGGTTGAAGCTGCCGGCCACCATCAGGGGCACGAGCAATGAGACGCCAAGGGGAATCTCGTAGGCCACAACCTGGGCCGCTTCGCGCATGGCGCCATAGAGCGACCACTTCGAGTTGGAAGACCAACCCGCCATGATCACGCCGATGGTCGTCGTCGAGCTACAGGCCAGGATGAAGAACAGCCCAAGGTCGATGTCGGCGAAGAAAAAGTTCGGCGCCAGGGGATAGGCCGTGAAGGCCGCCAGCAAGCTACCGAGCACAATGGCGGGCGCCAACACGAAGAGAGTCCGATCGGCCCCCTTAGGGATCATGTCCTCCTTCAGCATCAGCTTGATGCCGTCCGCCAGGGGCTGGAGGAACCCGTGCCAGCCAGCGCGCATCGGGCCATAGCGGCACTGGATGTGCGCCGAAACCTTGCGCTCAAGCCAGGTGCCGAACATCGCGTTCAGGGAGATCACCGCCATGGCGATCCCAACTGCGATTCCCGCAGCCACAAGGGGCAGGGTCCAAAGGGGCACCGCCGAGGGACGGAGGCTCACCAGGAGATCGGTCAGGGCATTGCCCGAGGATCCGAGGTAGCCCACGGGCACCGCCTCGGCTGCCTTGGTCGCTACATCGACTGCCTGGGTCGCTGCCCCGGTAGCCAACTCGGCAACCTCAAGGGCCGCCGTTGTCGCCGCGATGGTGCAAGCGGTAATGGAATTGCTCAGCTGGAGAAACATGTCTAGCGGTCGGTCTCCCCGACAACGATGTCCGTCGAGCCAATGATCGCCACCGCATCCGCCAGGAAGGTGCCCGGCATGAGCTCCTCCAGAACGGCTAGGTTAACGAAGGAGGGGCCACGCACGCGGCAACGCACGGCGATCTTGCCACCGTCGGAAACCACATAGTGCCCCAGCTCGCCGCGCGGGTTCTCAATCCCCACGTAAGCTTCGCCGGCGGGCACACGCAGGGTCTTCGGAATGTCTGCGATGATCGGGCCGGGCTCAATGTGATCGAGGCACCAGCGCACGATCTTGATCGACTCGCGCATCTCCATGACGCGCACATAGACGCGGTCCCAGCAGTCGCCGAGTTGGCCGCGCTCGCCGGTTCCGATGGGAACCTCAAAGGCCTTGTCGGCACAGATCTCGTCGTAGAGCTCGTAGGGCATATCACGCCGCAGGTCGAAGTCGATTCCGCTGCCGCGCAACATCGGTCCGGTCAGACCGAAATCGAGGGCCATGGCCGGCGAGATCACGCCCACATCCGCCGTCCGCTTGACGAAGATGTGGTTGACCATCAACAGGTCGCAGTACTCCTGCCACTTCTCGTCGAAGACGTCGCAAAAGCGCTCGACCTCGGAGAGCCATCCGGGGGGCGTGTCATTGAAGACGCCGCCGATGCGGATGTAGGAGTAGGTCAGGCGCGCGCCGCAGATCTTCTCGAAGAGCGACATCATCCACTCGCGCTCCCGGAACATGTACAGGAAGGGCGTGAAGCCACCCAGGTCCAGACCATAGGTTCCGAAGGCCACCAGGTGCGACCCGACGCGGTTCAGCTCGGCACAAATCGTCCGCAGCATCATCGCGCGCCGCGGAATCTCAAGATCCATGAGCTTCTCGACGGCCATCGAGTAACCCAGGTTGTTGTTCATCGCGGCGAGGTAGTCGTAGCGATCCGTGTACGGCAGGTACTGGATCCACTCGACGTTCTCGCCGATCTTCTCAGCGCACCGGTGCAGGTAGCCGAGGTGCGGCTGGGCACCGGTTACGAGTTCACCGTCACAGCGGATAAGGATGCGCATCACGCCGTGGGTCGCCGGGTGCTGCGGGCCCATGTTCAGTTCCATGTCCTGGGTACGGACATCGATCATGAACTCCTTCTCGCCGGAGTCGAGCTTGTGCTCCTCGCTCGAACGGGTCACGCTCGGGGAGTGCTCAGGGGGTGTTTGGCTACTAGCTTCCATCGTCATGGCAGGTCTCTCGGAACTCCTACTTGCAGGAGATGCCGTGGTACTCCTCGGGGAACTCGAAGTCCTTGCGCAGGGGATAGCCGACCCAGTCGTCCGGCAACAGGATGTTGCGGGGGTCCGGGTGCCCGGTGAAGGTGATGCCGAACATCTCGGCGCACTCGCGCTCGTGCCACTGGCAGGTGCGGTGCACCGGCACACTGGTCGGCATGGCCGCGTTGTCCTTCGGCAGCAAGCATTTGATCGCTAGGCGATGCTTGTGGGCGATAGAGATCAGCTGGACATTAACCCAAAGATCCGGGCCATCCTTGTCGGGGTCCGTGGCCGTCAAGTCGGCGACCATTTCGAATCCCAATTGTTCGTCGTCGCGGCAGACCTCAAGGAAGGCCGCGAGCTTCTGCGCATCGACCCAGACGTAGGAATCGCCGGCGCGACCCAGGTCCTTCTTGTCCTCGGGATCCTTGGCCCGCGGAATGTCCGCCTCACCGAGGCCGGGCGCGGAGATTGCAGTCAATCGATCGAAAATGGCTTGGAAATGCATGGGACCTAGGCCGTGCGAGCCGGGCGACGGATGATGCTGGAGGACTGAATCTTCTCCTGGAGCTTCATCAAGCCTTCCAGGAGAGCCTCGGGACGCGGCGGGCAGCCGGCAATATAGACGTCCACCGGGACGACCCGGTCGACACCCTTCACGACCGTGTAGCCGTACTTGTAATAGGGGCCACCACCCGTGGCGCAGGCGCCCATGGCGATGACGTACTTCGGCTCGGGCATCTGGTCGTAGAGACGCTTGATGCGCTCGGCCATTTTGAAGTTCACCGTGCCGGCGACGATCATCAGGTCCGCCTGGCGGGGCGAAGCGCGGAAGGCGCCGGCACCGAAGCGGTCGATGTCGTGGTGTGCGCAACCAACGGCCATCATCTCGATGGCGCAGCAGGCCAGGCCAAACGTCATCGGCCAGATCGATGACAGACGGCACCAGTTCAGAAGCCAGTCGACCTTCGTCGTCAGGACATTCTCCTCAAACTGTTTCTCCAGGATTCCCATGGGTGTCGAACTCCGTTCGGTTGCATCGGGCCTCGCTGGCTAGCCGCTCCCCAGTCGGGGTATCACGGTCGGCTGCGGGAAGACCCAGCGCTGGTTGGTCTGCCGCCTTAGGCGGCCTCCTCGTCGTCGGGCTTATCGCCGTCCTCTGGACTGTCTTCGGGCTTGGGATCGAGGGCTTCTTCAAGCTCCTTCACGCTCTGCTGGTTGAGGCGTTGGCGCTCAGCCGGCGGTTGGTAGGGGGTCTTGCTGTAGGACAAGACCCAATTCAAATCGCCCTTGGCCCAGACGTAGGCCAGGCCGAGGAAAAGAATCGAGATGAAGAGGAAGCCCTTCACCAGCACAAGAGGTCCGACGTCAGCCCCGACCGCCGCGCCCGTTCCGTTCACCGCGCTCTTCATCACGAGGGCCCAGGGGAACAAGAAGGCAATCTCCACGGCGAAGATCACGTAGACCAAGGCGACCGTGTAGTAGCGAATGTCGAAGCGAATCCAGGCATCCCCGATCGTCTCTTCGCCGCACTCGTAGGTCTCTAGACCCTTGTCGGTTTGGCGCTTCGGACGGACGACGGATGCGACGATCATGTTCGCGAAGACGAACACCAATCCGACGGCGGAGAAGACGAGGACGCTGAAGTAGTCGAAGTACATTCGGTCGAGGGGCGGGGCTGGCGCCGACGGCGGCGCACAGGGCATCGCCCCGCATCACCATCCCCCGGCTGAGCTATTCTGGAGCGCAGCCTATAGGGGGAGCCATTTTCGACTAGGGGGAACGCCGGTTCAGAGATGAAAAACCTCAGGGTTAGCCCCTGCCCAGCGCCTCACCTGGTGGTGAGGGAGATGGAGAGGAGGACTTGAGGTGTCTCTTATCGCTCGAGGTGGCGGGCCCGAGGCAAAGGCTGGAGGGGGTGTGCAGGGCTTAGCGAGCGAACATCCTAATCAGCGCTCGCCGGACCCACGAACATAAACGGGCTCCAGGTGCCACCGAAGCGGTATTGGGTCTGTCAATTAGGGGAACCAACTGCCCCCAAGCCGCGCGGGATCGACCCCCCCAAGTGGAACCCCCAGGAGAACAACCAATGGCACCCCTGGATCCGCCGGCAAAGCCCCATGGGCCACCCAGGATTGAGCGGACACCTGAGGCTCTGTCCCGGGGCTGGGCAGGATCCCCGATCCTAGCCGCCGGACTGATCGCTCTGCTCTTTGGGCTTGATCGCCTTATCGAACCTGACTTCGGGGAGCTCCTGTGGCTGCGCTGGACCAGGTCAGTTGCCCAGCATCCCATTCGATCCTGGCTCAGCATTTGGATTCTCCTCAGGGGGCTGAAGTCACTGAAGAAGTTTCTAAATGCTCACTAAATCGGCATCAAGTACACTGCAAAGCACCACAAAGAAGGGTTATCCGCCCCACCGCCCTGGACTCAAAACACGTAAGATAGATCACCGTGAACGTTCACCCCCTCCCAGGCGGCACAACCCTGTGCTAAATTGTGCCCTTGTCGACCGTTGCCCGGTCGTGTTCGCGGCCTCTCCCTCCGTGGTGAGGCCCCCAGATTGTTTCTGAAGAACCCAGCATGATCCTCCAACTTGATGAGGAGATCGTTCGCGGGCCCGAGGACCACAAGGAACTCGGCCGCACGCTCTTTGTCCGCCCCAGTATTAAGACCCCTCGACAGAACCGCCTGGCCAGCCAGGCGGTGATCATCACCGCCGTTGCTCGACGACTGATCGAGCTCGCGCGAGAGGGCATCAAGCTCAAGGCCGTCCTCGTTGAGGGTGGAAAACTTGACCCCACGGTCCACCCCGAATTCGACGCCATCAGCCAGAACTTGCGGGAGCTGCTCAACAAGCACTTCAACAAGGCCAAGCTGGTCCTCGTCTCGGAGCGCCCTGACCTACAGCTGGCCGCCACGCGCCACGCGGTTACCCTCTACGATCTGCCGATTCTGCGCCTTGATGCCGGCACTCAGAAGACCTTCCGAGCGCTCACGGGCGACACAGGTGAGGTCTTCAAGACGCGGGTCGAATCCATGTCGCGCCTTGAGACCGAGCGCTTGATCGTCGAGACGAAGTTCGTGCGCGAACCCGCGGACAACTCAAGTGACTCTGAAGTACGTCACCTGCTACGCCTCCTGGAGGACATCCGTCCCGCCAAGATGCGCATCTTCACCCCGCCTAAATCCGCGGCGAAGAATATCAAGCCGGTTCCGAA
>JBLHLB010000285.1:0-5565 GCA_047618505.1 Planctomycetota bacterium
GCCAATGACGGGATCGTTACCCGGCCAGAAGGCAGCGACGTTCTCGAGGTCGACAATCTCGGACGACTCGGACAGCCCGCGCTTCTCGCCCCAGGTAAAGGCCAGCTCGGTACCGACTTTAGTCTCCGCACCATCGGGGAGCATGGCGGTCGCACGTGCTGGACTCACGAGAGTGACGGGCCACGCTTGCTCGAAGGATTGCAGGCCACCGCCGCGTCCTGCGCGCTCTGCTAGGCGACTGACGTTTCGCTCCGCCTGCTGATTGAATCTTTCGGCATCGCGCTCCGTGCCGGGCATGTACAGAAGGCCGATGGCTCCGGCCGACTTGGCGCCGGCAGAACTGTCACGCGTCCTGACTTCAGTGGACGTCAGACACACAGCCCACTTTCCCTCCAGGTCCAAGCCGTCAAGTTCTTCCGCCGAGCCAGTGCCAACAAAGACTGCTCCGCCAGCAATGTCCATTGGCCCAACACCGCCACGCCCGAGGTAGTAGTCCTGCGGCATGCTGAGCGTGTGCTCTTCACCGGCGATTGTCAGGCTCGCCCCACAAGTCTCCGGATCGAGGCTGCCGCGCATCAACTGGTAGTCCGCAAGGAAGCCACGGTTCCCCATGGGCGTCAGGCCAAGGCGCTGCATGCGCGCGACGATGAATAGCGCAGCGACTCGCTGACCGACACTAGGCGTATCTCGTCCGCCGAGCTCATCGGAAGCCAGAAAGTGCAGGTCGGCGCTAGCGTTCTTCACGCTGATCGCAGAAAGGGCGCGCTCAAGGGCGGGAGAATCTTGGGTCGTAACTCCGGCCGGCGAAGCGGTCAGAGGAGCAAGGAGAGCAGCGGATAGAAGAAGGGTGAACATGCGAATCGAAGCGCTGGGGATAGGCCTATGGATGGCGAAATATTCAGGGTCCCCCATCCTACGCAGACTTGGCCCGCCTCAAACGTTCGGATCTCGTCACAGAACGCGATCCGAACAACTCTCTGCCAACAGATCTACGCGACTCCGGATTGAACACCGAGAGAGGGCGCAGGAGTGGCACTTTCCAAGGGCTCCGGACCGCCGGCCGAGTCCCTCAGGCACCCCCCTAGCCACCGAATCTTGGGCAGACCTTCGCCAAGGCCCTCCCCAATCGCCCGACGGAGGCCGGTGGTCAACGTCGACCAAGAGGCGTCCGCGGCGTGTTTGCTGAGACAGGTGCCCACTGCGTGAACTCGGTTGAGTCCCAAGCCACCCTACAGCGAGGAGACGATCGTGTTGAGGTTGATCGGGCCTTTAGCCAGCTCGATGAAGTCCGACTCGCCGCCGCTGTCGCCGAATGTGTTGCTGGCCGGCACAACGGCTGACGGGAAAGTCACACCCACATCCAAAGAGCTGGCCCGGTGCCCCTCAGTTCGATTCACCGGCATCACCGGCATCACCGTCATTGTCCTGGCCGGAACGCGAGACGCGCGCCACGACATCCGAAAGCTTTCCTGCTCCGCCACCTTCCTCCAGATCGTCACGGTTGGCGATGCACCAGGGACACTTCATGTCCTGGAGGTGAAAGCCGAAGTAGGCCGCCGGGCCGCGTTCCAGGGTCCCGGCAACGAAGCGGGCAATGGCCGGGCGCGGCAGACAGGAAACCCTTCGATCCTGCCAGACGTCTTGCACATCTATGGAGAGCAGTCGTTGGTCGCCTTCCTCCGCGGCGGCCAGGTAGGGAATCAGGTCACCGCCGGGATCGCGCAGAGCAGCCAGTTGGCGCAAACGATTCAGAGCCCGGAACTTAATCCCCGCCACCGCGGTCTCGTCACGCATACCAAAGCGCTTCCAAGTGTCCCGGTTGCGCCAGCCACCCGAAAAGAGGGCCTCGATTACGCACAGGCGCTCGTACTCATTTTGCTCGCGCGTCTCTCCAACCCAATCGATCAAGACATCACCAAAGAGCTGCCGCGCGCGCTCGCTTAACTCTCTTCCGCGCACAATCACGCTAGGCGTGTCCATCGGCGCCGGGAGCGATTCCAAGCCGTTGAAGCCTTCGTCATCTTCCCCCACCTGGATCGTGCGCGCGCGCTGGCGTCGCATGTGATCGATGGTGCGGTTGCGGCAAATCCCGAAGAGATACTGCTCGAAGGTGAAGCGCTTGTTGAAGTCGTTGATGCCGCGTACGGCACCGAGCAGGGCTTCCTGCACAATGTCTTCGCTGGCCTGCAGATCCCCGGTGCGGCGCTGTGCGTAGGCGAGCAATCGCCCGCAGTAGGTCTCCTCCACGGAGATCCACTCAGCGTCATCCCGCGCCTGCAGGCGCTCTATGTCCGGGCTCCAGTCAGCCATTCACGAGCTGACGACAACTCCGCCCTCTTGGGAGGCGCGGAAGAAGGCATCGCGGGAACGGGAGAACAGGTCTTCACGACGCTGCACTTCCGGGTGCGGGCAGGAGGAAATGCCGACGGCGATTTCCAGGAGATCACCCACCAGGTCGCGCAATCCCTGGGACTGTGCACCCTCTTGGATTCGCTTGGCCATGATGCGCGCTCCGTCCGGGCCTGTGTTCGGCAGGAAGAAGAGGAACGAGCTCTGGTCAAAACGGCCGAGCACGTCCGTGTCACGCGAAGCGTTGAGGAAGATCGAAGCCAGCTGACCGAGCACCTCTTCGTTCGCCTGACCATCAAAGCCGAGCATGACGCAGCACAGGGGCTGCTTGAAGCGCTGGGAGCGCTTGTACTCTTCGTCCAACTTGAAGGTCAGGTATTCGTAGGAGAACAGGCCCGTCTCTGGATCCGTGATCGCATCGATCAGGCGACCGCCGCTACCGCTGGAAAGGTCGCGAAGGAGGCTCTCCGGCAGGGACTTATCCTGGGGCCCGGCGCTACGCTGCTCTTCTGCCAAGGGCAGTGCAGACTCGGGCATGGTCAACAGCTCTCGCAGGCTCTCCCCGGAAAGGGGTCGCTCAATCACACCGGTCGCGCCACAGAAAGCGGCGATCCCCGCCGCGTGCGCGTTGCGATCGTCGGTGACGATATAGGAGCGGCAACGGGTCTTGCCCGTCAAACGCCGGCAGGATTCGTAGACGTTCTCCGTGCGCAGCCAGGCGTCGAGCAGGATCACATCCCCGCGGGCCGGCTGGTTGCCGAGGATGTCCTCGACCGTTTGGGGGTCGGCAAGAACCCAGCCCTCAAGGCCGGTGACTGCCGCGCGCACGGTGGCGATGAGAGCCTCGTCGGAGGTGATCAGATGAACGGTCTGGGGGGCGTTTGACATGGGTCTAAAGGTATGAAACGACTACCGGCCGGGCCAGCAAGGGAAGGCGGAAGGCCACCAGATGCACCTGCATCAGGGAAAGATTGGCAGAAAGCGTGACAATTGCCCCCTTTCCGCCTCGACGGCAGGGCCCTAGGCGCCCAGTTCCTCCACCCACTCACCCGGCATGTCGTAGTTCGCGTAGACATTCTGAACGTCCTCGTTCTCATCTAGAGCAGCGAGGAGCTTGAAGAGTTTGATCGCGTCTTCCTTCGATTCCACGCCCACCGAAGTCTGGGGCACATACCCGAGCTCAGCGGAGAGGAATGTCAGCCCCGCTGTCTCGAGGGCCTCCTTAGTCGAAAGGAACTCCGTAGCCGCAGCAAAGAACGTAGCCACATCGTCTTCGACCAGCACGTCATCACAGCCGCACTCCAGGGCCAATTCCATCAGCGCGTCTTCGTCCCGATCGCCGCTCTCAACCACGAATATCGAGCGAAAATCGAAGAGGAAACCAACGGAGCCCTGGGCGCCCAAGCTGCCGCCGCGCTTCTCGAAGATGTACTTGATGTCCGCCGCCGTGCGGTTCCGGTTGTCAGTCAGGGTCGTCACCATCATCGCCACACCACCGGGCGCATAACCCTCGTAGATCAACTCCTCAATGTCCCCCATGCCTTCCCCGGAAGCCCGCTTGATCGCGCGCTCAATATTGTCCTTGGGCATGTTCGATATACGCGCCTTCTCAATCGCGTATCTCAACTTGAGGTTCTGATCTGGATCCGTCCCCCCCTGCTTCACCGCCGACATGATCCCTTTCGCGCACTTAGAAAAGACCCGGGCGCGAACCGAATCCACAGCGTTCTTCCGCCGAGCGATGTTTGCAGAGTGTGAGTGACCAGCCATAGATCCGTAGTTCTTAAGAGTCCGTCAAAAACCTGCCCCGCCGCCGGGCCACCCCGACAACGCCAGCCCTCCAATCTTACCCCAAATCCCCCCAACAAGCCTCCCCACACCCAGACCACTCGCCCGGCTCGCAACCCAAGCCCTCACCCACCCCATCTAAATCTCCAGGCAAAACCAATTCCCCCGAGCCTCTCAACCCCTCCCCCCACTGCCCAAAGATCCCAACCCCGTCCGCGCCGTCCAAATGTCTCAACCCCGTCCCGCGCAGTCCAAATGTCTCAACGCCGTCCGGCACAGTCCGAATGTCTCAACGCCGTCCGGCACAGTCCGAATGTCTCAACGCCGTCCGGCGCAGTCCGAATGTCTCAACGCCGTCCGGCACAGTCCGAATGTCTCAACGCCGTCCGGCACAGTCCGAATGTCTCAACGCCGTCCGGCACAGTCCGAATGTCTCAACGCCGTCCGGCGTTGAACCATAAACATAAGAGTGCCTGTTTCAACGCCAGCAGGCGTTGAAACAGGCACCCCCCGCCAAGCAATGACTAGCGCTTGGAGAACTGGAACCCGCGACGCGCACCACGGCGGCCGGGCTTATTACGTTCCTTCATACGACCGTCACGGGTCAGGAACCCGCCGTCGCGCAGACCTTCGAAGAGCACGGGGTTGAGCTCCTTAAGCGCACGGGCCACGCCGAGCTGAACCGCTCCGGCCTGTCCGTGGGGACCACCGCCGTTGACCTTCACAAAGACGTCGTAGGTGGTGCTGTCCTCGAGGAGTAGCAAGGGCGCCTTGGCGCTCTGCTGGTCGCGCAGGGTCACAAAGAAATCGTCGACGGACTTGCCGTTGACGACGAAGTTACCGGTGCCCGACTTCATGCGGACGCGGGCGACGGCGCTCTTGCGGCGGCCGAGGCCCCAGGTCCAGGGATTGATGACTGTCATCGGAGAAGTGTCTCCACCTTTTGGGGGCTCTGGGCTGTGTGCGGGTGTTCGGAACCGGTGTAGACCTTCATGCGCGAAAGCATGTTCTTCCCGAGACGGTTCTTGGGAAGCATACGGCGTACGGCAAGCATGACGATGTCGTTCGGCTTGCGCTCCCGTAGGGTTTCGAGGTTCCGGATGTAAAGGCCACCGGGGTAACCCGAGTAGCGCTGATATTCCTTGTCGGTTTCCTTCTTACCGGTGACGACCGCCTTCTCGGCGTTGATGACCACAACGTGGGCACCACTCAGCTCGCTCGGCGTGTAGGTCGGGCGGTCTTTGCCCATCAGTTTCATGGCAATGTCCGACGCCATACGTCCGAGGGTGAACTCAGATGCGTCGAAGATGTACCAGCGCTCTTCAACGTCGGCGGCTCGAATGTGAGAGGTCTTCATCGTTTTGCAGAAGGGACCCATAGGGGTCCAGCTTGGTCCCCATGGGGAGCCACTGGGGCCACTGGGGCCAC
>JBLHLB010000286.1:0-5550 GCA_047618505.1 Planctomycetota bacterium
GCGACCGCTCCGGGGGACTCAGATGAGATCTTTGATCCTGTCACGATGGAGGACGTCGAGCAGGCGCAGCGCAATGTTGTCGAGACTGCTGAGGTCGAGGCGCCGGAGCAGGTCACGACGGAGGATCGGCCGGGCCCCCAGCAGCCGGTGGCAAGCCTCTCGGGGCGCTGCATCAATGGACAGGGGGTCGCCCTGGATGGCGTCAAAATTCTCGACCGGGACAAGCGGACCGTGGCGCGCTCTTCCGATGACGGGTCCTTTCGCTTCGACGTCGACCTACAGGACAGGCAATCCCTTACCCGCAGGTTTTCCTTTGAGCGCGAAGGTAGCGGGCGACGCGAACTTCAGGTCACCCTGCGCGCCGGACAGGAAACCAGCTGCGGCGATGTAATCTTGGCCCTGGGCGGGCGCATCTTCGGCCGCGTCGTCGACCTGGATGGGCGCGGGTTGGAGGGGGTTTCGATTCGCGTGGAGGAAGTCACGGGCAACTCCCACTCCTCGCGCTTCTATGGACCCGGCAATCCCATCGCAAAGACCACGTCCCTGGCGGATGGCACCTATGCGCTGGAGGACGTCGCCCCCTGCGATTTGCGTCTGTGGGCCGGCGGCGGAACCTGGGTTTGGGACACGACCGAGATCCTTGAGCTAGCACCCGGTGGCGACGTGAATGCGGGCGACCTCGAAGTGCTACTGCTGGAGCCCAAGGACACCATCGAGCTTACGGTTGTGGATCCCGATGGGGAGCCGATCCCCCAGGCGAACGTCTCCTACGCATACGACATCAGTGGGCAATCGGGCAGCGGCAGCAGCACCACCAACAACCAGGGCCGCTTGAGGCACTTTACCGACCCGCGCGCTCCGTTCACCTTCCGTGCCAGTGATCCGGCGGGGCGCTATCGACCGGTCACCGCAATCGATGTTGAACCGGGTACCCATGACCTCGTGATGCGCCTGGGGAAGAAGGAAGTGATCCAGCTCCTGGTCAAGGATGAGACAGGCGATCCAGTCGAGGCCTTCAGCGTCATGCTCCAAACCGGAGGGGACTCCCTTGGCAGTAGTTTCAAACCACCGGGTGACGGAACCCTGGCAATCGGAGTCGTGGAGATCATGCTCCCCGAGGAGTTCTTCAGCCTGACCGTTTCGGCACCTGGGCACAGGTTGGAGGTGTTGGATAATCTGGATCCCGCGACGGTGGCGCGGGAACTCGAAGTGGAGCTCCACGCGCTCCCGGGGATCCACGGCCGAGTCTTGGCCGATGGCAAGCCGATCGCCGGCGCCAAGGTGAGCCTGCACGAAGTCGTCGGTAGCACGGGACGCGTGAGCGTCAACGGCTTTCCCTGCGTGACCAAACAAAGCCAGGAGGCCAGAGCCACAACGGATGAGGAGGGTCGCTACAGCCTGACCCTGCGGGAGTCCGGGGAGTGGGTCGTGCGCGCCATGGCGACAAACTACGCGCCGGGGGAAACGCCCGCGCAGGTCTATGCCCAGGATATCGGGGCGCAAGGCCTCGACATTGAGATGACAACCGGCGGATCCATCGTCGGACATATTCTTGTCCTAGGCGGCGAGGAAGTCAGCGGACGCATCGTCGGCTTCTCACGGGGAGACGGGTTTGGGTTCACCATGCGCACGGACGCCAATGGCGAGTATCGCGCCGAGGGCCTTACGCCGGGTAACTGGCAGGTCGTCCAACGCCAGGAAGAAGTCAGAACCAACTTCACGAACTCCTCCTACTCCTCTGGGACCGATGCGTTGGTGATCCCCTGGAACTGCAGGGTATTTGCCGGCGAGGAAACGCGCTTCGACCTCGATCTCCGTGACCTCGCCATGGTTACCCTAGCGGGCAGCTTCGGCATCGAAGGAGCGTCGACGCGCGGGTGGCGCGTAAGCATGTCGGCCATCGACGATCAGGCACTCGAGACGGTGTACAAAGATGTGCTCGACGTGGACGGCTCCTTCCGCCTTACCGCAAACGAGCCCGGAAACTATCGCGTCTCGATCACTGGGGAATTATTCGACACCTACTTCCACGCGAACCGAAATGTGGCGCTTGGAGAGCGGGAGAACGAACTCGTGACGACAATGAAGAGCGGCACCATCCGAGGCCACGTTCCGCCCGCACAGTTCGACGAGCAAGCGGAGATTTACATCACATCCGTCAGCAACGAGGGCTGGACCATCAACTCGGGTATTCGGCCCAACGGCGAAGGCGAATTTACCCTGGAACACTTCCCCGCCGGCCCCGCGACGATCCACTACCGGACGAGCGACGGAGTCAGCGGCACCAAGGACATCACAGTGCCTGAAGTCGGGGCCATCGACGTTTACTTGCCCTAGCAAGCCCGGCGGCTCTTGTTCGGCCGCGTTTCCGGGAACAACAGCCTCGCATCGGCAAGGACTTCACCTGGGGGGCCGCCTGGGCCCTGACGTCGTCCCGAAGCCTATTCCGCGGAGGTCTCCCATGTCGCTGCACTGTGTTTCGCCCATCGTGATCTGTACCGCCCTCGCACTATCGGCCCGGGCCGCCTCCGCCCAGGTAACGCATTTCGTCGAGCTTGAGGCCGGCAGCTTCAACCCAAGCGAGTTGACTGTCGCAGAAGGCGACACGGTCCAGTGGACCTGGATCACGGGCTCCCACAATGTGGTTGGCGGATCTGTGGATGCCAATGGTGCCGGCAGCGCCAATGGCTTCTTCTCCTCCGGCGTGCCAGAGTCCGCCCCCGCCACGTTCTCGGTCGTCTTTGACCACGATTTCATGCACCACAATGTCGCTACGGGAAAGCGCTATGAGTACTTCTGCGAAGTGCATGCGGCCAGCGGGATGGTCGGCGCCGTCACCGTTGAATTCGTCGCTAGCGGGGAAGTTCGCAACGCTGGCAGCAACCCCGATAGCCTGCTGCTCCTGAATCCTCCGCAGTTCGGCAGCAGCTTGCAAATGACCCTGGGGGTGGGGCAAACCGGACACACGCTCGGGGCCATCCTGGCATTCCAATCGGAACTGAATTATCAGCTGCCCGGAGGCCAGACGCTCTTGATCAACTTGAGTGACCCGGGTGGCGAGCTCCTCAGCCAGGGCATCCTGTTCGGTTCCAATGTTAACTGGGACATTCAGGTCCCGAACGATCCAAGCTTGAATGGCTTCTGGTACACGGTTCAGGGAATTCACGCGGGGGCGGGAATACCTTTCGTGCTATCGAACGCCCTCGACTTGACGATTGGAACTTGATGCAAGGAGCCTTGGCGGGAGAAGCGGTTCTCCTGGGTGGTGGCCCGTGGACGCTTGACGTAGCTTTTGGGCATGTTGACGACAGCACTTCCCACCATTATTGCCCTCGCCTTTCTGACTTCATCCACGGCACTCCTTGGGCGCTCGCTGTCCCTGTTCGATGGTGCTGAGGGCGCTGCCGTACAGTCTGAAGAGCAGACGACTGACGAGTTAGGGGAAGTCACGGCCACGGTTAGCACCCTCCTGGGGGAGCTGGCTAGCTTGGGCTTCAGCATCAATCGAGAGGACTTCACGATCGAGATCTCGTCCGTCGAAGCCTGCGGTTCGGACCTGGACGATCAACAGGACGCCTTCTTCGACGAGAGCTACTTCACGATGGCCTGGCACTTCTACGGCGCCCTCGGTATCCCACTGGGAGAGGGTCCCGAGAGTTGTCGCACATTCGTCAGCGACAGCCTCGCGCGCACCTTCGTCGCCTACTACGGATTCCATCGCGACGCGCTTGTCTTAGTCGACTCCTTCATGGGGCAGCTGTCGCGCAATGACTACACGCTGCTGCACGAGCTGGGGCACACCTGGCAGGACCAACAGTCGAGTCTGGGGGATTTCTTCTCGGAAGGGCAGCGAAGTTTTGAGCGTACGCGCATTAAGCAATGTGTCGTCGAGGGCGAGGCAGAGGTCATCGCCCTTCGGGCCACTCTCGCACGCGATGGCAAACAACTAAACGAACTCGACCCCGAACAACTCGAGAGCGAAAGTGCCGCTCTCTTTGCTGGTCAAGGGCTGGCGTCGCTCTATTCCATCGGACGTCGCTATGTCCTTGGAGTCATGGTCAATGGAGATGCCGATCGGGAGAAGCTCTTCCGTGAACTCCCGAGCTCGACGGAGCAGTTGCTGCACCCGGAGAAGTTCGGGCAAGACGAACCGGTTGAAGTCCTGCTGTTTAAAAAGCCCGAGGATTGGGCAACCCTCGAACTCGTACACGAGGACACCATTGGCGAACTCGGGCTGTTTTCAATCCTGTCTGTTATCGGGCAGCGCGAGAGAGCGAGCCGGATTAGCTCGACGGGCTGGGATGGCGATCGGTTGCAGTTCTATTCGGGTGAAGGCGAGACACTCATTCTCTGGCGCATCGTCTTGGACCGCGAAGTCGACGCCGAACAGTTGGCTGCCGCTTTCGCGCCTTCCGATCGGGTTCGCACCCAGTCTGTGGGGCAGGTGTTCCATTGGGTCAGCGGTTCAGACCCGATGCGCGTAAAGGATGCGCTGAAACGCATGGCCCAACTGCCCGCCCCCTCTGCAAACGAAGACGACGCAAGTTCCACCGCCGCAATTGAAGCGGACATCCCCCCCGAGCCCACGACTCCTACGATCGAGGGCGGTCGCTGGATCGTGCCAGCCTACAACTTGTCCATGCAGGCCCCGAAAGGCTGGACCGCAGAGGATGTAGCTGAACAACACTTCCTATTTGGGCCTCAGAGGGCGGACTTTCGCAGCAACATCAACATCACAACCTACGCAGCAGCGAGGGACATGACCGCCGCGGAGATCCTAAAGGAGAACCAGGACGGCATCGAAGCGGCACCAAGCCTGGACTACCTATACGGGGAGTTGCGAGAGGCCGGCGGTCGCACTGTCGTACATATCGGCTACGGCATGCAGGCCCAGGGAATGGATCTCCGCTTCCGGGTCCTCGTCATCCCGATGGGCTCGAAGCAACTCATCTTGACAGGCACGACCCTGGCCAGCCAAGCGGATGAGTTCGTGCCTATCCTTGATGCGGCGTTACTGTCGGCGAAGCTCGGCCGGTAGATCGCCAGAAGCTCCGCGTCTGTGCCCTAGCAGTCCGTTGAAGAACAGCAGCTTCTCGGTTGGTCTCCACAAATTGCCTGGCAAGGCGTCGGGTTCTCCGCGTAGCTGTACCTACACGGGTGGTTCCGACAACGCAGCCAGGCGATTTGTGGGGGCCGAGCGAGGAGTTGCTGTTTTTCAACGGGCTGCTAGCGTTCGCTAGCTTCAACCGCATTCGAGAACGCGAAGCCCTCGATTGCGGTGCCGTCGAGCACGACGACTTGGGCGTAGGCGGCAATCCCCGCGGGCAATCCCGGGCTCGCAAGATTCCAGGTAGCGGAACCATCGGACGCTGCAACGGACATGTGAATCGAATCCACTGAGGGAACCAGTGTGCCGCCAGCGATCGAAGTCAAAAGGGGCGACGCCCCAATAACCAATGCAACGGGCGCGCCGGGCATTGCATTGCTCAAGCTCAAGTTGACCTGGGCCCCGCGATTGATGGCGCCACTCGCAAGCAAGCTCGGGCGTCC
>JBLHLB010000287.1:0-5513 GCA_047618505.1 Planctomycetota bacterium
AGGCCACAGAGAATGACCGGAAGAAGTGCGAGCGGAGTTGAGGAACGTTGAGCGCTGGGCATAGCGGAGGAAAATCAAGCGAAGGCGGACGGGAGGACCGCCCCCACTATGGGAACCAAGCGCTCGCCCTGGAAGCCGCCCGCGCCACTCCCGGCGAGGAACCCTTGAGATCTTTCGAATGTGGGCTCCCCAAGCTCGGGGGAACTACCCGTCCTAAGTCCCCTAGCGCCACTGCATCTGCTGGAGTCCCGTGCCGTCAAAATTGAACTCCAGCCGGAGTGTCTGGCCATTGGCGTCCCTCCCCGATGATTCGTGCGTTGTACTCGCGACCGCAATGAGGACTGCCCTGGTCGCTGCAGATGGCTATGACGGAGTGAGGTTGAGCTGGGCTTGGCCTCCGGGCTGGCGCTAACCGTCGTCACGTAGGCAGTAGAGGAATGCCTCTCCGCGTAGGAACAGATCCGAACCGATGGCGATGGGGGAGGCACTGAAGGAGTCGTTCAGCATGTTGCGGGCCAGGACCTGGGGTTCGTCCGCGTGGCTGATGACGACGGTTTCTCCGCTGCGATCGACGATGTAGATCCGACCCGCGGCGCCCAGGGGTGAAGCGTAGACGTCGTTGATGCCGCTCAATCGAGTGGGCTTGCCCTCACGCTCTCCGGTTTTCGCGTCGTAGCGGGAGACGATGCCCTGGTAGTGATTGAGGATGTAGAGCGCGTTGCCGTAGAGCAGTGGCGAGGGCACGTAGGGTGCCGTGCGACGGTGGTACCAGACGACATGGTCGGTCTCCTCAAGGTCGCCCTTGGCTCCCTCGAGGCGGAGGGCGAGGAGGGCCTGTTTCTCGTAACTGCTAGCCGCAAAGAGCATCCCGTGGCCAAAAACTGGCGTGGCGACCACGTTGTGAGAGAGTCCTGGGCAGCGCCAAATCACCTCTCCGTTCTCGGGGTTGTAGGCGCGCACATACTTCGTTCCGCAGACGATGAGTTGCGGTCCGTCGGAGAGCTCGACGACGATCGGGGATGTCCATGACGTGACTTCATCGCGCACAACACGCCAGCGTTCCTTACCGGTCAATTTGTCGAGGGCGACTAGGTAGGACTGGCCCTCATGGTCGGCGTTGACGAAGAGGCTGTCGCCGAACAACGCCGGGCTGCTGCCTTCCCCATGGCCGTGTTTCGATTGCAGCTGCTCGGGCTCCGTCTTCCACAGGACCTGTCCACCCATGTCCAAACAGAAGACACCGGCCGACCCGAAGGAGGCATAGAAGCGTTCGCCGTCCGTCACGGGAGACCCGGACGCATAGGTTCCGCTCGAGTGCCCGCCCTCGAACGGGAAGCGCTCGGCCAGGGTTGTTTGCCAAACGATCTCACCGCTTGTCTGGTCCACCGCGAAGGCAAGAAAGCGGTGGGCCTGGTCGACGAATACGTTGTTGTGGGCACCGGGGGCTGTTTCCGGACGCGGCTCCGTGCGCTCGCCAATGGGATGCGTTGCGGTCATAAACAGGAGCCCGCCCGCGACCACCGGAGTGGCGTGACCCTTGCCGGGGAGCGCAACTCGCCAATGCAGGTTCTCCGTCTCGCTCCACTCCAGGGGCGGCGTTGCATCGGGCGCGACACCTGTGCCCAAGGGGCCCCGCCACTGGGCCCAAGTCGCGACTGGGGGGGCAGGCTCTTCGACCTGTTGTGCCGCGGGGGCATAGCCAAAGACCGCGGGGGCATAGCCAAAGACCGCGGGGGCATAGCCAAAGACCGCGGGGGCATAGCCAAAGAGTAGCGCTGTTGCGACCAGGCACAGCCAAGGGCGCAGGGTCTCCGGACTTCCGATTGTTGCGTTGCTCATAGCTTTGATTCTACAGGGCTTCCGTCGTCGAGGGCTGCAAGGGGTGGCAACGCTCTTTGGGGGTGGAGTGAGGGAGAAGGAGTCGGGCAGGTGCTACCCTTGGGCGATCGCTGCATTGACGAACATTCAAGGACAGCCAAGCGTGGGTGTTGGGGGACGCGCGTCCCTTGGTTCCTATCTTGCTCTAGTGGGGATCATGGCACTGGCCCTGGCCGTTCGTCTGTGGGCGGTCTCGCGCATGCTGGTACTCACGCCCGATGGCACGCACTACGGCACCCTCGCGCGCCATGGCCTGGAGGGGTCCTGGCGGGATGTACTCGATCCGGCCTGGCCCCCCCTCTCTCCGTGGCTTACGGCCACGGTGGCGCGGATGTTTGAGTCGGGGGCGTCCTCCTTGGATGTTGAGCGAGCGGGCTACCTCGTGTCGGCGGTCGCAGGGACCCTTGTGCTTTGGCCGGTCTGGGAGCTTGCACGGCGTTGGCGCGGCGTGCTGGTGGCCCACATCGCGATTGTGCTCCTGGCCTTCCACCCCAACGCGACCCGCTATGCAGCCTACGTGCAGAGCGACAGCGTTTACCTGCTGTTGTTAGTCTTGGCCGTGCTGGCCTTTACCCGCGGCGCTTCCAGTGGGAAGAGGACGCACCTGTCGGTGGCCTCTGCTGGTGCCCTTGCGGCCTTGGCTGTGTTGGCACGGCCCGAAGGCTGGGTGCTCGTGGGTGTGTTCGCGCTTACGCTGCTGCGCAGGGGAGAGCGGCGCGTGCAGCTCCTTGCCCTGCTTGCCCCGGTCGCACTTCTGCTCGGGCCGTGGCTGCTCTTCCTCCATGGCGAGCTGGGCGAGTGGAGCCCCGGAGCGAAGGGTGGGTTCAATTTTCACTTGGCACACGAGGAACTTTTTGAAGCCCATGGGATCGAAGTAGAGCACGGCGATGTCATGGCTCTGCGCGAGCCCGGACAGCCCTGGAGAGGTGGCGACTATCGTGTCGCGGAACTCCTGCGTGCGGCGCCTCTCCAAGTCTTCCTTAGGATGAGCCGCACAGTCATTACCGGCCTCGTGGACAAGCTGCCAAGTGCAGTGTCGTGGCCACTTCTCCTGTTGGGACTTTACGGATTTCGCAAGAGTTCGGGGAGGCGTCCGGAGTGGTGGAGTGTTGTGGTTCCCCTGTTGCTGCTGACCGTTGCGTTCTACGGCCCGTTCTTTGTCATCCGGCGCTTCTTCCTCCCCTTCGTCCCGTTCTTCATGATCGGCGCAGGTGCAGGACTGGAGGCCATAGGCAGGCGCTATTCACGGGTTGGGCAGCGCGGCGTGGCGGGCCTTGTGCTGGTCACGGTCGCGCTCATGCTGGCGGACACTTCGCGTTTCCTGGGGCGCCGCGAGAACCATTTGGTCTACCGCGATGCAGGGGCCTGGCTGCGTTCCCATGGGAATGGGTCACGGATTGTCCTGGCGGGAGCGAGCCCAGAGCCCGCGTTCTATGGGGAAGTGAGTTATCAGCTTGTGCTGGACTCGGATCCGGGGAATCTCTTGGGTTGGCTGCGGGCCAAGGGCGCGACGCACTTCTTCCTTCTCACCCCAGGCGAGGATATTCGGTTGCAGGCCTGGCTTGTACCCGGCGGGGAGCCGGACTGGCTTACCGATCGGCTTGAGTTTGAGGGCGGCGGCGACCGTCTAGTCTTTTGGCGAGTCGCAGGCGACGGCGCGTTGCCCTCTCCGCCAGATTGATCACCGAGACTGACGTTCGGAGTTTGGCCCCAGCTGTTCGGCCAGGTACGCCTCACGAAAAGCACTCCCGTGTGCCGCTTCCACGAGGTCGATCTTGTCCACTTCACGTAGGCGCGTTCCAGGTCCTAGGTGTAGGCCGCCGTCAAGTCCTAGTAGACACTGCGCGGGCGCAACCGTTGCGAAGCCGCGATCATGTAGAGCTCCGGCGACGCGCCCCAGTGCTGTTGCAGTGACTCCCGGTGTATCCTCGCCGTAGACCGACCGAGACCCGGCGGGCAAGGCGTAGATGAAGCGCGTTTGGGGTCCGAGTTTCAGGAGCATCAGCGGCTCCGCGCAGGGCAAGTAGTGCCGGGAGGCACGCCCAAGCTCGACCCAGTCCCGCTCGGATTCGCGACCGCCCTCCCGCACAAGGAGGCTCTGGTTTGGCCGGATGGGATGGGGGACGGGATCGGGCGCAAGGGCCGTAGATGCTGCCCAATCCACGAATTCACTCTCTTCGCTGGGCTTGACGCCGATGCCCGTGAGGACGGTGAGTCCAGTTGCGTCCTTCAGGGAACGGCACCAGGCACTTGGCCGCAGCCAGCGGGATTCCAATTCGGCAATTGCCCGGCGACGGTGGTGTCGAGCGCGACCCTCGAGCTTTTGCCCCAGGTCTTTCATTCCAGGCAACTGAGCCCGACTCTCGGCGGGTAGGGCCGCCCTCCAGGCCAGGAGGAAGCGTCGTCGAAGTCCGAGGTCAACGAACTCACGTGTAGCCGACGCAAGCGCGACCAGGTCTTCGACCCAGCCGGCAACAGCGCGCTTCGGCTGAATGCACGCGCGGGCGACATCGATGAGCCAAGGCTTCCCATCGTGGTCGAAGAGGATGTTCCCACCGTGTAAGTCTCCGTGGTTGAGACCGACGCCGTGGACGCCGGCAATTAGGACCCCGAGGCGAGTCGCCATTCGCTCGCGTGAGTCCGGCCCGGGCCGATTCCCCAAATCCTCGAGCCTGACTGCGTCCTTAATGTGCTCCAGCGCGATCTCCCAGGCGCCATCCCGTGCGTGCGTGACACCCAGGGAGTTCGGGACCGCCAGGCCCAGGCCGGACAGATACCGGGACATGCGATGTTCCCGTTGCGCGCGTCGCTTGTCTCCCAAGCGTCGCAGCCACTTCTGCGCGTGGAACCGCTTGACCACGTGCGTGCTTCCATCCGCCGCCCGCTCAAGGGAAATGCTGCGGCTGCGTCCCCCATGGAGGAGCGCGCGTGTAACCGCCGCTGTTGCAGTGGGCTCCATTAGGGGGCTTCTGGTGGACCGGCGATACGGTGGTAGACCGTTGCTTCACCGTCAATCACCAAGCGTAAGCCCCTGTCGTAGCGTTGGGCAACGGCCGGTGTCTTGTCGATGAGGAAGCCATCCGCCCCTATGCTCCATGTTCCCGTTGTGCGGTCTAGGTGCGCCGCGATGTCTTCCCCAGTAGGCCCCGAGCCTATGCCCCTTACGAGGATGGCCTGGGTGTAGGTCCCATCGTTTGAGAAGAGGTAGTGGCGCTTGGGCCAACTCCTCTGTTCGAGGGAGTAGATGCCCGGTAGGTCGGACTGTGTCGCGGGGCGCCAGGCGAATGCGAGGGAGAACAGCGCAACGAGGCCGGCGAGCGTGACTAGCCACAGAGTTCCCTTGCGGACGGTGACGCGCTGGTCTGAGAACGCCCCGGCTCGTTCCGGGTTGATCGCCCAAACCCCGGCGGCGCACAGAGCCCCAAGGGCGCAGGCGAGGATCACGCCGGACAGGAAATGCGCACCGAGCAGCATGCGACTGAAGGCACACCCGTACCCGAGCAGAAACCAAATCGGCCAGACGCGCGGGGCCATGCGGTAGAGGATAAAGATGGCTGCGAACCCCACGGCAGCGTCACCCGAAGGCATGCCGAGACCGGAGGTGGAGAAGGTGTCTTCCCCGAAGGGGCGGAAGA
>JBLHLB010000288.1:0-5492 GCA_047618505.1 Planctomycetota bacterium
AAATTCCCCGCCCGATCTTCGTAGATCGAGCGAATGCCAAAGGCGCCCCCGCTTGGCGTCGTGGTCAACCGCTCTTCGTACATCCAACTCAAGCTCTGACCGTCGTAGCGGCAAAGCCCTGCGTTGGCGGTGCCGAACCACAGGTGACCCCTCCGGTCCTTGTATATGCTGTAAATGTCGGAGGGGGAGAAGTTGCTATCGGGATACTTGGCGCGGTACGCGTCTTCGGCCGGGCTCTTTGAGAGCTTCAGGTGGTAGAGCTTTTCGCCGTCGTAGCGGTAAGGCCCGTGGTTGCCCGGATAGAAGACGATCCATACGTCATCGGGGTTGAGTTCCCATCCATCCTCGGTCGGAGGCGCCTCGACAAGTTCGAGGGTGGTGAACTTCGTGCCGTCGAACTTGGTCACTCCGCCGTTCGTGGAGATGAAGACGTTGCCCTCGGCATCTTCCTGGATATCACGCACCTGATGGCCGCTCAGGCCGTCGTCTGGGGTGTATTGAGTGACCTGCTGGCCGTCGTACCGGTAGACCCCGCTCCCGTTGCTTCCGAACCAGTAGTCACCGTTGCGGTTTTGGTGAATGACCCAAATACGCGGGTCAATCTCGGCGACCACTTGCCCAAGTGGAGAGGCGCTGTCCTGTGCGATCGGTGGAGTCTCCTCGGTGGACGGACATCCGGCCAAGGTGCAAGCCATCAGTGCGGCGATGACGGACGGAGCAATAAAGGTGTGATAGGGGCGCATGGTTCGGTGGTTGATGGTCAGCCGCAGTACGAGATTCGGCGTGTGATGATGGTGGCTTCTGCGAACTTCGAGGACGTTGATGTGTTGGATGGCGGCCTGCATCTTCTGGGGGGAATGGGGTAGCAGTTTGCGGGGGAGGGGTGGTTGATGCGAAGGGGGCTTCACGGGTTGGCAGGGGGAACAAACGGGGGGCGCGAGGTCGAAACTATCGATCCGGCGCTAGTTCCTAGGTCCAACCAACAGACGCGAACCGAGTCAGAAGCCGCTTTTCCACGGGCGTAGAGGCAGGCCTCCCCAAACTGGGGAGGCCTGCCTGCAGACCATAAGTCCGCCGCAACCTTCGGCATCAATCCACGTACCCATGGACCGCTCTGACCCAATCAGCCGCGCAGGTCGCTCTACATAAAGTGGTATGCGCGGCAGGATTTGGACCTGCGTCTCTCCGCTTTGCAAAACGCTGCTCTGCGGCCGTAAGTCGCTACGCGTGGCTGACTTGCGAACTGCGGCGGTTGGCCACCAAGGCTAGGCCAGGATAGGCGGGGAAGGCTTGAGTAACCGGCGGTACTCCGCGAGTTCCGAAGGAGTGATCCATCCGCGTCGTCACGAGGAAGGAGTGGGCACACAACTTGTAATGGAATATCCATTTCTGGCGATTCCCACCAAGACCTGGGCGTGACACCAAGGACAAAGCCAGCGTACATGGCCCGGTAGACGAACAGCCACCTTGCCACCCATCGGTCCGACGTGCGGTCCAGCGGTCACCCTCCCATCGCCCCCGATCTGGGGTGTTCATGCCCAGTACCAATCACGGCCGCCTCAGCCTTGCTCTTGCCGGCACCCTTGCTCATGGGCTCGGTCTCGATTACTCGGACCGTCTCAATGGCCTGGATGATTTGCGGCGCTTCGTACGGTTCTTGGACGAAGCGATTCAGGTCAATGGGTTGGGCTGCCGTATTCAGGATCTTGCAGACCGAGTAGAGGTAACTGTCCGTAATCACCCGTTTCGTCGGAGCGAAGAATTGTGGCATGCGATTGGGATCGTTGCCGAGCTCGAACCACGACGATCCGTTTGGAATCTTTGCCAGTTCATGACCAAACAGCCCGATCACGCGCCAAGAGTAGCGCTTTAGAGCACTGCTATTACGTAACGGGGAGAAAGGTCGGGTTTCTCTCCTCGCCTCACTTTATGCGCGACACGTTCACCTCAGCGGCGCACGAGGCGCGCATCCTCCCGCTGGATCTCAAGGTCCGGATACACCACCCTCTCGCCAGCAGCGACAACCTCTATGAGGGTTACATCTGGCCGTCGGTCGAGCACTTTCGCGACAGCGTGGAGCGGGTGGCCACGTTTATGCGAAAGAAGACGGAGGCGGAGGGCAAGCCCGCCCTTCGTTCGGTCGGGTAGCGGGCTCTCGGATACCCTCGACGGAACATTCTCCTGGATGCCCGCGTGCTGGTACTGGTGGGTCGGCTGCGGGGCCGTTACTCTGTGCCTGCATGCGCCCGTAGCTCAGCTGGATAGAGCATTCGCTTCCTAAGCGAGAGGTCACAGGTTCGAATCCTGTCGGGCGTACCACCCCCTACGCCCATGTTCGAGCAGACCTTCAAGAATATCGACGACGTCCTCTAGGGGGAGGCCGGTTGTACGACCGATTGGCTTAGCAGTCGTCGATTCGCTGGGCTTGGTTGATGGAGGCCTTGATCATGATCCCCCGAAAGGTTTGCCCATCGACTTCTAAGTGGACTGCCTCGCAAACTTTAGCACCCGCCCTGATGCGGATCGACGAACCCCTAGGCGCACAGCAAGTCTCAAGGGCGCTTCGGAATCGAGTTCTCAATAACGCTCAGCGCTCTCGCAGTGGATGCCAGCGAGCGGATTAGCAAGAGCTTCTGCCCATCGTTCGAAACTTCGAATCCGTTAGCCAGGATGTACCGGTTCGGACCTGCGCGTGAAACCACAACGCGCGACTCGCCAAGAACGGGCGCGGCTCCGGGATGAAGCTCCACAGGGACGGCGACGACCTGACCCTCCGACTCGAACAGAATCTCGCTGCCAGACGGGGCCCAACAAGGTCGCGTGCCGGAGCCCGCCGAAATCCTTGTGAAGTGCTCACCGCCCGGGTATGTCTGCAGCGCCACGATGGTTTTGCCCGATGCCCGCAACTCCACAGCCAGCCAGGCTCCGTCCGGGGAGAGGCTGGCGCTCTCGACCTGCCTGAGCAGTAGCGTACTCTCGCGCGTCTCCAGGTCGAGGGCGAACAACTCAGCTCTCTCGCCCGATACCCAGAGGAGTGTGCGACCATCCGCGCTGAGGTCGACGGTCGATTTGTCCTCTGCCGATTCCAAGATCCGCTCGACGCCGCCTACGCCGCTGGCCTTCGCATAGAACAAGTCGGGCGTCATGAAGAAATAGAGCCCCTCGTCATTCGGCGTCCACACCGGAGAGGAGTCGTCGCTCACAGCCTCGGTCAGACGCACCTCGCTCCCACGCGCCAGGTCGCGCACCCACACATCTCCGCTGGTCCGCAGGCTCGTACGATCGAAGGCTAGCTGCTTTCCATCATGGGAAAGGCGTGGATTCCACAGTACGCCCTCGACGCCCATGCTCTCGATGGATCCACTCGCCAGGTCGAACCAGACGAACTCCGATTCGACGACACTAGCATCATTAGGGTAGTAGACAATGCGGCCGTCTCGGGAGGCTCCGAAGAGCGCGTGCGCGGGCCAGTCCAAGACGCGCACATCCTTGGCGAGACGCACCGCTTCTTCCCCGAGAGCGTGCGTCCGCGGGTCGAACGCCTGGGCGTACAGCGCGTCCCCACGCCGATGCACAATCCACCCGGGTTCAACATAGACGGCGTTGGTTTTCTCGGGCAGGAGCAGGCGTGCCGTGGTGGATCCGATCTCGCCAACATAAAGCCCGGAAACCTCACCGCCTCCGTCCTGGATCATGAAGAGAAAGCTCTTCCCGTCCGGCAGGAATGACGGCCACATCGCCCGCGCGCTCTCCCGGTCCGGTGAGTGATCGAACGCCACCTCGGGAGTCCCTCCGAGTGCGTCCACGCTCAGGAAGGGTCCGGACCCCGGCGCGAACAGGATCTTGTTCTCCTCGTTCCACGCGGCACCGGTGATGACGGTCCCGGGGTTTCCACGGAAGAGAAACTGCGGACGATCCTCGTCCACGCCAATCGTTAGGAGGTCACTCCCGCTCATGAAGCCGAGGCGCCGGCCATCCGGGGCCCAGAACGGATTATCTGCATTCTTCGAGCCTGGGATCTGCCGCGCTTCCTCGATCCCGTCAAGCTCGCGCACCCACAGGGCCGAGTTGCCCTCCTCGTCGATGGCGACGAAAGCTAGGCGCTTCCCGTCGAGCGAAACCACGGGTGGTCCCGAATGCGGTCCCATGTGCATGCCATCCGGCGCAATCAGCTCGGCCACCAACGGCATAGAAGCAGTTCGCGATGGCGGCGAGGGCGTCCAAAACGCACGCGCCAAGAGGGCCCCGAGGAGCAGCGCTCCCACAGCGGCGAACCCGCCGCTTCCACGACGGGTCGTCACGCCCTTCGCGGTAATCCCAAGGGCCGGCCCGTCGTCATCAAGACCAAGCACGACGCGCGCCTCACCAATGTCGCGCAGGCGCATGCGCGGGTCCTTGACTACACAGCGGGCAATCAGCTCGCGCACGCGCGGCGGCGTCGCAGACGGCAGCGCCTCGAGGTCGACCTCGCGCCCAAGGATCGCCGCGATCAGGTCGCCGAAGGCATCGCCCTTAAACGCCCGCTTGCCGGTCAGGCACTCAAAGAGGACACATCCGAAGGCCCAGATGTCGGTGCGCCGATCCACCAACTTGCCGCGCGCCTGTTCCGGGCTCATGTAGGTCGGCGTGCCGAGGATCATGCCCTCTGAGGTCACCAAAAAACTGTCAGACTCCGCCGAGGACGGGAGTTGCTGCGAGCCGCTCTTGCGAGCGCTTGACCCGATCGGTTTGGCGAGACCGAAGTCGAGGATCTTGACCAAACCCTCGGGCGTGATCCGAATGTTGGCAGGCTTCAGATCGCGGTGCACAATGCCGGCCTCGTGCGCGATCTCAAGTCCCTCGGCGATCTGGCGGCAAACGTCGAGCGCCTCCTCAGCGGGCAGGGCTCCGCGCTTCAGCCGGACTTCGAGGTCCTCACCCGGCACAAGCTCCATGGCGATGAAGCAGGTCTCGTCCACCTGGTCGATGCCATGGATGCCCGCAATGTTGGTGTGGTTGAGCGAGGCCAGGGTTTTGGCCTCGCGCTCGAAGCGACGTAGCCGCTCTTCGTCATCTGCCATCTCCTCGGGCAGCACCTTGATCGCCACTTCACGGTCGAGGCGCGTGTCGCGGGCCAGGTAGACTTCGCCCATGCCTCCAGCCCCGAGAGGACTGAGGATTTGGTAGAAGGAGAGCGTCTGGCCATTGGCGAGGGACATAGGCGTCCGATATTAGCCTCGCGCAAACTTGGCTCGCCCATGGGAAACCGCATTGTCAGTGCAGACCGTTTCGGAATCGCCATGGCGGTTACTGAGGGACCCTGCTCGCGCGACTGCGGATCGGTCGGTACAACTCGCTGGTCCTGAAGCGCTGACTACCAATATATGGGCGCGCTTCACGGCGGAGAAGTCGATGGCGAAGGCAGTCTGGGGGAAGTGCTTGAGGGAGTCCTACGCGATATCCAGCGCTTCCGGCGCGATGACGAAGCCTGCGAAGAAGAATCCGGCCAAGAA
>JBLHLB010000289.1:0-5458 GCA_047618505.1 Planctomycetota bacterium
GATTTGGCGGAGGGGGAGGTGTTTTGGGGGAAGGAGGGGAGCGGGGTTCTTGGGGGCTGGGGCAGGAGAGGGGGAGAAATTGGGTGGTCTGAGGCGCGAAGTGTGAGGGTTCTGGACAAGAAATCATCTGAAGGGGTGTCGCAGGCTGGGATGCCGCTATGCTCACGACCCACTTACCCCGCTGAAAGGATCCCGTTTGGAAACGATCACAATGCAGGACACCCTGCGCCTGCTCCATAGCCTCCAGGAGCTTGACGAGGACCTCTACCGCGTCCGCGAAGAACTGAAGCGCCTCCCGGCTGAACGAACAAAGCGTCGTTCAGCTATCGATGCGGAGCTCCAAAAGAAAGTGGAGCTCAACGCCCAACTGCGAGAGCAGGAAGGCCGCATCAAGGAGATTGAGGACATGACGACCTCACAGCGCCAGCGTATTCGGAAGCTAGAGAACGAAGCCTCCAACTCCCGCTCCGACACCGCGCTTATCGTTGCCTACCAGCACGAGATTCGCACACTCAAGCGCCACATTGCTGAGGCAGAGGACGAAGGACTCGGCCTGGTGGAAAAGGCTGATGCTCTGCGCGCTTCCATTGAGCATATCGACTCGACTGTCGCCTCGGCCGAGGGTGACTTCACCGAACTAGACGACAACGTCGCCAAGGAAATCGCCGCGGCGGAAGCCAAGCGCGACAAGTACGAGGCCGAACGAAAGGCGCGCATGGGGGACGGCACGGTTCCTAAGGATGTCCTGACGGAGTACGAGAAACTCCTGGAAGCGCGCGAAGGTCAAGCTTTGGCGATGCTCGAAGATCGCACTTGCCAAGGTTGCTACGTCGGGGTTCCCACGAACATCTACGTCAAGCTTATGCGAGCCCATGAACTGGTGACTTGCCCCAGCTGCCTGCGCATTCTCTATCTGCCCGAGATCATGGGCTAGGCTGTTTCTCTTGTTCGAGGCAAGCCAAGCGGGCTGCCAGAACAGGGTCTAAACAGGTAGAGGCGAAAACCAGCAGGGTCTAAGCACAGGAGGCGCAGCCTAGCTGCGCCTCCTGTGCGTTAAGGCAAGACCCTCAGGACTGCAGAGATCCCTGACATGTTCCGCGAGCGGCGAGGGTTCGGTCAAGTTGCTCGCGCACCCAATTCTTGTGGATGGGCCAACGCGGTGCGATCAAGTCCTCGCTGGGGGAGTCACCGGTGATGCGGTGCAGGATCTGGTCCGGTGCGAGGCGCTCAACGAAATCCGCCAACCACTCGAGGTAAACCTCAGGGGTTAGGACCTCGACGCGTCCCTGGTGATACCAGTGGGCCAGCACGGTGCGCTTGAGGATCATGAGATGATGGACCTTGATACCGCGACAACCGGCGGCGGCAAGGACCTCGGCGGTTCGCCTGGCGCCGTCGCGTCCGTCCCCGGGTAGCCCTAGGATCGCGTGACCGACCGTCTCTAGCCCGAACTCGTGGCAGCGCACCACAGCCTCCTGAAACTCGGACACTGTGTGCATGCGGCGGATGTCCTCGAGGATCTGGTCGTCAGCAGCTTCCAGGCCGAGCTCGACCCAGACCGGAACTCGTTGCGCCAGCTTCGCTAGACGCTCCAGGGACCAATCCGGCAGGGTATCCGGTCGGGTGGCGACGGCCACGCAAAGGATTGGGCCGCCGACATCGACGAGCTGAGGCTCGACGATTCGCAGGACATCGTCCAGGCGTTCCGGCTCGACGTAGGTATTCGAGTAGGACTGGAAGTAGGCGATAACCCCTCCATCCATGTCCCGGCGGGCAACGCGCTTGAGTCCCACCTGGAGTTGGCCTTGGAGGTCATCGCCGTCCGCCAAGGCGCCGGTGCCTGAGCCCTCGACATCGCAATAGATGCAACCTCCGTGGCCGCGGGTGCCGTCGCGGTTGGGGCAGGTCGAGCCCGCGTCCAGGGCAATTCGGTGGACCGGTCGACCGAAGGTCTGCTTCAACCAAGGGCGCAGGGTTCGAAAGCGAGTGGGCGCTCCGGCGGGAGGGCGAGTTGCGCCCGTATCGGGAGTGTGGGGGGAGGCTGTGCTGTCCATGACTCTGGAGAGGGTAACATGCTCCCCGCCATGGAAATTCAACCCATCGTCATCGGTACCGCGGGACATATTGACCACGGCAAATCGACCCTCGTGCGCGCCCTAACAGGCATCGATCCCGACCGTCTCAAGGAGGAGAAGGAGCGTGGCATGACGATCGACCTGGGCTTCGCTCCCCTGGAATTGCCGGACGGTCGCTTGGTGGGAATCGTCGACGTCCCCGGCCACGAACGCTTCGTGCGAAACATGGTGGCAGGCGCCACGGGCATCGATCTGGTCGTCCTTGTCGTAGCCGCAGACGATGGCGTCATGCCCCAGACCCGCGAGCACCTGCAGATCATGCAGATCCTCGGTGTCGAACGCGGCGTGGTTGCCTTGACCAAGGTCGATATGGTCGACTCGGACCTGGCCGATCTCGCGGAAGAGGACGTGCGCGAAACGTTGGAGGGGACCTTCCTAGAGGACGCGCCGATCTTTCGTGTCTCGGCTATCTCCGGTGAGGGCTTCGAGGAATTCAAGACGAGCCTCTTCGCCCTAGCGGCGGAGACCGAGCCGCGTTCCGCTGAAGGCATCTTCCGCATGCCGGTGCAGCGCGTCTTTTCAAAGACCGGCTTTGGAACTGTCGTTACGGGCATCCCCGTTTCCGGCACGGTGGGGGTAGGCGACGTGCTGGAGATCCTGCCTGGCAACATTAAAGGCAAGGTGCGCGGATTGAACGCCTACCGCAACAAGACCGATCGCATCCGTAGCGGGCACTCGGCTGCGATAAATTTCTCCGATGTGAATCGCGATCAAGTGCAGCGCGGCAGCATCGTCGCGACGCCCAACTTCTTTTCGCCCCAGCGGATGCTGGCGGCACGTATCACGGCCCTGCCCGGGCTTGATCGAAGCATCACGAATCGCATGCAAGTTCGGCTGCACACGGGCACGGGAGATCCGCCCGGGGAGGTTGTGCTCCTGGACAAGGAGGAGATCGCTCCGGGGGAAACGGGCCTTGTGCAGCTGCGCCTCTCGGATCCCGTCGTATGTGCGCCCGGGGATCGATTTGTCCTGCGCCTTCTCTCTCCAGTCATCACTCTGGGTGGCGGCGTGATCCTTGATGAGAGCCGCCATCGCCTGAAGCGCTTCAAGGGCTTCGTGCTCCAGGAACTCGAGCGCCAGGAGGAGAGCCTGTCCTCACCCCAACGCTTGGTGGAATCGCTTCTCATTCGTCGCGGACAGAAACTGACAGCCACGGACGAACTGCAGGTGGAGTTGAAGCGCGAACGATCCGAAGTGCGCGAACTCCTCGCCGGTCTTGTGGAGGAGGGCGCCGCGTTCAATCCCAAGCAGGACCGCTGGATCCACAGTGATCCCTTCCTGGAGGCTCGTCGCAAGGCCCGCGCGGCCATCGATGCTTGGTTTGAAGAGCACCCGCACCGCGTCCTGATTGATGTGCTCGAGCTGCGCCAACGCACGTCTTTTGATCCTGCCTTCCTCGAGGTTGTTTTGGAGCAGGAGCGCGAGGTCGGAGCCATAGAGCGGGAGAGCGGCGGGTGGATTCGACCCCTCGGCCGGGAGCCCAAGCTGTCTACGGCCCTGGCTGCGGCCAGCGAAGCCATCGACAAACACCTGGCCCAGGCACGCTTTCAGCCGCCCTCGACAGAGGACTTACGTGGGGCCCTGGAGATCTCCGAAGTGCGCCTGCGCCAGGCCCTCGAGCACCTGGCGGATCGCCGTCGAGCGGTGCGCGTCGCGGGGGATCTGTTCCTTTCCGGGGACGCGATTGCAGAGGCGCGCCAGGCGATCATTGAGAATTGCCAGGAGCACGGTCAACTGGAGATTCCCCAGCTTCGGGATCGCCTAGGGTCCACCCGTAAGTTCCTGATCCCCGTGCTCGAGTTCTTCGATGCGGACGGCCTGACAATTCGCCAGGGCGGACACCGGATTCTGCGCCGGACCTAGGTTCCGCGCCCCGATGGAGCAGCCATTGGATAAGCATGCCGGATATGGGAATCGGCCTGGTGGGAGGCTGGCACCTGGGAGAAGTACTGATGCGAGGTTGATGGCAGGTGAAGAACTCCAGCGCCCTGGAAATCCTTTCCCCATTCTGACGGGCCGCTGGGGTGTCGAGGTGAGCTGTCGGGAACTTCCGGTTGAATGCCCTCGGGCCCGGGGAGCGGTTTGCCGATAGCGGGAGTGGCTCATTCCCAAGCTCGAGAGGCTTGGGGATCGATCGGCCATTCTCGCTCTTAGCATCCACCGGAACATTTGGTCCGCCATGTCCGCAGACGAACTCAACCTCTCCTTCGATTCCAACCAGGATAGTCAGCCCACCGTCGACCCCAATGCGGAGCTGGCAGAGCAGCCCAAGGCTGACGAACAGGCGCGCACTCCCGGCGACGTCCTCTTCGATGGCTTTGGCGCTTCGGAAGACGCTGGTGACTTTCTTGGGCTCGACACCGAGCTGCACTTCTCCAGCTCAGGCGCGGAAGACAACGTTGACATGGGCCTCAACGAGGAGGATGCAGCGGGGCTGAAGCTCGGCCCTGCACCGGGCGAGCATGACACAAGCTTCCAACCTCCCATGGACCCTGCCCAGGGAGCAACCGCTGACGTCTACGGCGACGAAGACGCTCTCTACGTCGAGGAGCTCTACGATGATGATGAGCTTGAAGTAGATACGGGCGAGGGCGCTGAAGAAGAACAGGTCGGACCTCACAAGGGCATACTCGCCCTTTCCGCATTGTTTGCCGGCGCAATGGTCGTTGTAGGCGCTGTATATGGACCCGGTTTGCTTGACCGCTTCCAGGGCGCTGAATCTGACTCGAGCGTGACCACCGCGGACAATGGGAACGCTGGCGGTGCAAGCGTCGTTGAGCCCCCCGTGCTAAACGCCGATGCGGGCACGGCAGATTCCGGGACGGGGATTGAGACGTCCGATCCTGCAGTGAACAATGGTGCCGATACCGGTGCCGAGCCGAACGTAGCAAGCACGACCGGCGAAGACCCCTTCTTCACGAGTGCCCTTGGAGGCGCGACGGCGCCGGTCAGGAACGGTGAGGCAGGAAGCCTGTCGCGCTTGTTCAGCAACGACACCTTTAGCCTCGTTCCGCGAGTGGTGAAACCGTCCAGTGGCATGACGACGGTTGCATCGGGCACCGATATTTCCAACCCCTCCTCGGGGAATAGCGGAATTGGGGATGGCTCCACAGCGTCCACGGTCGCGATTCAATTCCCTGGTGTTGGCAGCGACACGGATTCGGGCATTGGCTCAGAGTTCCTTTCCAGCTCAGTGGATTGGGCTTCGAGCGGCGATGTGGATGTGATCTGGCGCCGAAACGAGATTCCCGAGGGTGCCATGAATGCGCCCGCGCGGGTTGCAACTCCCCGGGTCGGCGCCGTGCGCGTGCGCCTCACCGAGG
>JBLHLB010000290.1:0-5405 GCA_047618505.1 Planctomycetota bacterium
TGAAACACCACCGGCACGGGCTTGGCCCCGCCGAAGATGAACCCGAAGGACATATACATCATCGCGGGGACAATAAGTGTCCACCACAGATCGATGTGCACCATCGGATCCAGGGTGATGCGCCCCATGTCTTTGGCTGTCGAATCCCCACGCTTCCAGGCCACCCAGGCGTGGGCCACCTCGTGGAACGAGAGGGATAGGACCAGGATCACAATCAGGCCCACAATCTCGGGGGTCGATATGTCGCGTGTCTGGCCCAAGGCCGTGGTCAATAGTGTGGCGAGTTCGATGGTTTGGTCTCCAGGAGAGGTGTTCTAGCAGGCGCGCAGCCCCCGGTCCGCCCCAAAAACGGCTTCGGTGGGGGAGAGTCACACGCTCTCCCCCCAATCGAGACAACGCAGCTTTACAGAGCGACTTAGGAGAAGCTTCCATCCTGGGGCTATGTGCTGTGGAAGGGGCCCCCGCGGACTCCTAGACTCTAGCCTCCCGAAGTCTTCGGGGAACTCACGCCGGGATGCATCTCTGTCGGTCTCCGATGGGCCCGCGCTGGGCATCGAGACGCGCCTTGCAAAGCAATATGGACACGGCTGAACCGCACGAGCCGCAGGCCCCGATGAAACCGACTGAATCCGGTCAGAACTCCGGCGACTTGGCCCGGGAACGGCTCGAGCACGCCCGTGAGGTCGTGCGCGTTGAAGCCCGCGCCATCGCCCGGCTGGAAGACGGTCTCGGCCCGGCTTTTCTCGATGCAGTGCAGCAGGTCTTGGATTGCCAAGGGCAGGTCATCGTGACCGGCATGGGAAAGGCCGGCCTCGTGGGCGCAAAGCTCTCTGCCACCCTGGCCTCCACGGGCACGCCGTCGATCAGTTTGCACCCGAGTGAAGCCATGCACGGTGACCTGGGTCGCATTCGACCCCAGGATCTAGTGCTGGTGCTTTCGAATTCCGGTGAGACAGCGGAGCTGTTGCTGTTGCTGCCGCATATCAAGAGCATCGGAGCAACAATTCTTCTACTGACCGGCTCCCCGGGCTCGACCCTGGCCCTGAAGGCCGACGCGGTGCTCGACTGTGGCTCCCCCGATGAAGCTTGCCCCCTGGGCCTCGCGCCCACGGCTTCAACCACGGCCATGATGGCTCTGGGTGATGCCCTAGCGATGGTCGTCCTAAGCGCGCGGGGTTTCCAACGCGAGGACTTCGCGCGCTTCCACCCCGCAGGCTCCCTCGGCCGCAAGTTGATGCAGGTCAAAGATCTGATGCGCACGGGCGACGAGCTGCCCCTTGTACCGGCCGACTGCAGCCTCATCCAGATCATGAGAGAGATGACACGAACGCGGGCTGGCGCGGCTCTCTTGGTGCATGCCGATGGAAAGTTGGCCGGCATCTTCACCGACGGTGACCTGCGGCGCCTGGTGGAGAGTGATGACGCCCAGAGAGACCGTGACGTGCTAAGTGTTGCTGCGCGAGATCCGAAGACCATTCGCGCCGATGCTCTCGTTGCCGAGGCCGAGCACCTGCTACGCGAACACCGCATCGACCAGATTCCCGTGGTGGACGCTGCACACAAGCCCGTTGGCCTACTGGACGTCCAGGACCTCCTTCCCTCGCGTATCTAGCCGCGACGTCAAACCAAGTCATGTCCACGACGAACACCGAACTCGACAAACGCCTACGCGCGGTGAAGCTTGTCGCCCTCGATGTCGACGGTGTCCTCACCGACGGCCGCGTTATCCATGGCGATTGGAGCCAAGGCGGCGGCGTCGAGCTGCAGGCCTTCGATGTCACCGATGGCGCCGCCCTGGTCTGGCTACGGCGTGCCGGTCTGCGCGTGGTTTGGATTAGCGGGCGCGGCTGCGAGGCAACCAAGAAACGGGCCGAGGAAGTCGGGGTGGATGAACTCTTCGTGCGCGCCGGCCCCAAGGATCAAGTGCTCAAGGGCATCCAAGAGGCCCATTCCGTTGCGCGCGCGGAGACCCTCGCCATGGGTGATGATCTCCCCGACCTGCGCATGCTCCTGCGCGCCGGTATCTTTATTGCACCGGCCAACGCACGCCCCGAAGTGCGCGCCCAGGCGGACCTGATTACCGAAGCACGGGGCGGTCGTGGAGCCGTACGTGAAGTGGCGGAGCGGCTCCTTCGCGCCCGCGGAGAATGGGACGCTCTAGTGGACAGTTATTCACGGAGTGCCGAATAGGCCTCGCCACCCACCGTGAAGAAACTACTCCTCTTTGTGCTCCTCTTCGGGATCGCGCTCATGGTGATGCGCTACTTCGAAGAACCCACCGATCCGGAAGCGCCGAACCCTATCGATGTAAATGAGACAACCACCCCGCCGGGTGAAATCGATATCCCCGACACGGACCCTGGCGAAACGGGCACCGAAGGCGGCAACGCCGATCCTGACGAGACAGATCCCCAGGAAGTTACGGGCTTGACCCTCAACGGGCCTTTTGAGGGCCGGCTCTTCGAGAGCGAAGCCGGTCAGGCCGTTCGCTCCCTCGTCTTGCGCATCAAGAGTCTCGACAGTCGCACAGAAGCGACCACGGTCTCTGGGGGAAGCAAGGTCCTAAGCGACGTGCTGCTCCAGGCGGAAGCAGAGATGTTCGAGATCGGGAATGCCGAAGAACCCCAGGTGCGAATCGACGCGGAGCAAATCGTGTTCCCCCGTCAAAACAGTGATGATGAGGAAGAGGGCTCCATGGGCCTTGAGCCCGATTGGGTGCGTACTGCCGAGATGGTGCAGCTTGATGTGACACTGCTCACGGGCCCACCCTTCGTTCCCCTCAGCTTTCACGCAGAATCGGCCCGTCTGGATGCCCGCAACTCGCTTTCACGCACACTCTTTGCGCCTGGTTTGATCGTTGTCGATTCCGATCAGTTGCGCTCCCAGGGTTACGACCTAACGCTCGCCCTAGACAGGAACTCCTTCTCCTTCGATCGCGACGCGGAAGTGTTCTTTTTGAATAGCAAGGGAGACCAAGTAACCATGCGCTCCGCTGGCACATTGATTGTGCGGCAGCTGCAGGGTGAGAGCTCCGATCGCACAATCTCAACTCCCGTGCGTATCGAGGCCCACGGCGGTGCGGAGCTACGGCTCAGCGGCGAAGAGGGTGGTGTTATCCAAGCCGAAACGATTTACGCACGCGGTCAGGAAATGGCAAGTGGCGACTTCCTGTTGACGCGCTTCGAGGCAGAAGGAGACGTTCTGTGGGCATCGGGCGGGGCGGAGGTTCGCGGGGACCGGGCCGAACTAAACTTCACCGCCGAGGGGGGCTTGAGTTCCTGGAACTTACCGCCGAATTCATCCATGCGATTGCCGCTGGAGCAATTGCAGGACAAGAAAGAGGACGCCGAACCGCGTGCGCCCCATGGCTTTGTCCGCATCAGTGGTGCTGGTGAGATGCAGGGCAAGTCAGGTGATGTGCGCAGCTTTGAAGTAGGCGGACCGGCCCTGGTTGAGCTTTTTGATCTAGACAACGAGAATCTTGCGCGAACAACCCTGCGCGCCGCTGGGGAAGTTTCCGGTGTCGTCACCGGTGAAGCAGGCTCTGACAACGAGCGCGCACAACTACGGGCCTCTGGTGGTGTGCTGCTGGAATCGCCCCAAGGTCAGCTGGAGGCCCAGGAGCTCGTGGTCAAGCTCTCTCGCACTGAAGCATTGGGCGACGTCGCCGCGCAGGACGTCCTTGAAATCACAACCACCGGAGGTGCCAAGCTGGTCGGCGCACCAAGGGATGGGCAGCAACTCACTCTCATCTCCGAAGGTCCCCTGCGGGCGACACGCCGGGGGGCTGATTGGATTGTGAATGAAGCCCGCGATGTAACCCTTTCGGTCGAGCCCCTCGACCTCGATTCAAGCACGGAGAATGCTGACAAGGTCTTCTACGCCGAGGCGGGCAAAGTAGAGTTCTTTGATCCCGCCACGGGTGAGCTGCGCGCATCGGACGGTGTGCTCGTACGCGGCGTGAATGGAGTTGGGCAGGGCACATCGATCACAATTAGCCCCGATGAACGCGTCGAGCTGCGTGGTACTGAAGAAACGCCCGCGACCTTCGTTGGAAAGGAGAGCAACGCTTCCGCCCTGCATATCATTCAAGATGGCGGGCGTACAGCTGCACGCGGCAAGGTGATCACCCGTTTCTCGCGTATCGGGGGTCCGGAATTCCCCGGTCAGGACTACGAGATCCTGTGCGACGAACTGATCGCGATTCAGGGCATCTCGCCCATGGAGGATGGCTCTGAGGTACACACCTTTGACTTGGCCGCCAAGGGCTCCGTTGATGGGCGCGTTGGCTTCGGCGAAGAGTCCAGCACGATCCGCTGCGACAACCTGACTGGCGCGCGTCGCGAACACTGGGCCAGGGACGAGAACGGAGTCCTCGTGCCCGTCAAGGCGAACACGACCATCATGGCCACGGGTCGTGTCGCCAGCAGCCTAGCCCTTGATGGGTCCCAGGTCGACTTGGCTTGCGGCAGCCTTAAGCTCTATCGCGAGGAGACGCTTGGGGAGGGTGAGGAAGATGACGCCATCTTCACCATCCTGGCCCAGGCCAAGGGTGACGTCAGCTTTGATATCTTCACCCTGCGACTCGGTAGCCCGGTGCATATCAAGGGCAATGGCGAACAGCTGAGCATCGATGAAAGCCTAACCGGATTGCTCGTTCCCAAGGCCGGGGAACAAGTTCACCTTGAGGGTTCGCTGCCTGGACAGGAGACGCCTTACGAGCTCGACTCCGACTCGATCGTCTTCGTGGGCGGCGACGAGATCGAAGCCGAGAAACCTGTCATCACCGTGGGTGACAAGGGCTCTGACAATCAATCCATCACTCGCTTCCGAGCCCGCGCTTCGCGCCTACGGGTAAGCGAGGAAACCCTGCGTCTCGAGCAGGCGGTTCACCTTGAGACGATGACGGCTGCAGGAGTGCCCTGGAGCCTGAGCGCCGAGGAGGTGGAGATCCAAGGCGGTGTTTCGGCACAGACGACGGGACCGCAGCTCGATCAGCTACGTGCTGATGGTGGCGTAGAGATCTTCCTAGGCCAAAAGGAACGAGACCTGGGCACTGAAGATGGCGAGTTCGTCGCAAGCATCCACGCCTGGAGCATTACGGGTAGCACCCTATCGGGCACTATCCGACTGGAGGGCTTCCCCGATGGAAGTCCGGCGAAGCTGGTCACACCGGCCATGATCACCCATGCCCAGTGGATTGAGGTCGACCCGGAGATCCAACTGATTCGTCGAAGTGGGCCCGGCCGCATGGTCCCCGCACGCCAAACGGTTGCCGGTGTGCCGGACTGGGAGCTGACCTACTCCGCCTCCTATAGTTTTGAAGATCACGAAACAGACTCCTTTGTTTTCGTTATCGATCAGCCTATTTTCGAATCCAAGCAGATCGATGGGCTCCTACGCAG
>JBLHLB010000291.1:0-5386 GCA_047618505.1 Planctomycetota bacterium
GGCGATCGTTCCGGAAGGATACCCAAGAAGAGCCGGGTTGGCTGTCGATCATGCCCAGTCGTTGGATCCCCTGTGGGCGCGCGCGACGGTGCCCAACTGCAGAGCCCAGAGCCCAGGGCCCAGGGCCCAGGGCCCAAAGCCCAAAGCCCAAAGCCCAAAGAAAGGGCTCGATAGAGCGAGCGTTGGGCCTGGGACAATAGGTGCTTCCATGTGATTGTTATGGTGACAATGCAGTTGAGAAGAAGCCGAGGTCGGTCTCAGCAGGCACTCCGTCCGCCATAGCCTGGGATTCGCATATCCCACCTGATCCCACCGAGATCCCTGGGATGCAAGTGACCCAGCGGGGCAATCTAGGTCTATCCCAGACTCTCCAAGGGCGGCATTCCCGATTGAGTGCCCGCGCGTTCGGGGACACCGCTCACTGGGCGTTGGCTTCTGCGCGCCGTAGGATCCCGAGTACCTCCGAAGGCAGGCTGTAGCGGATGTCCATGGGGCGCGGGAGGTCGATCTCCTGCTCCTCTCCGTCGCGTTCAAAGAGCACGCGAATCTGATCTTCTTCGGGGACTTGCCAAGCGAGACGGACTTCCGCTTCGGTTGTTACGTGCTTACCGTTCACCATCAGGAGGCGGTCCCCGCTGCGTAGGCCCACCCGTTGGGCGACGCCCGATGAATCGATCCCAAGCAGAGTCGTGCCGCCCATGTTTGCGCGCAAGGAAGAGAGGTCGCAGGGGGCCTCACTGCGCTTGACCTCCAGGCCCAACTGCGCAAAGGCCGCCAGTAAGTCGACAGCGCCCTTGTGGTTGACGAAGTTGTTGGCCTGGTCGCTGAAGCCTGCGCCGGCGTATCGGGTGAGTAGCGAAAGAAGCCGCTGCAACCCCGCGGAACCGGATGCGTTGTCCACCGGACCGTCGAAGAACTCGCGCAGGACATGATTCAGGCTTGCTGTTCCCGACCCTTCTTCCTGTGCCCGCTGGATCGCGATTTCGCTGAGAAGAGCCAAGACGAGACCGCCGGAATAGACCGTCGCACTCGCACTCGGGTCTGTAAAGAAGGTTGGGCCGCCGGCCTCAACGAGGCTGCGCGTGCGCGCTGTCTGATTCACCTCGAAATCGGCTAACTTGCCCTCCAACGTTGCTAACAGTTTCGCGTCCCCATCGAAACCCAACCACCAGGGCACAAGATAGGCGTAGAAGTCTGTGAAGCCCTCGCCGAGGAAGCGCACCTCATCCATGTTAGGTGGAGTTGCGAGGGACTGCATCCAGGTGTGGTGATACTCGTGGGCGATTAGGTGCAGGATGTTCTCTGCCACGAAGTCTGCCGGCATGTTTGCATCCACTAGGAGCGTCATTGAGCTCGTCTTTACCGATCCCCCCAGGCCGCCCATCTCAGAATTGCCAAAGAAGAAGGCGTAGTGCGCATTGGGCACGCGGCCGAAGAGTTGGATTTCCCGTTCGACGACCGCGCCGATCTTCTCGACAATCTCGGGGCCGAGGGCACGTTGTCCCGGGGCGATGGCCACCGAGAGGTCAACACCCGCCGCATGGGCGCGGCTCACAGTCCAGTTGCCAGCGGCGATGAGATCGTTCTGAAGTTGGGTTACGGATGTGGGACTGAAAACGCCTGGCGCGACCTCCGGCCAGGGCACGACCGCTTTCCATTCATCCGGGAGTTCAAGTCGTACGCGAATCTCACCGGTGCTCTTTGATGCCGGGCCCTGCGGTGCAATCGCCAGGACGGCAGTGACCAGGAATGCGTGGTCCGCTTCCATATAGGGCAGCTCGTAGGAACTGCGTAACGCCTCCGGTAAGGAGCGATGATCCAGAGGCACAATCCAGCTCAAGTCGACAGATGATCCGCTCGGTTCCAATCGCCAACTGAACGGTCCGGTGCGTTCGATCGTGCCCTGGTCCTGGCCGATGCGCACTTCACCTTGAAGGCGTGGTTCACTCGGACTTGCGTAGGCAAAGCGCTCGGGCAAGCCGACGACAAGAGGCCCGCTTAGGCCTTGCAGGTGCGCGCTGCATGCGACGAGCTCCTCTTTCGGATCCGTTATGCGGAAGAGGTAATCCGCTCCAAGGGTTGGTGCGAGGGGGGAGCAGATGAGGAGCAGGGCACTTAGCATGGAACGAAGCTAGTCTCGGGTGTCGAGCAAGTGTGAGGAGCTTGCCTGCGGCCAATACGGGAGCTGCTTAAAAGGATGGCTTGAATACGGAAATGAAACCGTGATCTCAGGAGGCTTGCCGAGAAGTCCGGTGGGGCGGGATTCGTTGGGCTTTTCAGCGGCCCGACCTTCCCGAGGGAATCTGGATCTCTTGCTGAGAAATGCGCCCCCAGGGGCTCCTGGGGGGGGGCGAGCGCCCTGAGGGGTCGACTCGCGACGGGGCTTCAAGTAAACTGCTTCGCCCAATTTCACGCCTCGGCGCGATGCCAGACGTGCGAGCCGGAACCCCCCAACTACACCCCCTTTAGGAGAACGCCGCCCATGGAGATCACTGAGATCCCGGTCGACGGATACGAGAAGGTCGCACGTTGCCGCGACGAGGAGAGCGGGCTGCACGCCCTCATCGCTGTCCACAATACGACCCTCGGCCCTGCACTCGGGGGCATGCGGTTGTTGCCCTATGCTTCGGAAGACGAGGCACTGTTTGATGTCCTGCGGCTGGCCAAGGGCATGACCTATAAGTCCGCCATTGCGGAAACAGGGCTTGGTGGCGGTAAGTCAGTCATCATGGGCGACCCAGCTAAGGTCAAGAGCCCAGAGTTGTTCCGCGCCATGGGCCGCTTCATCGACAGCCTAGGTGGCACCTACATCACCGCCGAGGACATGAATATTGGCATTGCCGACCTCGAATTGGTGCACGAGACAACCAAGCACGTGGTCGGACTCTCGCGTGCCGAAGGGAGCTCCGGCAACCCGAGTCCCTACACCGCCTATGGATGCGTCCAGGGCATGCGGGCCGTAATGGAGGAGTGCTTCGGCAACGACAGCTTCGAGGGCAAGCGCATCCTGATCCAGGGCGTCGGTGCCGTCGGTGGACGCATGGCCGAGATCCTCAAGGAGAAGGGCGCCCACGTGATGATCTGCGATATCAACGAGGATCGCGTGGCCCAGTTGGTCGAATCCGAGGGCTACGAAGCCGTGGAGCACGAGGGCCACTTCGCCCGCGACTGCGACGTTTATGCCCCCTGTGCCCGTGGCGCGGGCATCAACGACGATACCCTGCCGGAGCTGGCCTGCCGTGCCGTCGCAGGCTGCGCCAACAACATCCTGCTCGAGCCGCGCCACGCGGACGACCTCAAGTCGCGTGGGATTCTCTATGCCCCCGACTACGTTCTGAATGCCGGCGGCATCATCAATGTCGGCTGTGAGCTGCTCGAAGGCGGCTACGTCGAGAGCTTCGCCCTGGCCCGCATCGACCGCATCTACGGCAACCTCAAGCAGGTCTTCAGGATCGCCAAGGATGAAGGGATCTCCACCCGCGACGCCGCCACCCACCTGGCGGAAGCTCGCCTGGCGGAATCCAACTAAGCCCTGGAGTTGAATCGGCGGTGTGGATCCTGGTTCCGTTCCGCTGATCGTTCTCCGACGATCGACACGAAAAAGGGAGGCCGAGCGGCCTCCCTTTTTCGTGTCCGGAGTTCCACTGGGGAACTCCGGAAACGCCCGCCTGGATTCGGCGGGATGAGCTAGTTCAGCTCGACCGGCTTGTAGCCACCGCGCGAGCGGAAGTAGAGGAAGATCGCTCCGAAGGCGAACACCAGGATCAGGGGGAAACGCACGGAGTAGGCCAGGACATCGCGTCCCGCTTGCTTGTCCGCATCCGCGTAGTTGGTTTGCAGGCGCACCTGATCGACCTCGTCCGTCAGGCCCTCGATGTAGGCGTCCTTGGTTCCCACGTCGATGACCTCGTGGTCCATCCAGAGGAAGCTCTTCTCCAGGGAGGAGGCTTCAGCTAGGCCTGGTTCGACCTCGCTGATCTGTGCGTGAATGGACTCGTCGAAGGCGATGCCGATCAGCTGGCCTCCGACGATTCCGACCGAGAGCAAGCCGATGGCGGAGACCGTATTGAGCGTCAACGCGCCGCCTTCGGGATAGCGTTCCGACACAAACCCGAGCACACAGGGCCAGTAGTAGGTTTGACCGAGGGCGTAGAGTGCGAAGGCGATGAAGATCGCTACGCCAGTCGCGCTGGAGAGCCAGAAGAGGCCGGTGGCGGAGAGGATGCCGCTCAGGGCCAACAGGGAAGGCGGCGTGAAGTGCTTGAGGATGCCGCCAGCGAACAGTCGCAGGGCAAGCATGATCGAAGCCGAGAAGACCAGCGCCATGGCCGGGTTGATGTCCTTGTTCTCAAGCACCGGTCGCATCAGCTTGCCGATGAACTGGTCCGTGCCCAGTTCGGCGGCGGCCACGGGAATCATCAGTAGGCACATGCAGAAGAACAACGGCTTGCCGATGCCCTTAACCATGACGCCAAAGAGGGCGCCCAGTCCGATCCCGAGCCCGATGCAGATGTAGAACCAGTTAGCGGGGAGCGTCCAGTCGGAGAGCTTGTCGTACTGGTTGCCGAGCTCGTATATGAGCATCATTGCCACGAGGGAGGCGCCCAGGAATCCGACTTGGCGCAGCATCTCTGAGAAGGGAATGCCCGCTTGGACGCGTTCATCCACCGGCATGCGGCAGCGAAGGAATACAATCAGATAGGCCACGGCGGGCAACAGGATCCAGAGAGCGTGAGCGCGCCATACGACGTCCTTCACAACCACTTCGCCGCTGGCTAGGTCTTCCGCGGAGGGAGCCCCGAGCCAGTCGGTCATGACGATCGCCAACGTTCCGAACACCAAACCCGCGGGCCATGAGGCATGCAGGATCGTTAGGAACTTTGTCTTCTGCTTCGGATAGATCGCAGCGCAGACGGGATTGATCACCGCTTCGACGATGCCGTGTCCGAGCCCGGCACAGATGGCCGTGCCGTAGAGAGCCCCGTAGCTCGAAGCGAAGTAGGTTCCGATGCCTGCGGCTGCCTGGAGAATGAAGGCACCGACCATGGGCCATTTGTAGCCCGTGCGATCTACGACCAGGCTGAAGCCGATCATCGTGATCGCGATGGGCCAAAGAGTCGCGCCGAAGATCTGTGCGATCTCGTGGTTCGACAGACTGAACTCCGCCGAGTACGCGCCGCCCTTGGCAACGCGGAAGGCGAACCCGACGCCCGCTGCGGTCAAGGCCAGGAAGCTGGCCCAGAAGATGAGCCGTTTGTCGCGGCTGGTAAGATCGTCGGCGGTTGTGATGGTGCTCATATAGCGGGAGAACATAACCGACAGGCCTGCCGCTGCTCCAGCAGCAGTTTCCTCCGGCTGGTCTCCCCTGGGTCTCCCCTGGGTCTCC
>JBLHLB010000292.1:0-5366 GCA_047618505.1 Planctomycetota bacterium
TGCGCATGGAAGCAAGGCGGACGACGCGGATCGATCCCTCACGGCAGATCACAACGACACTCAACAAAACACGAATCGAAACCTTGACCGAGGAGGGCCTTCTCATGGAAGGAGTTCCAAGGGGCCTACCCTGGCAACGAGGCGCGGATAGGCGATCCAAAGGGCCTGCAATTGTAGCGAGGTCGCGGGGTACTGGGCACAGAAGCTGGGTCACAGGCCACCGTGGCAGTCGAGAACCTCTCGAACAGCCGGATTTCGTCCTCATGCACCGCCCGAGTGCGTCGTCTCGATCAAGTTCGCGAACTCCAGCTACATCCCCCCCAACTGGCCGGCACCAAAGATGCCGAGATCGCTGGCCCCGGAACCGAGACCCCCGTCAGAACTCGAACGCCATCTGCGGGGGCGCGCGCGCTGCCGCGACTGGCGGAGCCTCACTGGGCAGGCCGAGGTGACGCAAGATGCGGCGTGCCACTAGCGTGTCGGTGATGAGCGCGATCAACCGGCGCCGTCCGCCGCAGTGCTCGCAACTCAACACGTCGACCCCGAACACGGCCCTTACAGAATTACCTCGAGCGTGTGCCACGGGCCATGAGGGAACACGAGTTCGAGGACGGCTCAACCGGACGCCGATGCCTCTACACCCCCCACTCTATTCGGGCGACCACCGCCACCCTGCTGCTCGACGCTGGTGAAGACATTCGTGATGTCCAAAAACTCCTCGGGCACAAGCATGTGACCGTCACGCAGGTCTACGACAAGAGACGCCGCGGAACGAAGGACAGCGCTTCCCATCGCCTGTCCGTGTAAGTGGAATGGACCTTTGACTCATCCACCGGCCCGCAATCATCGATACATTGATTCGACGGATGATGTTAGGAATTCCTGGCTCGTGAGGAGCTCAGAGCCTTCGAACTCACCGTCATTGTCGGCGTCGACTAATAGCGTCCACATGACACCATCTTGTATCAATCCACCAGGACCCGCCTCAGAGACGACGCACTTCCTAACACCGTCGTGCATGCAAAAGAACAAACCCGTGGCGTAATCCAAACGAGGCAGTGTGCTTGTATTGTACAACAGTTCTGGGTCCGGTATTGGGCTGACATCAAGTCGCAGCCGATAGAGCTTGCCGCTCTCGAAGCCAAGCAACAGCAAGAATCTCCCTTCCGGGTCCACTGCCAACGACCTAACCGGCTCCATCGTCCCGCGATAGAGTTCCTCCTTGGGCCTCATTGTCCGTTTTGCCCTCGAGAATCCGGCGTGGGGCTACTGCCGGAGCCAGGGCGAGCTCAAAGACGTCGGGCGCTGCGTCGCGTCGACCACGATCGCGAACGTACTGAAGGAGAATGGGATCAAGCCCGCGCCGGATCGCCCGTCATCGTGGCGCACGTTCCTAAGGTCCCACTGGGGCGAGGTCGCAGCAACAGACTTCTTCACAGCCGAGGTTTGGACCTCCCGTGGGCTGGTGACGTTCTACACGTTGTTCGTGATCGATCTGAAGACCCGGCGCGTTCACATCGCGGGCATCACGGTGAAGCCGGACGCTGACTTCGTGGCACAGGTCGCTCGGAACCTAACGGACGTCATCGACGGTTTCCTGCTGGGGCATCGGTTCCTGATCTGTGATCGCGACACGAAGTTCACAGCGCAGTTCAAGCGCATCCTGAAGGACGCGGGAGTCGAGGTCGTGCTGACTCCGAAGCGGGCGCCGAACTGCAACGCTTTCGCGGAGCGGTTCGTGCTCTCGATCAAGTCGGAGTGCCTCGGCAAGATGATCTTCTTCGGCGAGCGCCGGCTCCGTGAGGCGATCAGGGAGTACCTCGAGCACTACCACGCCGAGCGAGCGCACCAAAGCCTGGGCAATTGCCACATCGAGGCCAGCTCGGTGGAGGGCGGCGAAGTCATCTGCGACGAGCGCCTCGGTGGCCTTCTGAAGTGCCACCGACGCGCAGCCTGACGAAGGGCTGCGGTTGGGGCGAAGAGTTCAACGGTACCGGTCTTCATTGATGGACCGGCGTGGTCGTTTCACGGCCGAGAAGATGCCCCGCGGGTGGACGGAAGTCCTTCGGTGAACGCCGATTGCGCCACGGCCGAATATTTGGATACGACGGGCACGCCGCATCTTGCGTCACCTCGGCCTGCCTAGTGGGGCTCCGCCAGTCGCGGCAGCGCGCGCGCCCCCGCAGATGGCGTTCGAGTTCTGACGGGGGTCTCGGTTCCGGGGCCAGCGATCTCGGCATCTTTGGTGCCGGCCAGTTGCGGGGGATGTAGCTGGAGTTCGCGAACTTGATCGAGACGACGCACTCGGGCGGTGCATGAGGACTAAACTCGGCTGTTCGAGAGGTTCTCGACTGCCACGGATGGCCTGTGACCCAGCTTCTGTGCCCAGTACCCCTCAACCTCGCTACAATTGCAGGCCCCTTGAAACGGCGATCCGCAGTGCCGATACTTGCAGCGGCCTGGGCAATGGGCTTGGCCGCCGAAACCCATGGCAGGCCCCTTGGAGTTCTTATCCGCTGGAAGTCCTATCCGTAATCGGGTTGCAGCAGGGAGAAACCCGGTTCTTGGGTGTTCTACGAGTGCAGCGGTGTGACTTGCATTGGGTGCGCAGCTAATCAGTGATGATCGAATCCCCATACCGCTCTACCGATTCCTTGCCCCCGCTTCGACCCAGTCCAGGATCGACTCTCATGCGTTGCCCCATAGCTCTCCTTGCCCTAATTTTCCTGATATCTGGATACGCCAGCGCTTGGCCGATCCAGGAGCAGGCCCGTACGCACCGCAAGCAATTCACAGTTGGGGGCGACCGCGCACAGATCGAACTGTGGGAGCAAGAAGGAGGCAGCGAGCCTGGGCCGCGCTATCGCATCACTCTCGCGGATGGGCGCGACTCCCAGCCTCGCCCCGCGCGGCATGAGGTCGCGCTACGCCGTGAACGCTTTGATCCGCTGCGGGAGGAACCGAAGTTCACAGCCTCGCTCTTTGGTAGCGCGCTGGACTACGCGGGATCGATCCACATCGTGCAGTTCGTGACGCAGCCACTCGCGGCATACGAAGAGGAACTCGTGGCCCTTGGTGCCACGAGCCTGCGCTTCTTACCGCAGCAGGCTCAGCTTGTGCGCATGACGCCCGCCGTGCGCAAGCGGGTAGAGGCTCTGCCCTTCGTGCGCTGGATTGGGCCCTATCATCCTGAGTATCGGCTTGCACCTGAACTCCTCTTGGGGTTGGAGCGGGAAGAGCTCCCGGCAAACGGGCGCTATCTGGTGCAGCTTTTCGAGCGAGGTCCGGAGATGGCTCGCGTCGTCGGTCAACGCATAGAAGCGCTCGGCGCGAGTCCCATCACTTTGTGCGCGGACGGCTTCTTCCTAGGAGCGATACTCGAAGCGGAAACACTGGCTGCGTTGGCGAGCTGGGACGAGGTGCTCTATGTCGATCGCTGGGGCGAGCCTCAAACCATGGTCGCCAAAGTACGCGTGGACGGTGGCGCCAACTTCATCGAGGCTCAGTTGGGTTACACCGGACAAGGAGTACGGGCCGAAGTGCTCGACCTCGGCGTCTTGGCGACACATCAGGACTTCCAGTCTCCTCCGCCGATCATTCACAACAGCATCGGCATCCCGGATCACGGCACTTCCGTAGCCGGCATTGTCTTTGGCGATGGAACGGGCAATGCGCGGGCGCGCGGAATCCTGCCCGACGCGCAGCCGATCTTTGCAGGTGTCATCAATGGGGCGTTCGACCTGCAGACACAGCTCTCCGAGCTCGGACAGCCTCCCTACGAGGCTGTGTTCCAAACGAACAGCTGGGGTTACATCGTTGGTCCGGCCTACGACAACTGGAGCACGATGGCCGATGATGCAGTCTTCCTCTACGACGTGACACTGCTCTACGCGCATGGCAATGGCGGCAACAACACGGAGGTGAACAGCTTCGCTTGGGGCAAGAACGTCGTCTCTGTCGGTGGTATCCAGCATCTCAATACGCAGACGGTTGCGGACGATCAATGGGCGCAGTCCGGCAGCACGGGTCCAGCTGAGGATGGCCGCATCAAGCCCGACTTGGCGCACTGGAACGACAGCATCCTAACGGCTGATACCGGGGGGGGGTACACGCGAGACTTTGGAGGCACGAGCGCCGCAGCTCCGCAGACTGCCGGCTATTTCGGGTTGATGTTCCAGATGTGGCATGAGGGACTGTTTGGAAACCCTACGGCTGCAAGTGTCTTCGCAAGCCGTCCAAAGGCATCACTGGCCAAGGCGTTGATGATCAACACAGCGCGGCAATATGACTTCAGCGGTCTGGCGCACGACAAGACGCGACTGCACCAGGGTTGGGGGCGTGCCAACGTGCAGCGTTTGTACGAGAAGCGCGACGGGCTGTTCCTCGTCAATGAAGACGTCGTGCTGCGAAACTTGGAGTCGGCTTCATTCGTGATCGATGTAGCTGTTGGCGAGCCAGAGTTGCGCGCGACACTCGCCTTCCTCGACCCGGCGGGAACGACATCGGCGGCACTGCACCGAATCAATGATCTCTCACTCCGGCTATCAGCCCCGAGCGGCCTTCGGTATTGGGGGAATCACGGACTCGCGTCAGCGACGACGTCTGTCCCGGGTGGGAATCCGAATACGATTGACACGGTCGAAAACGTCTGGCTGGAGAGTCCAGAGGCCGGGAGTTGGATCGTCGAGGTCTTTGCACATGAGGTCAACCAAGATACTCATCTCGAAACACCGGCAGTCGACGCCGACTTCGCGCTTGTGGTGAGCGGCGTGGCACCTTGTGCTTCGCCGATCAACTACTGCGCAGCGACCCTCAATTCGGCGGGCAGCGCTGCCATGATGGGCTTCGCAGGTAGCCAATCGATCCTCGCGGGAGATTTCACGCTCGAGACGCACTCGCTACCTGCAGGGACGTCCGGTTTGTTCTATTTCGGCGCTTCACCCGCGAATGTGCCGCTAGGCAACGGCTTCCGGTGCGTTGGTGGGCAGCTCTTCCGATTGCCGGTCGTCTTCAGTGATGGCGTGGGATTCGCGAGCCTCGATCTCTTCTCGGCAGGGTCAGCTTTAGTGATCGATGCCGGAACGACTTGGAACTTCCAGTTCTGGTACCGCGACCCGGCCGCAGGCGGGAGTTACTTCAACCTCTCCGATGGTCTCTCCGTCGAATTCTGCGAGTAGAACTGTACGGGTCCGGCCAGCCCATGGCCCCGCACGCTTGAAACCGTGAGCCAGTGCTCTGGCGAGGCGTTGGTGCATAGACCAGAATGGGGCGACAGCTCCGCCTTCTCCATCGGTTTCAGGGTTTGATCGGGACCGATGTCGGTCGACCGAGTTCGATCATCCTGTTCAGGATGTTGCAGGCGACCA
>JBLHLB010000293.1:0-5362 GCA_047618505.1 Planctomycetota bacterium
CTCGCTCGAATAGCTTTGATTCGCGCTAAGCGCCTCCTCCTGGAGATGTACCGGGAGATTACTCGTGTCGAAGTAGCGCGTGTCCAGCGGGTCGATGTCAAAGCGCTCGAGGGCTCGCCAACCCAGGGAGTTGCCCTCAAGGGACCAGTAAATGCTCGAGTTGATAGGACCGGTGATGTACCGGTCCACCATTTGGTAAGCCAGGCCGAACACAACCAGTGTCAAGAGCACCGGTGCTAGCGTGATGAGGCCCCGCAGGAAGAAGCCGACTAAGCCTCGCTTAGGTTGCTTCTTCTTCTTGCGTCGCCTGAGCCGGCTAAGCCGCTTGGACTTCTTCGGCGCTTGCTCTGTGGGGGGGTGATCTTCAGGGGGCATGGACATGTCGCGGGTGCGATCTTCGAGGGCAGTTAACGAGGGATTCTAACGTCCAATGGGGCGATTCCCCCCTACTCAACATTGCGCCAGTGAGACGATGCCGCGCAGGTACAACAAAGGGAACAGCTCCATAGGCTCCGATGCAGGTCGCTGGGCTGACTAGCGGGGTTGGGTTAAGGTCAGGAAGCGACGTGAAAGCTCATCGGCCACCGCTAGGTGCTGTTCAGGGATCCGGGTTCGCTCGCCTCCTTTTCCGCAACGTTCTAGCCAACCACCGGCCACAAGTTCCCCAGCCGTAGCAACGCAGGGGTCCGGTCCAGCGGGCAGGTCAACCCCTGCGCCGGCCGCATTCGTACGGGCCTGGACCGGATCGACTCCGTGACTCGTGCGCAACCCAAGCCACCACGACTCCCCGAGCGACTCTAAGGGGGAGAGCGTCTCTTCCCAGTTTGCCGCCAGGTGACCCCCGTCTACCGCAGCCCTCCAGGCCCCGATGGAGCGGGGGTTACCGAAGCGAGTGCCATCGATGTAACTGACGGCACTCGGCCCCAGGCCAACATAGGGTCCATTTGCCCAGTAGTGCTTGTTGTGGGTGCATTGGTGGTCTTTTGGGGCGAAGTTGGATAGCTCGTAGCCGGGCATGCCGGCCTCTGCGAGTCTGGCTCTCGTGTTTGTGAAGAAGGCCAACTCCGTTTCTTCCCCCTGTCGCTGAACGCCTCCTTCACGTTCCCATTTCTCCATGAGAGTGCCCGGTTCATAGGCCAGGTGATAGGCACTGATGTGGTCTGGAGCGAGGGCTAGAAGGGTTTCGAGGTCGCTCATCCAGGTCCCCAGGTCTTGACCCGGCGCAGCGTAGATCACATCGAGACTGACCTGCGGCACACCTGCCCTGCGCGCTGAATGGTAGGCGGCGATAGCGGTTTCGGCGTCGTGGACGCGACCGAAGAGCTTCAGGATCTCTGGGCGAAGGCTCTGGACGCCGATGGACAGGCGATTGACCCCGAGGTCTATCAGGGCGCGTGCCTTCTCCTCGTCGAGGCTCTCGGGGTTGCATTCTAGGGTGACCTCGGTGGCCGAGTTTCGAAACCCCGTGACTCTGTCGAGGCCATCCAAGAGAGTTGTCAACTCTGATGTCGAGTAGAGCGAAGGGGTTCCTCCGCCAAGGAATACGGTCCTTGGTTTCTTGGGGGCGCGGTGCAACGCTTCCCGAAGAATGCCAGCCAGGGTTCCATCCAGGTCCTCACCTTCGGCAGCCACCGAGAAGAAGTCGCAGTAGGTGCACTTCGCCACGCAATAGGGCAAATGAACGTAGAGTGGGGTGCCCTCTTTTGGGGAGAGAGTCTGTGCCCTAATGGGTGCTTGATCGGTCTGAGGGTCGAGGCGGATGTTCGTCACTTGGCCCATAGCGTAGTGCTTCTCAACGCTTGATTGGGAGCCCCAGTCCGTTTCGCGCGCGACTTGTCCACGAGACAGGGCTTGCGTCTTGGCTCTCCCTTTCGCACAACCAGAGCTGTGAGCACGAAACCCCAAACACAACCCACCTCAAAGTTCCCCGAACACGAGCAACCCCTGTCTGTCTCCCAGGCTGCGCAGCTCGTCGGCGTGAGCGAACAAGCCCTTCGCAAGCGCATTCGAAAGGGCACGCTTCCGGCGCACAAACTGCGCCGGGGAAACCTGGTGGTCACGGCCCTTTCACCGTCAGAACTGGCCTGTGCCTATCCTGAAATCGTTGGGCGCAGCCTTGGTTCAGAAGTTGAATCCAAGCCAGCGGGGCAACCCGTCGAAACCCACGCGGAACGGGAGCCCTTGAGCTCCGAAACAGTTGTTGTGTTGCGCGAGGGCCTGGCCACCGCAGAGGCGGCAAGGTCTGCTGCGGAACGACGCTATGAGGTTGCCGAAACCCGTGCCCAGGTCGCTGAAGAGAAGTTCGAGCGAGCCCTGGTGCAAAGGGGTGATGAGATCACTCGTGCCCGCAAGGACGTGGAGCGCCAGTCGATGCAGATGGCAATGGAGATTGCCCGCGCCAGGGTCCAAGCTCTACCTGAGTCAACCGATGCTGTTGCCTTGAACACCCAACGCCGTTGGTTGGGTGGGGTTGCCCTGGCGGCCTTGATTGTTGCAGCCAGCGCCCTTGCCTGGAGTTCGCGTGTCTGGGGAGACCTTCGGATTACACGCGACGAGCAGTCGGCGGCTACGTCACAAGTCAGTGAACTTCAGGGGCAACTCAACCTAACGCTAGAGCGGGCTTCGGGGGCGGAAGCCGCACGGTCCGAAGCCCTTGCTGTTGCACAGCAGGTGAAGCTGGCAGTGGCCGATGATCGCCTAGGTTGGCAGGAGCTTCAGGCACGTCTAGAGCAGGAGTTGGGTGCTGAGCGCGCAACCTCCGAAACCCTCAGGGGAGAGCTCGTCGATGCTTACATACGCCAGCGCGCTGTCATCAATAGGACCTTAGCTGTCGAGCTCGTTCGACAGCTTTTCACCCGTTGAATTAGCTAGCCGCTCTACTCGTCATCCATTGATCGCAGGAGTTTCGAAAGGGTTTCGCGCTCTAGCTGCCTAACCCTCTCTCGTGTGAGCCCGACGACCTTTCCGATTTCCTTGAGAGTCATTGGATCTTGGTCAGCCTCCAGTCCATAGCGGAGACGAATGATGGTGGCCTCGCGCTCGTCGATCTCATCCAGGAGGCCCTTCATTCGCTCCAGGAGATCCGCCTGTTGAATTGCTTCGTGGGGGGCGGTGGCCTTGTCGTCTTCGACCGTATCTTGGGATGCCGTCATGACGTCCAAGGAGATCTGCGAAGAGCTCGCTGAGGTCTGTACCGTTTGTTTGAACAGGCGCCAGCTCTCGGGGGCTATGCCTATTTCTCCGGCCACTTCCTCGATAGAGGGAGCACGCCCCAGGCGGTAGGTGAGTTCCCGCCCAACAGTGCGCCACTTTGAGACCAGTTCGGCCATGTATCCGGGTACCCGGACAGACTGGACCGTATTGGTCAGCGCACGGCGAATGGATTGCTTGATCCACCAGGAGCCGTAGGTCGAAAAACGACATCCAGCGTCGGGGTCGAACTTCTCGGCCGCCTTGAGGAGGCCGATATTGCCCTCCGCGATAACGTCCTGCAGGGTCAAGCCCCGCTCGGAGTAATTCTTAGCGATGGATACGACGAGGCGAAGGTTGGCGCGAATCAGATGCTCGCGGGCCTCGAGGTCACCATTCTGGATCCGTCGACCCAGGTCCTTTTCTTGGTCGGCCGTAAGTAGGCTGACCTCGTTGATTTCCCGGAGATATGTCTCCAGGCAGTTCTCGACGTTGATGACAGGACTCCCTTGGGGTTGTGGAGCGTGAAGTGCTCAGGGTCGGCCGTCCCCATGGAGGAAGGCGGCATACCAATCGAATCGGTCCTTGGGTCTCCCGGTCTTGAGGCCGATCACCACCGCCCCCAGGCTCTGCGCGTTAAAGTCCTGGCGGGCAGTGTGTTAGACTCACCTTCCAGGCTGTCCCATGACCAAGGTCCAGATTCAAAAAGTCGTTCCCGAACATCAGTTCGTGGAGTTGCTGCAGAACCACGCAGAGAGCTTCTTCCTGCTATCCAATGCCCTTACCCGGGAGCAGGCTGGCCGATGGAACAAGAGGCATTTCCTGTCCCTCATCAGCGAGACGGACAAGCTCGAGCCGTTCCTTGATGACTACGGCGCGCGCTACAACCGCACTTACGCCAACTTTACAGTCCTCGTGGCGTCGGTGAGATGGTTTGGCAAGGCCGGTTATAGCTTGGCGCACCACCTGGGGCGGCTTGCATCCTATGGCGCAGGTCAGAGCCTTGGGGATGAGGATGCTCTGGACGCTCTGAAGGCAGCACACCAGGCATCAGTCTTCACCCAGGACGTAGCTACGCGATTGCTCGCCGAGATTGCTGAAGAAGCTCGGGCCCTCGGACTGAAGATCCCCCAGGATTCGATGCCCGACAGCCACTTCCCTCCCGTTTCTGTGCGGGTTCAGCTGCCGCGAAACGTGGGTCAGTTTGAGCCCCAGAACGAGCAGCAGAAGATCGTCGAGGTTGCCTCTAAGTACCTCCAGACTTGCGAGATGCTGAATGAGATGGGGGTGCGTGACATCAATGACCCTGGGGAACGCGCCTCGTTCCTGGATCGTTGGTGCACCGAAGAAAAAGCCCGCGTCTATCAGGCAACGGTTCACAACCTCCAGTCTGCCTACGACACTCACGTTCGGAACACCGTTCTTGAGAGCGAAGACGCCCGACTTCCACGTCTGCGGGGGCATTGCTCTGCCGCCTTGCATCTTCTCGAAGCCGTGACTCATCTCACGCACTTCATTGAACGGCACGATGCGGATGATCGCTCTGAGGAGTCCAAGGACAGGATTCACAGGCTGGTAGACCGCGAGTCGGTACAGAACGTGATTCTCAACAACCTCCTCGTGTGGGCGAATCGGTACCTACAGGCTGGCGCGCAAGCGGCGGGAGAGCTACTTCCTGCCTACACGAACGTGACCGTGCTCAACGTCTCCTTGCCGCCCGATGTTTCTCTCCATGCTAGACCTGTGGCTCTAATCGTGAGCATCGTGGCTCACTATGGGATGCCGATTGAAATGGAAGTAGGGGGCCAAGTAGAGAGTGCCGCCTCGATTCTCAAGCTGCTCATGCTGGTGGGGGCAAACCCAGATGAGCAACAGTTCGTCTTTAGGGGCGCCGAGGAAGTTCTACGGGATATAGAACTCCTCTTTGAGAGCGGCCTCGGAGAGCGGGGTCTTGATACCTTGCCGATCGAGTTGGACTATCTTCGAAATCGTTAGCGATCCAGCTCCTTGTCCAGGACGTTCTTCCTGGGCTCTTGGGGAGCTGATCCCCGATTGGTGAGGAGCTCATGGGGTTGGGTCGCGGTTGTGTTGCCACCTACGGAGGAGCCCTGAACCTATGGGCGATTTGGGTGAGGGAAGCTGATTGGCAAGCTCCTTCAAGAGGCGTCAAGGC
>JBLHLB010000294.1:0-5361 GCA_047618505.1 Planctomycetota bacterium
ATGCGGAGTTGATCTCGCAGCCGTACGGGCTCGACGGGGTCGTCACCGGCAACAGTGGTAGCCCCATTGGAATCGGGTTCCTTGGGATCGGGGTCCGGCGCGTTCAAGGGTGACAATGGGGGGCCGACGGGTGTTCAGGACAGAGCGGGAGAAACGGGACAGTGTGACCGCCCGGGCGGCGCGTGCATTCCACAACTTGTGAGCACGCAAGTCCACGGGCACCCGCCAGCCTTCGACAGCTCTACGATTAGCCACGACCTCTACCCCCTTGTGCGTGGATTCCCGTCCCCCTGGCGGGTTCAATTGTGGCAGCGGAGACTGCACCGCATTAGCCGACCGAACCCGCACCGGACTCTCCCGGACGCAAACCAGACGGCCTCGACCTCTGATCCCCATGAAATCCGACGAACGCATCGTTCTCGCCGCCGGTCTGCGCCTGCCCCAGGCCCGGGCCGGAGGTGCCTTTGCCAGGGAAGACGCGGGACACCTGGCGGCCTCCGCGGCTCGCGAGCTGCTCGCCCGAACAGGAATCGACGCGGGCGACCTGGACGAAGTCATCCTCGGCTGCGTTGGCCCCCCCCACGATCAGGCCAACATCGCCCGCGTGGTGGCCCTTCGCGCCGGCATTCCACAGCACGTTCCGGCCTTCACCGTGGCGCGCAACTGCGCCAGCGGGATGCAGGCCGTTACCACCGCCGTCACCAAGATCGAAGCGGGTCGCGGCGAGCTTTTCCTCGCCGGGGGCGTCGAGGTCATGAGCGCCTACCCCTTGATCTACAACGCCCGCGCCGTGGAATTCTTCGGGCGCATGCTCAAGGCTCGCACCATGGGGGCCAAGCTGGGAGCCCTGGCAAGCCTGCGACCGTCCATGTTCTTCGCCCCGCGAGTCTCCCTGATCGAGGGTCTGACGGACCCCACGACCGATTTGATCATGGGCTCCACCGCGGAACACCTGGCTCGCGACTGGGGCCTTGGCCGAGAAGACGCAGACGCCTTTGCCCTTCAAAGTCACGCACGCGCGAAAGTCGCACGGGATAGCGGCCGCCTTGGACGCGAGATCGTGCCCCACTTGCCCCTCGGCTCCAAGGCAGGAAGTAACTCTTTGGCCAACGACGACGGCATCCGTGAGAACCAAACACTCGCTGCCCTTGCGAAGTTGAAGCCCTACTTCGAGAAGCCCGATGGCGTCGTCACAGTTGGTAACGCCTGCGGTATCACCGACGGCGCGACCTTCCTTGTGGTTACAACTGCAACGCGCGCGGCCAAGCTCGGGCTAAAGCCCCTGGCAACCCTGCGTAGTTTTGCCTGGGCCGGATGCGATCCCTCGCGCATGGGCCTCGGCCCGGTGCATTCCTCGGCACGCGCCCTCAAGGATGCCGGTGTCGAGCTCTCCGACATGGGTGTCGTAGAAATCAATGAGGCCTTCGCTGTACAGGTGCAAGCCTGTCACCGTGCCTTCGACAGCGACGAGTTTTGCGCGAAGCACTTCGGCAGGAAACACAAGCTCGGGGAAATCGATCCAGCCAAGTTGAACCCCAACGGAGGTGCCATCGCCATGGGTCATCCCGTGGGTGCGACCGGCGCGCGTCTGCTCTTGACCACGGCCCACGAACTCGAGGCGGGCGATCACGAACTCGGCCTCGCTACCCTTTGCATCGGCGGCGGGCAGGGCGGCGCCGTCGTCCTTGAGAGGTGCTCGCAATGATGGATCTCAGCGGAATCCCCAGTCCCCCGGATGCCCCGGCGAAGGGTGCCTGTATACGAATTGAGCGTCCCGAGCCCGGTCTCGCGCGCATCGTCCTCGACCCGCCCCACCGACCGAAGATCGCGGTCTTTGACGTGCCCTTGCTGCATGACCTCGACGAAGTTCTACGAGAGCTCGCCGGCGACCACACGCTCAAGGGCTTGGTCATCACGGGGCGCAATCCCCTCTCCTTCGCCGCAGGCGCCGATGTGGAGGCCATCGCTTCCCTCAAGGATCCGGCCGTTGCGGCCCGATTCGTCGCGGAGGTGCAGTCACTCTTCCAACGCCTACATCGCCTTGGTCGTGATGACGGCGGGCGCGTTCGCACCGTCGCAGCCGTCGGTGGGCCAGTGCCCGGCGGCGCCTGCGAGATTGCCCTAGCCTGCGATCGCATCGTCCTCAGTGACGACGACAAGTCGCGCATCGGCCTGCCGGAAGTGCTACTTGGGATCCTGCCTGCCTGGGGCGGTTCATCGCGCCTGCCCCGCCGCATCGGCGTACCCGCGGCCCTCGCTGCAATCCTCTCGGGACGTCTCTATCAGCCACGTGCCGCCTACAAGATGGGCCTGGTCGATCGCCTTGCGAAGCCGGCCTATCTCTTGCGCATCGCCGATGACATCGCAATGGGGCGCAGGCCCTGCCCGCGTCGCGGCAGCAAAGGCCTGTCCCAGTGGGCCATCGACAAGAACCCCATCGCCGGTGCCATCGCCGCCTCGAAGGCGCGCCAGGGAGTGATGGAAAAAACCCACGGGCACTACCCCGCTCCCCTGGCGGTCCTGCCCTTGATCGTGCGCGCGCCCCGCATCAAGCTCGACCAAGCCCTCGCCGCCGAACGCGACGCTGTGGGCCCCCTGACCGAGTCCCCCATTTCGGGCAACCTCGTACGCGTGTTCCTAGCGAGTGAAGCGGCCAAAAAGCTCGGCACCCTGCCGGACGGATCAAAGGCCGCCCGCTTCCATCGTGCCGCTGTCATTGGCGCCGGCGTTATGGGTGGAGCCATCGCAAGTTTGCTGGCGGAGAAGGGCACGCCGGTGCGCCTACGTGACCTGGCTCGTTCGGCCCTGGACGAGGCAGTGCATAACCATCGGTCGGAAGTCACCAAGAAGCGTAAGCGCCGTCGACTCACACGGTCGCGTGCCGATGCGGCCATCGATCGGCTCGAAGTCAGCACAGAGGTCGAGGGCTTCTCGCGCTGCGATGTGGTGATCGAAGCCGTTGCGGAACGTTTGGAAGTCAAGCAGGCAGTGCTCGGCGAACTCGCCGAGTTGATGCCCGCGGACGCAGTCCTGGCCTCCAACACCTCTTCGCTTTCGATCGGAGCCATCGCGGAGGGTATCCCGAATCCTGAGCGCGTAGTCGGGATGCACTTCTTCAATCCCGTGCGAAAGATGCCCCTGGTGGAGATCGTACGCGGACCGCAAACCGACGACGAAGTTGTCGCTCGCATCGCACGCCTAGCGGTTGATCTAGGCAAGACCCCAGTGGTCACGAAGGATGTGCCGGGTTTCCTCGTCAACCGCGTGCTGGGCCCCTACTTGGACGAAGCCATTCGCCTCGTTGGGATGGGCGCCAACCCCCAGACCATCGACGCCGCCCTGGTGGATTTCGGGATGCCCATGGGGCCCCTGGAATTGCTCGATGAGGTTGGCTTGGACATCGCCTCCCACGCGGGACAGTCCCTTCAGGAGGGCTACGGCTCGCGCATGCAAGCCTCGACCTTCCTGGCGCCCCTGGTGGAATCGGGTCAACTCGGAAAGAAGACCGGCAAGGGTATCTACCTTTGGCAACGTTCGAAGGAGGGCAAGCTCGAGAACAAGGGCCGCAACCCCAGCGCGCCTAAGTCGCCATTGCCCTTCACGATGACCCTTGACCGCGCCGTGGATCGGCTGGTGCTCGCCATGGTCAACGAAGCAGTCCGGGCCCTCGAGGAAGAGGTTGTTGACGGCCCCGTAGCCCTCGACCTGGCGACGATCTTCGGCACGGGCTTCGCGCCCTTCCGCGGTGGCGTGCTGCGCTACGCCGACAGGCGCGGACTGGCGGAGATTGTCGATCGTCTGAAGTCGATGCACGACGCCCCCGACGTGGTCGAAGAGCGTACCGATCGCTTCAAGCCCGCCGATAGTCTCGTGGCCCTGGCCGCAAAGAACGGGACCCTACACGGCTCCTGACAAGCTTCCCACGCCCCTCAGCACGGCGACAGAATCCCGGATCGATCGATGACCAGTAGCGACGCAAATAGCCCCACTTCCCAGCCCTTTGTCCGCGGCCTTTTCCTGGGTCGCCTTGAGGCGGGAACAATCTGCCCCTACCCGGAGCCGGATGCGGAGACTGCGGAGACAATCGATGAAATTGCTTCGATGGTCACCGATTGGGCTAACGAGAGCATCGACCCCGTCGCCATCGACGAGGGCAAATCGATCCCAGACGAAGTCATCGAAGGGCTCAAGGAACTGGGCCTTACGGGCCTGACGATCCCAGAGGAATACGGCGGCGCGGGCATGGGTCAGTTGGCCTATGCCAAAGTCATGGAAGCTCTGTCTCACCGCTGTGCTTCCACTGTCACGGTGCTCGGTGCGCACTTGGGACTCGGAGCCAAGGGGGTTCTGCTCTACGGCACCGACGAACAGAAGCAGCGCTGGCTGCCCGATCTGGCGAGCGGCGACCGCATCGCGGGTTTCGCCCTGACCGAAGCTAACGCTGGCTCGGACGCTGGCGCGTTGCGCACGGTGGCGGAGCGCGACGGCGACGAGTGGGTGCTCAGTGGACGCAAGGTCTGGATCACCAACGGCAAGATCGCCAACCTATTCGCCGTCTACGCTCGCACCCCGCATCCCTCGAATCCAGACGCCACGATCGAGGAACGGCCCGTTTCGGCATTCATGGTTTCGGCGGAGGCCGCGGGTTTCTCCACGGGCGCGCCCGAGGACAAGATGGGCCTGCGCGGTTCCTCGACAACGGAGGTTGGGCTCGAGGAGGTCCGCATCCCCCTTGACCACCTGATCGGGGCAGAGGGCGAAGGTTTCAAGGTCGCCCTGAACGTGCTCAACGGTGGACGCCACGGACTGGCCGCGAGCTGTATCGGCCAAGCTCGCCTGGCCCGCGACCTGGCCCTGGCCCACTCCCTGGAACGCGAACAATTCGGCCAGCCCATCGCCCGCTTCGGCATGGTGCGCGAGATGTTGGCCCACATGGACGCGGACATTTACGCCATGGAATCCAGCGCCTGGTTGGTGGCAGGACTGATGGATCGCGGAGGCGTCGAGACTATGCTCGAGGCGGCCTGCTGCAAGATGTTCGCCACCGATGCCCTTTGGCGCATCGCAAACGACGCCCTGCAGGTCACCGGTGGAACCGGGTTCATGCGCGAGTATCCCTACGAGCGCATCCTGCGGGACGCGCGCATCAACATGATCTTCGAGGGCACGAACCAAGTGCTACGCATGATGTTGAGCACCCAGGGCTTGCGGCCCCTGGTGCGCGGAGAGAGCGCGGAGTCGACGGCTCCCGTGGCCTTTGTCGGCATCGATCCCAAGCTGCAAGCGGAGGCTGGCTGGATCGAGGAGCTTGTGCCACGCTTCGCCGCCCTTGCCCGCGCCGCCGCCGAAACCCACGGCAAG
>JBLHLB010000295.1:0-5356 GCA_047618505.1 Planctomycetota bacterium
GGATGCCGAAGCGTCCCGACTTGGGGCTCCACGTGAGCAGTTGCCATCCCCGCGTGAAGTGGAACAGACCACTCGCGGGGCGGAAGAAAACAAGGTTGTCCCAGGGCACCGGCAAGTCCCCATGCTTGGGCGAGAGCTCCACCCATTGGGATGCGGCAACTCTCAGTCCCCAGATATCACCGAATGGAAGTACGTGGGCCCCGTCATTGCGGAATCCGCCGGGATAGAAGACGACACCCGTCGCAGGATCAAATGCCCCGGCCTGGTGACAGCGAGGCTCGGGGACCTCCGCCCCCACCTCTAACTCTGTCCACGTCTTCTGCCCCAGGTCCAGAATCCAAGCGTCGTTGGTGTTACGCATCGGGGGGAGATGCGTATCGCGTGCCTCACTTGCAAACAGCAGGATTCTGCCTCCCCCAAGGGCGATCGTTGTGTGAGTCGTGCGTGCAATGGGTATCGGTCCAGGGAGAAGGTCGAGCTGCTGCCATTGAGCTTCGGCACGCACAAGCCCCATGCCGTCAACCGCGGCCAGATGGTCCGTAACCCCCCAAAAGGCCAATTCGTCAGCGTCTAGGGCAGGTGTGGGCAGGGGCAGCGTGCTCTCCAGCGGCGGATGCTGCTCCCACGGGTCCAGTTCGATCCCGGTCCTTCGAAAGAGCTCATTGCTAGGAACCGCTCGCCTAAGCAGAACGACATCCTTCACTTCCATCTCGATTCCGTCTGGCCCCAACTCGATCAGCGGCAAGCTCGTCAGCGACGGCATGAGCTGCTCTTGGTCCAGGATGATCGCCGCACCTTGACCATCCACGGTGACCCGAACCGTGCGGAGCACAATGGGGTCCCAGACCACGGTGAATTGATGCCACTCGTCTGGGGTCGTGGAATGACGAATCATCTGCACGCGCTCGGTCCCCTTGGGACCCCAGAGGCGCACCCATCCTTCCTCCGTGAATCGAAGAGTGAAGCGGTCGTTGCAGCGCATCAACACATTCTTGTCGGCGAGTGTCGACGCCGAAACACGCATGCGAAAGGACAGTGTCCACGCGGATGACTCCGCTAGCCCCAGGGGAGCGCCGTACAGTTGAAGCCCCCCATCGGTGAGCGTAAGTCCCTCCCCAAGTGTTCCATCCCCCGTGACCTGCAGCGCGTCGGGCAGCGCGCTTGAGAAGTCTGTGATGTTCAAGAGGAGATCGGGATCGCCTGCATACTGGCTATCCAGGCTCCTTGTCGGACGCATCCCAAAGGGCACCTCTAAAGTCACTTCGTCGGCGGAATCAAGGTCCCCAGCCACAGGACTCACAACTTCTTCCCCTCCGGTGTCGCAGGACGCGAACAGCAGCAGAAGCGTCGCAATCATGGATCCCCGGAACAGGGGGATTCGCTTCCCCGATAGGGGACCAGAGAGACTAGGGGAGCGGGAGTTCATAGGTACAAGGGGTCGGGCAGGCTTCTCCACGAGAACTGGCGCATGGGGCTGGGGAACAGTAGAGAAGCGGGCTTACCTCATTCGTATCCATCCCCGCCAGAGTATCCAAGCACGCGCAGGCCAGAAAGTTCCTCTTCACTCAGAGTCAAACCGGACGGAGGGACAACGAAGGTACTCGGGGCCGCAAACATGGATTCGTCGTCAATACGCACCCTTAGAAAGCCGTCCTCGACTGGCGCTCTCGACTCCTGACCAATCAAGAATCGTTATGGGGGGACTGACTCACCATCGACAAGCATCATGATCCTGATCACAGTTGAAGGGTCACTGGACTCAAACAGGAGCGCCTATTGGTGCTCGCCTTGCTCCACTTTGCATGGACAACAAGACGATCCGTAGAGTCCTGCCCGCTGATGACTTGAATAGAATCGCCTGCCCCCTTCTGCGCCATGCGCACGCTGGACAGAGGCTGAGACTTGCGGGGAGGAGAGTTCCGGATTTCGTCGTACCTAAACCACAGATCTCCCGTTCCACACACAATGCTGTTGCCGGGCACTCAGCAGGTGCCACAAGAACGAGTGCCCGACGGGGGGCCGGGTGGGACCTGGGAAGCCCGACACGTCGCCCTTGTCGGCAACAGGGGTGAGACGCTCGACCGATCGGAAGCGATTTCTGGGGACAGGCAAGGAGCGGGGGTTTGACCCCTCCCGCGCACGAGCCGAAGGCGGGATTCTGAGGATAGCTCCCCCCAGGACTCGCTCCGGAAAGTCCCCTGGGTGTCCGATTGGGTAGAGTACGCGGCCCCCAAGACCGGCGGCCCCTCGGCCACGGCGGGGCGTGAGGAAACCCGTGAGTAACGCTGCCCAAATAACCCAAGCCCTGGCGGTCATGCTGCCCGTGCTTTATTGCGCGGCGTCCATGCTCTACGCCATGCATTTCGGCGGCCCTTCGGCTCCGGCGGTGCGTCTCCCTCGGCGCGTGGCTGTGGGTGCGGCACTGGGCACGCATGCGAGCCTGCTGGCAGTCCACGCAGTGACGTCACGGTCCTTCCCCGCATCGGAATTCTGGACGACCACTTCCGCCGTCGCCTTTGGGTTGGGGCTGCTATACGTCTTCACCCGACGGCGAGTGTCAGACGATGGCGCGGGCTCTCTGATATTCGGCGTGGTCGCTTTGATGCAACTCTGTGCTTCAGCTCTAGGTCCCCTGGAGCCGCGGGCCGCCGGCGCTCCCGCCGACTTCCTCTCCATCAGTCACGCGACCACCAGCGTCCTGGCAGGCAGCGCCGTGATGCTTTCAGGGCTGCACGGTTCGCTCTATCTCCTGGTTCTCCGCCGCATGCGACGGGGTAGCTTTGGACCCCTCGTCGAGCACATGCCAGACCTGCGCACTCTGGCGCTGCTCACCCGGCGCGCCGCGCTGGCAGGCTTCCTCCTGCTCACCGTCGGAGTCAACCTGGGAATCGCCTGGGCCCACGCCACGGACGTGCCCGATTTTGGGTACACCGACCATTGGGTCCTAGCCATGTTCGTGCTTTGGATTCACTTCGGCATCGTCGCGTTCTCGCGCTCGATCCGGGGCTTCTCGGCACAGCGCGCTTCCTTTGCAGCCGCCATCGGCCTGGCGATCTTCTTGATCGCTGGACTCATATCGCTTCTGCCCCTTGGGAGTTTTCACTGGGCGTCCTGAGGACCTCAGTGCCTGTATCCCATGGAAGATCTGCGACTGTGCCTTGTCGGTCTCTCGCATCGCACCGCCGACCTGGAGGTGCGCGAGCTCTGCGCTGTCCCCGCGAGTGAGTTGACACGGCGTCTACGGGCCCTGACCGCCTTGAGCGGTGTGCAGGAGGCTTGGATCCTTTCGACCTGCAATCGCACAGAGGTCCTGGTTGCACTTTCCAGGGGCACGGACGAATTACGCGAGCGTGTCCTCGCAGCCGTGGACGACCTGGTCTTCCGCGCTGCAGCAGAGGAGGCGCTCTACCACTACGAAGGCGTTGAGACGGTGTTGCACCTGTTTCGTGTCAGTTCGGGCCTGGACAGCTTGGTTCTGGGTGAAAGCCAGATCCTCTCGCAAATCAAGGAAGCCACGCGGGCAGCCCGGGAAGCCCATTGCCTTGGCAAGACGCTGGAAGCCTTGCTGCGACACTCCCAGGTGACGGGCAAGCGCGTACGCAACGAAACGACCTTGGGGGAGGGCACGGTCTCCGTAGCTCGGGTCGGCGTTGACGTCGCTCGGCACGTGGTCGGCCGCTATGGCGACGCCCGCTTGCTGATCATCGGGGCCGGGGAAACCGGGCAATTGGTGGCCCGCAACCTGCAGGCCGAAGGAGCTCGCTCCATCACCTTTGCCAACCGATCCAAGGGGCGAGCCGAAGAAGCCGCAAGCAAGTTCGACGCCAGCGCCCGAGGTCTCGAAGACCTACCGGAACTCTTGGCAGCATCCGACGTCGTCTTCGCCTGCGTCGACGGAGCACCGTCCTTGGTTGAATACGAGCACCTCAACAAGCGTGTCCTTGCACAGCGCGACCGACCCTTGGTTCTTGTGGACCTTTCCGTTCCGAGGGCTATCGACTCCAATTGCGCGGAATTCAAACAGGTCATCGTCTATGACTTAGATGACCTGACGCGCATCGTCGAACGCAACCAGGCCTCCCGCCAGAAGGCGGTGCAAGGGGCCGGGCCGATCCTGCTCTCGGAGGCACAGAAATTCCTCGGACTGCGCAGCTACCATGCCCTAACCCCCCTGGTGAAACGTCTGCGTGAGCGCTACGACGAGGTTCGTGAATCCGAACTTGATGTCGTTGCCGGAGCGAAGGCTTCACCGGAGATGATTCAGTTGGCACACCGCCTGACCAAACACCTCTTGGACGTCGCCTTGGATGAGTTGAAATCCAACGCGCGCGACACAGTCCCCACTGAATCTATCGACATGGCGCTGCAACGCTTCCTAGACAGAGAGGGCGAAGCGTGAAGTTGCGCCTCGCCACTCGCAAGAGCAAGTTGGCCCTTTGGCAGGCCGAAGAAACGCGTGCCCGGATCTGCGCCGCACGCCCTGATTTCGAGGTCGAACTCGTCAAGGTCGAGTCCACCGGCGACCGCGATCAGGCCACGGACCTGGCGCGCTTCGGCCGCATCGGAATCTTCACCGTGGAGGTCGATCGCACGCTCCAGGAAGGGCGCGCGGACATCGGGGTCCATAGCCTCAAGGACCTCACTACGGAATTAGTGGAGGGCATCGTCTTGGGTGGGGTGTTACCCCGCGGACCCGTCGCCGACGCCTTGATTTCGCGAGGTGATCACACCTTGGGAACGTTGCCGAAGGGGGCGCGTGTGGCAACGGGAAGCATGCGCCGGCGTGCCATGCTCCTAGCCGCACGACCCGATTTGGATGTAGTTGAGATCCGTGGCAACGTCGACACTCGCCTGGCTAAACTGAAAGCTGGGGATGCGGACGCCATCGTCCTTGCCCAGGCTGGCCTGGTGCGCCTGGGCCTGGACGAACACATAACGGAACTCCTGGATCTACCGCACTTCCTGAGCGCCGTTGGACAGGGCATCGTCGGCCTGACCACGCGCGCCGACAACCGCGAGGTACGCAAGCTGCTCTCGAACATTTCGGACCAGGAGTCGCACCACGAAGCATTGGCGGAGCGGGCGCTCCTGGCTGGATTACGGGGAGGCTGCAACGTCCCGGTCGGGGCACTGGCCCGCGTCCGCGAGGGCGCCCTCTCCCTCAGGGCCCGCGTGCTCTCGCTCGATGGCACCGAGTGCGTAGAGGCGGAGATTAGCGGCTCCCGGGACCACGCCAAAGAACTCGGCCGAATGCTGTCGACCGACTTGAACGAACGCGGCGCAGATCGTCTGATCGCTGAGGCACGCCAATGAAACCCAGAATCCTGATCACCGGACCGATCGCCGAGCTACCGCG
>JBLHLB010000296.1:0-5343 GCA_047618505.1 Planctomycetota bacterium
GAACTCGTAGTAGGCCAGGAGGTTCTCCGGGCTGTCCGTACCTGTCTTCAGGAAGGCTTCGCCGGTTTGAGAGAAGTGGCGGTGGTGCGTGCCGACATACTCCAGTCGACCTTGATTGCGAAAGCCAATGGCATTCGGGTCAACGGCCTGAACGAAGACTGTGCCCGAGTCTCCATCGAACGACGCCGCGGTTCCCGCGAGGTGAACTGCGGAGATCGCAACGTCTGTGCCGCTGCGGAAGAAGGCGATGTAATGCCAGGTCCCGCTGAACTCAGGTGCAAAGCGCGCGCGCCAGACCTGTCCGCCCTGGGCCCCGGAGTTCGCGGCATCACCGTCCGCGGCAAAGAAACCCGGTACCCGATGGACGGTGGCCGTAGCGAGATGGACAAAGTGGACCTCAAGTCGCAGGTCCAGGAAGGGGTTCACTCCAGACGTTTCCGAAAGGGTCGCCGAGTGATTGAAGTCAACTGTCAGGGGGAACCACTTGCGGAGCTGCCCCGTCACGCTGCCCCCTGTACCCGCAGCGGTCACGTAGATGTCGACGAAGTCGAAGGCTGTACCTCCGACGGCGTCGCTTGCGAGTAGCTGGAAGGTGTGCAGCCCCGTGGCACTAGGCGTCACCAGGGTTGTAGCTGAGTTGGGCGTCTGGATTACCGCAGTCGGCCCGGCGATTTGGCTCCAGAGCGGGGTTGTTCCACCAAGTCCACCGGACACGCTTCCGCTCAGGGTGAAGTTCGATCCAAAAGAGTTGACCTGTACATCACCCGCTACCGCCAGGGGCGGATTCCCACCGGGGTAGGTACTCGAGAGGCAGCTCGACGGAATCACGACGTCCGGCTGCTGCGGTCCCTCGAAGCGCAACTGCATCACGGCAGTGCCACCGTCGTTGAAGTGCTCCACCCGAATCGGGACCCAACCGGAATTAGGCAGGCTCACCGTCGCCGTATCCAAAGTGGCAGCGTGGGAGGTCCAGTTGTTGATCACCTGTGTTCCGTTGACCCACAGGCGCACGCCGTCATTGGAAAGCGTCTTGAAGGTCCAGCTACCTGCCGTAGCCACATGCACGAACCCAGTCCAGCGCGTCGAGTAGCTGTCGTCCGCTACGATCGTTGTTCCGTCTGGTGCGTCGCCGTTCCAGTTAAAGTTCAACGTCCCATCAACACGCACGAAGTCGCCGCCGATCCCGAGGGTGGGGGGGGTCTTCGCGTTGTAGTAATCTCCCTGGAGTCCAGCGTCCGCGCGTGCGATGCCTGTAGTGGCAAGTCCTGCAAGGAGCAGGAGCCCAAGGGTGCGAAGGCTGCGCGAAAAATGCAGTTGTCGACCGGCGCGGACGAAGGGATTGTGGAGCTTCGCCTCTGTTGTATTCGAAATCATGTTGTCTGTCTGCGGCCGAGGATAGGCTGCCTTGATGTGATTCTGGCAGCGGTCCTCGGGTGAATTGCCGTAAACCTGGAGGTTCCGCCCCTAGTCGGGACGGATTTCGAACAGGTGGTCAGGGACTGTTGGCCTATGCGCCACTAGGCACTGATTGCGTGAATGGGCCTTCATGCGGTCCTGGGAGGGGCTGCGAGGGGTGGGGGACTAGCGGCGGACCATGGTGCTCGAATTGGGTCAGGGAATGGGAACCCCAGGGCCCCCTAAACCGTCTGTTTACGGGTACCGTGGGTTTCGGTGCGGATTCCAACTGTCCCAGGCTTGCCCCCCTCGATCGGGGCCCTGTCGCTGGCGAAGTACCTTTGGTCCCCCACGAACAATAGTTCCGTTTTCATGTCGAACGGAGCACTCCCCCACTCCCCCTCAGATCCAACCTTTTAAGGATCCCATGAATTTCCATTGCCCCGCTGGACGGGCCGCCGGTATCGCTCTCACGAGCGTTCTTCTGGCCGCCGCTGCTTCCGCTACTCAAACCGACCTTGAGACCCGCGCATTCGCGGCTCTCTCACTGAACAACGGCGAGATCTCCAATGTGACCTTCGACGGTGCTCCGGGCACAGCGACAGCTGTCTCGCTTGAATTCGAAGGTCAGTTGTTGACTCTTGATCTGGCCCCGCACTCCGCCATGAACGCGAACAGCGTTGTGTTGGAGGATCGCGGCAACGGTGAGTTGGTTGAGGTCGATCGCGGCCTTGTGCGCACCTACCGCGGAAGCGTTCGTCAGATGCCCGGCAGTGTGGTCGCTGGTGGCTGGATGCCCGATGGATTCTACGGCCGCATCAAGCAGGCCGATGGTAGCGACCTTTGGGTGCAGCCCCTGATCAAGCTGATCGACGGTTCCTCCCCTTCCCAGCACATCGTCTACCGTAACTCCGACATCATGGAGTCGTCTGCCTCCTGTGGCGGTGCTCTCTTTGCCGGCGCAGCCACCGACTTCAGTGCCGCCGGTCAGGGCAACAACAACTTGGGCGCCGGTGTCTCTATCGCTGACCTGGGCTGCGACGCTGACTTCGAGTTCTTTCAGGATCACGGCTCCACCACCCCGCTGGTGACGGCCCGCGTCAACCTGGTCATCGACACGATGAACCTGCAGTACGAGTCCGAGGTTGCGATCACCCACGTGATCAGCACCTTGATCGTGCGTACGACGTCGAACGATCCCTACTCCTCCACGGACGCCATCGGCCTCTTGGACCAGTTCCAGGACGAGTGGAACAACAACCAAGGCGGTGTCGTCCGCGACATTGCCCACCTGTTCACCGGCAAGAGCATCCAAGGCGGCACGATCGGTATCGCCTACCTGGGTGTGATCTGCAACGGGAGCTTCGGCTATGGCCTGGTCGAGTCTGACTTCAATAACAACTTCGGTTGCGCCACGGACCTATCGGCTCACGAACTCGGGCACAACTGGAACGCGGGCCACTGCACCTGCACGTCGAACACGATGAACCCGTTCATCACGTGCGCGAACACGTTCAATGCCTCGCTTTCGCGTCCGTCTATCGCGAGCCACCGCGATTCGCGCACCTGCCTAGACACAGGCTCCTTGCCCCCGACCGCGAACTTCGCCGCAACCCCCACGAGTGGGTTTGCGCCTCTGAACGTCAACTTCACCGATACCAGCAACAACAGCCCCAGCGCCTGGTTGTGGAGTTTCGGCGACGGCAGCACCTCCGGTGTTCAGAACCCCTCGTACCTCTACACGACGCCGGGCACCTACGACGTCAGCCTTCTGGTGTCGAACGCCAATGGTTCTGATGCCCTGACGAAGTTCGGCTACATCGTCGTCGATGGACCCACGGCCGGCGTTTGCTCCTCGCGCAATGGCAGCGGGGCCAACCCCGACATCTTCGACTGCAGCAACACGCCGTCGATTGGAAACACCTGGACCTCGACCGTCGATGCCGGCTCGATCGGCTTCGGCGGACTCTCCTTCGTCTTCGCCTACGCCGCACCCTCCCCCTTCCCCCTGCCGACGATCTACGGTGAGTTCTTGCTGGATCCCGGCTCCGGAAGCCTGCTCTTCCAGACGAGTTTTGTGCTCGGCGGAACGGTGACCCACAACGTCCCGCTCGCCAACGACAACAGCCTCATTGGCGTGCAGGTCTACACTCAGGTCTTCCTGAACCAGGGCGCTCTGACGAACGCCATCGACTTGACGATCGGTTCCTGAAGCCTGTTCCATATGGGTCCCGGCGCCAGTCGTGACCCGGCGGTACGACGAGGCGGGGGGGTTGCGGCATTGCGCTGCGGCCCCCCCGCTTCATTCATGGCTATCGTTCAAAATCGGCCTTCCATGGCACAATGGAGCCTCTTGGGGAGTCCAGTGGGGCATAAAATGTTTGTCTCCCCGGGCCTTCTGGTCCGGTGCATTGCTCTAGAGCCCGCACCGACCTCCCCTTCTAACTGACTCCCGCGCGACTATGCTGACCCTTTCGACCTCTGCCCTTGTTCTCCTCGGCCTCATGCCTGGCGCGCCCTCCGAAGCCATCGCCAACGGCCCCTCCGACATGGATGTCCAGGCCATGGCAGCCTTCGGTTTGACAGCGGCCCAGGTTTTGCCTGTATCCATCGAAGGAGTGCGGGGCCAAGTGACGACGGCGCGGCTTTCCCTGGGGGGCAAGCAACTCGAATTCCTGATGGAGCCGAACCAGGTCCTGAGTCCAGAGTTCCGTCTGCTTGAGGACCGTGGAAGCGGGCACATTGTCGAGGTCGATTACGTGGCTCCCGCAACCTACGGAGGCAGCGTGCGCAATCAGTTCGACAGCCAAGTGACTATGACTTGGTTGGAGGACGGTCTCTGGGGTCGCTTTGAACTCGAGGACGGAAGTCGTTGGTGGATGCAGCCCGTTGGCGCTGCTGTCGATGGCGCGGGTCTTGACGACCACGTGTTTTATCGCGTCGAAGACGTCATCCCCTCGGGCGGGACCTGTGGCGTCGACCTGCTTCCGAACGGCGGCTATCCCGATGGCTACTCGCCCGCGCCCCTTGCGCCGCCGTCCTCGAATGCCTCGGCGGGAACCGATCCGCCCTATATCGCGGAGCTCGGCTGTGACGCGGACTTCGAGTTCTACCAGGACTATGGCAGCAACTCGACATCGGTGATGAACCGCATCACAAGTGTGATCAACGCGATCAACACGCAGTACGAGAATGAAGTGGGTATCCAGCACCTGATTACGACGATTCTCGTGCGCACGAGCTCGAACGATCCCTACACCTCAAGCGATGCGATAACCCTCTTGAATGAGTTCGTCTCGGAATGGAACGCGAACCAGGGCGGAATCCAGCGGGATGTCGCCCAGCTCTACACCGGACGTAACATCCAGGGCGGCACGATCGGAATCGCCTTCGTCGCGACACTCTGTAGCACCTCCCAGGCCTACAGCGTTGTCGAATCGGACTGCTGTGGCGCCTTCAGCTGCACCACGGACCTTTCGGCCCACGAGCTGGGGCACAACTGGTCTGCGAATCACTGCACCTGCAACGGCTTCACGATGAATCCCTTCATCACCTGCGGGAACCAATTCACGGTTGGTCAGACGATCCCGAAGATCATTCGCTTCCGCGATACCCTTTTCTGCCTCGATGGTGGTCCCGACCCGCGGGCGCGCTTCTCAGGCACTCCGCGTTCCGGCGTCGCGCCTCTCACGGTTGCCTTCAACGAATTCTCCGACGGAACGGGCCTTAGTGCTTGGTCCTGGGATTTCGGTGATGGCACCACTTCGACGCAAATGGACCCGTCGCATACTTACGTGACGCCTGGAACCTACGACGTGAGCCTGACCGTGACGGGCGCCCTTGGCGTCAACACAATGACCGAGGTCGACTACGTGACTGTTGATGTGCTAATCCTGGCGAGCTGCACGGACCGTCTTGGAACCGGTGCGAACCCGGACATCTTTGATT
>JBLHLB010000297.1:0-5330 GCA_047618505.1 Planctomycetota bacterium
CATCCGGAAGCGATTGCACGGGCGCGTCTCCGACGCCGAATACGCGCACGCCCACCTGCGCCAGGGCCTGGGTGAAGTGCGGCATCTCGGCCGGAAAGCCTGGGGACAGGAAGACTACGTTCATGGTCGTGGGGGCAGGGGGTACTGAGGGGGGCGGACAGCCGGGGTCTGGCGTCAGCCCATTTCGACGCGCAGCAATTCCGTGAGGCGACGCATTCCAGCCTCGACTTCCGCGGTCGTGTCGGCGCGAAGAATCACGTAGCCCTCGCCTTCGTAAGTAGAGGCCTTGGGTTGGCCTGGTTGGGGGATCTTGGCTTGGGCGACGAGGGAGCCGAGCTCCTTCCGCGCTTCCTCCAGGCCGTGGACTTGGGTCACGTGCCCGTCGCCTTGGCCACGTAGGAACAGCGCCCCCACGGACCAGCGTCGAGCCGGTGGCTCAAAGCGTTCGTGTACCACGACCTGGGCCCAGTCCGAGTAGAAATCGCGGCCATGGGCCAATGAAATCAGGGAGGTGAATTGGGCCCCCGGCGGACGCGCGGCCACCTCCGAGATGGCGATTGAGCCGTCTGAGCGCTCGAACCATTCCATGTGCGTCATGCCGGTCACCATCCCGAGGGCATCTAGGGCCATAGGGCCAGCTTCGCGGATGGCAGCGTACTCGGGGCCGTCGATTTCCCGGGGCAGGATCACGCACCATTGCAACCAGGGGTGCTCCATGACCTCAAGCGGCGTGGGGTAGTAACGCGAGATCGAATGGAAGACGTGCTCGCCGCCAATGCTGATGGAGTCATAGGAGTGCTCGCGGCCCTGGATAAATTCCTCCAGGAGCACGGGGTCCGCCTCCGAGGGCGGCATGCTGCGTAGATAGCTCTCCAGCTCTTCCCGGGTGTTGACTCGAAAAGTATTGCGTGCGCCAGCGCCGGCCGGCGGCTTGACCACCAGGGGCAGAGTCTCACTTGCGAAGGCCAGGGCAGCGTCTTTGTTGGTCGCCAAGGCATGCTTTGCACACGGCAGGCCGGCAGCCCGCAGTGCATCCTTCATGACAGCCTTGTCGCGGAAGTTAGTGGCCTCCTCCCGGTCCATACCGCGGATCTTGAGACGCTCCCGTACCTCCGCCAGGGGCTCCTGCAGTTGTTCAAGAATCCCGATGAGCCGGTCCACGTGCCCACCGAGGCAAGCCCGTGAGAGCTTGCGCACCGCCGCCTCGAGGGCGTCCGTGTCGAGGGGATCCTGTATGCGCTCGAAGCCGACCAAGCGCGAGGTCAAGTCCTGGGGGAACTCGCGCTGGTCTTGCTGGGAGATAATGGCCAGTCGAAGACCAGGCAATGCGGCCGCTGCGCGGACAAATCGCAGGGTTGTCTCCATCCCGTAGGGGACGACGAAGATGACGTGTAGGGGGGATTCCATGGGCGGCCCTCAGTCTAATCCCGTGCTCGCCGCAAAGCCCGCTGGATGTGAGTTCGAAGGCCCGGGGGAGCGAGGAAGGGCCGACTTCGCTAACTTGGGGGTCCATGGCGAGCGCAATTCTTCGTCCGCCCTGTCCCCCCTCTAGATCACGACCGCTCCCATGCAGCCGCTCTCCGTACTGATCGTTGCCTCTGAGGTCGCCCCCTTCGCTAAGACCGGCGGGCTTGCGGACGTTTCGGCGGCCCTCGCTCGTTACCTGGCCAGCGCGGGCCACGACGTAAAGATCCTGATGCCGCTCTACCGGCGCGTGCGCGAGAAGGTGGGCGATTTGACGCCCCACCCGCAGCTCCAGGACTTGAAGCTGGGGAGCGACGAGCACGCCCGGCACGTCTCGGTATCGACCGCGCCATTGCCTGGTGTGGCCGGACCGGAGGTGTACTTCCTACGGGCGCCGGAGCTCTATGACCGCGAAGGCATCTACTGCCAGGATGGTGACGAGCACCTGCGCTTCGGCGTGCTGTCCGAAGCGGCCATGGTGATTTGTCAGAACCTCGGGTGGGCGCCGGATGTTATCCATGTGAACGACTGGCACACGGGGCTGTTGCCGCTGCAGATGAAGGTCCACTTTGGGTGGGACGATCTCTTCAAGCAGACCAAGACCGTATTGACACTCCACAACATGGGGTATCAAGGCGTGTTTCCCCTGGATGTGATGGGGGACTTGCGCTTGGGTGGTGAGCACCATCTTCTTTGGCGCGGGGATGTGGAGGAGGAGCGTGTCAACTTCCTGCGCACGGGCTTGCTCTACGCCGACGCTTTGACGACGGTGAGTCCGACCTATGCCAAGGAGATACAGACAGCGGACCAGGGCATGGGGCTTGAGGGCCTGCTGAGCGAGCGTAGCGACGACTTGATCGGGATCGTCAATGGTGTGGACTATGCCGAATGGGATCCGCGTACAGATGGGCACATCGCTGCGAACTTCAGGCCGGAAGACTTGTCGGGCAAGAAGGTCTGCCGAGACGCGTTGCTTGAGCGCTTCGGTTTGACGCCGGCAGGCGACGATGTGCCGGTGCTTGGTGTGGTCTCACGCCTAACGCCGCAAAAAGGATTCGAGCTTCTGCCTGACATGTTGACGGTCCTTCTGCAGCGCGAAGACCTGCGCCTCGTGCTCCTCGGAAGTGGCGAGGAACACTACGAACAGTACTTCTCCTGGCTCCAGGAGACCTTCCCGCGCCACGTGGGGTTCTTTGCAGGTTACGACGAAGCCCTATCCCATCAGATCGAGGCAGGCAGTGACTTGTTCTTGATGCCGTCGCGCTACGAGCCCTGTGGTCTGAATCAAATGTACAGCCTGCGCTACGGTACGGCGCCCATCGTTCGTCGCACAGGCGGTCTTGCGGATACCGTCGAGGAGTACGATGTCGCGACGGGGAAGGGTACGGGCTTCCTTTTTGATGAGTTCACCTCCCACGCGCTTTTTGACGCGACTCGCAAGGCACTCGCGGTCTTCAAGGAACCGGCGCACCGAGCGCGTTTGCGTGCTAATGGAATGGCGCGGGATACTTCCTGGGAAGTCCAGGGTCCACACTATGTTGAGTTGTACAAACAGCTCGCAGGTCGCACTTCCGTCACTACGCCCTGAACTCGCTCACCGTCTTTCCATCTCAGAGGCTTCCAATGCACGTCCTTCTTGTTGAACCGGCCTTCCCCAAGAATCAGCGCGAGTTTGCCCGCGCACTTCACGCCGTTGGTGCGCGTGTAACCGGAATTGGGGAACGACCGCTTGAAGCACTGGATCCCGAGTTGAAATCATGGCTGCATGGGTACGAACAGATCAGCACAATCGCCGATGAAGGCGCGTTGCTAGAGGCGGTCAAGCGCGTGCAGTCACGCGAATGGGTCGATCGATTGGAGGCGACTGTGGAGGCGCACATCATGGCTACGGCTCATGTGCGTGAGGCGACGGACATTCCCGGCATCAGCTCGCGCACGTCGTTCCTGTGCAGGGACAAGCCTGCAATGAAGGAGGCCCTGCGCGAAGCAGGGGTTGCCTGCGCGCAATCCACGGGAGCTTCGACGCCGGAAGAGGTGCGAGCCTTCGCCAAGGAGATTGGGTACCCCGTCATTCTCAAACCCCGCGATGCTGCGGGGGCCGCGGGCATTTACCGGGCGGATGACGACGCGGGATTGGAGCTGGCGATCGAGGATTCCGGTGTGAATCAGGGTGCGAAAGTGGCCGTGGAGGAGTTCATCGAAGGGCACGAAGGCTTCTATGACACGCTTTGCCTTGAGGGCCAGGTCGTGCATGACTTCGCGTCGCACTACTACCCGGGCGTTCTCGAAGCGATGCGCACCCGCTGGGTCTCGCCGCAAATCGTAACAACGAATCGCATTGATGTGGACGAGACTTATGCGGAGGTGAAGGAGATGGGGGCGAAGGTGATTCAAGCCCTCGGGATCGGGACTTCGGCGACGCACATGGAGTGGTTCTTCGGACCGAAGGGTTTGAAGTTCTCGGAGATCGGTTGCCGGCCGCCGGGCGTGCTGGTCTGGGACCTCTATTCAGAAGCGAACGATTTGGATCTGTATGTGGAATGGGCCAAGCTGATCGTTCATGGGAAGACAGATGCGCAAGCTTCCCGGCGGTTCAGCGCTGGAATGATTGCACTGAGGCCGGATAGGGATGGACATGTAGTGCGAATCGATGGATTGGAGGAGGTGCATCGGCGCTATGGGAGCAACCTGATTGACGAACACATCCCCGGCCCGGGGAGCGCGACGCAGCCGATCGAAGGCGGGTATATGGCGAATGCTTGGATGCGCCTGAAGCATCCGGACTATGACGGGTTACGGGAGGTCATGGACCGGATTGGGGAAGATGTGCAGGTGAAGGCTAGGTAGCGGCGCAAGCGCAGCGTTCACCTAAGTCGTCAAGCCGGCATCACCACCCAACCTCCAGCTGTCGTGCTGCGTAGATCCGTCCCCGGCCGAGTATTGCAAGCACTGGTGTTTCCATGTCGTCCTTGTCCATTCGAATCGATCTGCACTTTGACCTTCCGCCTGCTTTGGCGTGACTACGGAATAGTCGCTAGGCCGAAGAGCGACTGCAGATGAAACAGATGAGATCAATAACGAACGCTGCCCAGCGTGGGTGGTACTGCTTCGCGATGTACTCGGGATTGCGTGCCCTTCGAAACCGAGTGGGCAGTCTCTCTTGCCGTTCAAATTCCGAGATTGGCGGCCTTCGAGACGTCATTCTGCTCTCGGAAGACCTAGGCCCCCTGATTCTCAATGTCCATCTGCGCCCGCGGCCTTCGGCTGCAACGCTGGATGGGAACTATGGAATCTGCTCGCTAAGACAACCCAATCCCCGCGTTAGCCGATGGATCTATCAGTTCTTCTGTGCGACCAGCCATTTCGGCTGTGGTCATTTCGAAATCGCATTCTTTGAGCGAAGTGGCGAAGTTACATTCTACGGGATACGGAATATGGCCAGCGCTAACGCTCGCCGTCTAGGCCTACATGGGTTGGCCGCTCGCCTTCGATTGTCCAAGTCAGGAGAAGACGTGCAAGTGCTCTCCGTAGTGTCGAAATGGCTAGCAGGCAATGGGTATGTGGCTAGGCATGCCAAGCCGAGTGACTGCATAGAACTGGCCGTAAACAACCGTCTTTTGCCCCCCAGCGCCCATGGAAAGGCGAAGGCGATCCTCTACAGGAAATACAACAGACTCCACGCCCTGTTCGACCATGATTTAGCATGACCAGCCGCTGTGGGCGGGCCGATGAGACGATCGAATTGCTGTACGGCGAAGCCGTGAAATAAGCCTTGAACTGCGACATAAAGCTTCAGCACGTTAGAGCTGGCAGTGATGAGCTTGGAAGGCCGATCGTTCTTGCAGAGGACAGCGAGGTGTTCGCCT
>JBLHLB010000298.1:0-5329 GCA_047618505.1 Planctomycetota bacterium
TTTTTCTTCAGCGCTTGTAGCTACGCGGCCCCATGTCTTGATTGCCATCACGACGTGATACGGCTGTAGGAGATATCCAATGACACGTCATCTTCAGGCCCCCTGTGCCTCCCCAAAGCCTGTCCGGGCAATGTGCACGACCCCCGCCGGTGCTTCCTACATCGCATCTGCTGCGTGGAGCATTCATTGGTCTCCACTAGTCTGCGATAGGGCGGGGTCCGTGATTGCACATGAACGAAGGACACGCGAGCAGACCGGCCCGCGAATATGTCCCGAAGCGTCCGCTGCTTGGTTGCCAGTCCGGCCTGCAACGCGGGAGTTCTGAGGTCACTTCCAACCTCAAAGGCTTATGGGGGCAGAGCGAGGCCCAATGCTCTATCGACAACATGCGATTAAGGAAGTCCCAGTCGGCCTGGCCCCCAGACCGTGGGGCGGTTACGGTGATTGATGATGCTGGAACTTGAGGCTGGGAGGAAGGTCTACGGTCAGACCGTTGCCGTCGACGACGTTGACCTGCGGGTTGCGCCGGGCAGGACCACCGTCTTGATCGGACCCAGCGGCTGCGGCAAATCCACGATCCTGCGCCTGCTCCTGGGGTTGATTGCTCCGACGTCGGGGCTGGTGCGTTTCGACGGGCGTGAGGTCACCCTCGAGGATGCGCCGGCGCTACGCCGCAGGATGGGCTACGTCATCCAGGGAGGTGGGCTGTTTCCCCATCTGACGGCCCGCGAGAATGTGACCTTGATGGCCGGTAGGCTGGGTTGGTCCGGGCAGCAGCAGGACGCGCGCCTGGGGGAGCTCGCGGCGTTGACGCGAACCCCGGCGCACCTCTGGGACCTCTATCCCCTACAGCTCTCCGGCGGGGAACGGCAGCGTGTGGCACTCATGCGCGCCTTGATGCTCGATCCCGAAGTGCTACTCCTGGACGAGCCCCTGGGGGCACTTGACCCGATGGTGCGCGCGGAGCTCCAGGGCGACCTGGCCGATGCGTTCCGCGAGCTGGAGAAAACCGTTGTTCTGGTCACGCACGACATGAACGAGGCCGCGTTCCTGGGAAATGAGATTGTCCTCCTGCGCGACGGACGCACCGTCGCCTCGGGGTCCTTCGCGGACCTGCGCAACAGTGACGTCGACTTTGTGCGTCAATTCATTGAAGCACAGCGTGGGGTGCTCTCCCCGTGAAACGCCGCACCCTTGCCTTGATCACCGCCTTCTGCATTCTCTCTCTGACGCCGCTCTCGCGGCGCGTCGAGGGGCTTAGGATCGGGTCCAAGAAGTTCACTGAATCAGTGATCCTGGGGGAGATCGTGACCGCGCTCGCGTACAGCGAGGGTGGGGTCGTGCAACACCAGCGCGAACTGGGCGGCACGCGCATCGTCTTCGAGGCGCTCTGCGCGGGCGAGCTCGACGCCTACGTGGAGTACACAGGGACCATCGAGCGCGAGATCTTTAGCGACCAGTCCCTTGCGGGTCCCGAGGAAATGCGGCGGGCCCTGGCCCAGCGAGGCGTGCGGATGTCCCGTCCCCTGGGCTTCAACAACAGCTACGGCATCGGTCTGTTGGAGTCGCGAGCGGAAGAGTTGGGGCTTCGAACGACGTCCCAGCTGACCCTGCACCCTGAATTGTTCTTCGCGTTCACGAATGAGTTCCTCGATCGAGGCGACGGCTGGCCCGCCCTGCGGGATGCCTACGGACTGAGCCACGCCAACGTCACGGGCATGGACCACGACATCGCTTACCGCCAGCTGGCCAGCGGCGCCATCGACGTCGTCGACGTCTACACCACGGACGCGGACATCGCCTACTATGGACTGCGGGTGTTGGAGGACGATCGGGAGCACTTTCCGCGCTACGACGCCGTGCTCCTGTATCGCGAGGATCTCGTGGAGCGGGAGCCCGCCGTGGTGGCCGCCCTGTTGCGCCTCGAGGGGCAGGTCTCCGGGACGGACATGCGCTCCATGAACGTTGCTGTGAAGATCGACCGCAGGACAGAGGTCTCCGTTGCGGCGGACTTTCTCAAGCGCGACCTGGGCCTCGACGTCGAGCGCGGGGAGGACGCGCTGATCGCCCGCGTCCTGAAGCGCACACGTGAGCACCTCGAGCTCGTTCGACTGTCGTTCTTCGCCGCGGTTCTCCTGGGTCTGCCGCTGGGCATCCTCGCTGCGCGTCGACGTGGTGTGGGACAGGGAATCCTCGCGCTGGTGGGAATGATCCAAACTATTCCTGCGCTGGCCCTGCTGGTGGTGCTGATCCGCCCGATGGCGGCCCTGGGTCTTTCAAGCATCGGCACCGGTTCGGCCGCTGCGATCTGCGCCCTGTTTCTCTACAGCCTTCTGCCGATCGTGCGTAATACCTGCGAGGGCCTGCGTTCCGTGCCGTCGGATTTAATCGAATCGGCTGATGCACTGGGGCTTTCGCTGCGCGAGCGTCTTTTCCTGATCGAGTTGCCACTCGCCTCGCGAACGATCCTCGCCGGCCTCAAGACGGCGGTGATCCTGAACATCGGCTTCGCAACCCTGGGAGCCCTGATCGGTGCGGGCGGCTATGGTCAGCCGATTCTCACGGGCATCCGTCTCGACGACTACGGCTTGATCCTTGAGGGCGCGCTACCCGCCGCTGCCCTGGCCCTCCTGGCCCAGGGGGGATTCGAGATTCTCGATCGCATCCTGATTCCACGCGGGCTGCGACTGAGGAGTGAAGCCTAGAGCGGTGTCAGGAGGTTCAGGCTGAAGCGCGCCTTGCCGTCGAGCCAACGCCGTTCGACACGCAGGCCGGCACGGCGGGCCACCTCGTCGATCTCATCGAGCGAGTATTTGACGGAGTTCTCCGTATGGATGCATTCGTCCGCCCCAAAGGAAACGTCCAGGTCGAGCTCGGTGATGCGCACCGTGTGGGCCCGCCGCGCGATGAGCCCACTCGATACGCAGCCCGTTTTCCCATCGTAGATGGCGCTGTGGTCGAAGAGCGATGTGTCGAAGGTGCCGCCCAGCTCAGAGTTGATGCGCTCCAGGAGATTCTTGTTGAAGCGCGCAGTGACGCCCTTGGCGTCGTCGTAGGCCGCCGCCAAGACAGCTGCGTCCTTGCGGAGATCAATTCCAAGGAGCAACCGGTCATCGGCCGTCATGGCCGCACGCACGCTGCAGAGCAATTCCGCCGCGGCGTCGCGCGTGTAGTTTCCGATATTGGAGCCGAGAAAGGCCACGAGCTTTGCACACCTGGGGTGGTCGGCGATCCACTCGATCCCGCGCTCGTATTCCCCCGCAACTCCGGTCACCTGAAGCGCTTCGAATTCCGCGGACATGCCACGTGCCGACTCGACCAGCGCACTCCTGGAGATGTCCACAGGCACCCAGGTCAGTTGTGTTCCGGCCGCGAGCAGGGCGTCGATGATGATGCGGGTCTTTACTCCACTGCCGCTGCCTAGCTCAACGAAGGCGATTTTAGGCCCCAGGATGGATGCCAATTCGGGGGCGTGGGCCTGCAGGATTTCAGCCTCTGCCCGCATGACGTAGTACTCGGGTTGGGCGCAGATCTCCTCGAATAGAAGCGATCCGGCCGCGTCGTAGAGGAATCGACAGGAGAGACTTTTAGGGCTGCGGCGGAGGCCTGCGGCCACGTCGCGTGCGAAGGCTGTGTGTTGGTCTTCTCTCGGGTAGGCGAGGATCTCAACACGTTCGGCAGCGGTATCAGTCACGGTTTGCTTGCCCATGGGCTGGGGGAATCTTAAAGGGCACATGTTCGGAAGCCCGCGAATACATCGCGACGACTCTGCTGGTAGAAATTACGCCAGGTGTTCCTCATGAGGCGAGAACGCGTGGCCCAGCAACCCCCACGCAGAACCTTGCGCGTTTCGAAGGATGATTTTGAGTAGTCCACGTACATGTCCGGCACGAACCCGGGATAGGGAGCGAAGGTCGTGCTAGTCCATTCCCAGACGTTGCCGGTCATCTGCCGGACACCGAAGGCGCTGTCGCCCGCGCTGAGTGCGCGCACGTCGATCGCGCCCAAGGCGTTCCAGTCCATGTTGGCGTGTGTCGCCTCCGCCGGGGCGTTACCCCATGGATGACGTGGTTTCGATGCACCGTCGGAGGGATCCCCTGGCGACCCCTTGGGTTGCATGCTCGCGGCCGCTTCCCATTCCGCTTCCGTCGGAAGTCGCCGGCCGGCCCAGCGGCAAAAGGCATCGGCCTCGTACCACGAGAAGTGGCACATGGCGCGCTGTTCCACAATCGAGCACCAGGTGTCGAAGCAGCGCCTTTCATGGGTTGAGCCCTGGCCCCGGCGCCAGTACTGGGGACCCTCGACGTTCTCGGCCAGGCGCCAGGCCCAGCCCTCGGAGGACCACAGCTCGCGGCGTGCGTAGCCACCATCCTCAATGAAGGCTGCGACTTCGCCTTCGGTTACTGCGGTCCGTGAGATCGCGAAGGGGGCGAGTTCGACAAGATGCGCCCATTTCTCGTTGTCATGGCAGAACCCCGCGTCCTTGGCCGCGCCCAACAGGAAAGCGCCGCCCGGAATCTCGGCGTCTCCCGTGGCAAGTTCGTCCGGCTTGGGGAGTGCTTCGGTTTTGAAGCGCGGGGCCGCATAGCCCAGGGTTTGACGAACATAGGTCAGCGCCTCGGCATGCATGTCTTCGTGACACAGGGAGTAGCCAATGTAATAGAGCGTCTCGGCATCAAGTGCGTCGGGTTCAAGCAACAGTTGCGCGACGCGATCGCGCACCCCCAGCACATACTCCATCGCATCGCCGCGCGACAGCATAGGCAGGCGCCAGCGACTCTCGTGGCAGACTGACATGGAATCGAAGAGTTCGTCCACCACCGGCCGCCACGGTTTCTGTCCGGCGCCGCGCCGCAGCACCCAGAGCTCCTGGAAGTAGGTCAGGTGGCAGAGCTCCCAGAGTGGCGGATTGATGGTCGAGATGTAGGGGACCGACAGTTGCGCGTCTGTCAAGTCAGCTACGAGATCGATCGACCGCGTCCTTGCCTCAAGAACGTGTTCTGCGAGCTGGTTCGCGGAAGAGAGCATGTCCGATCTTACTTCGGCTGTCCGTTCGTGGTCAACAATCAGTGCTTCGTCATATGCTCGCTGCAGGCGGCGCACTCTTCTCACCCCGGGTCCAGTGATACGCCCCAGTTTCGGGTCGCGTAACCACAAAGAGCACGGGGACGCCCCGGGAAGTGAAGATAACCCTGAGGCTCGGCTTTCTGGTAGCCAAGCCAGCCTGCATTACTGGGGTTCTGATCACGGCCCCGAACACCAAGCAGCCGTGGGGTCAGCAGAACTTGTAGTTACAGCGGAGTCGTTCGAGACGGAGGAGCCGCTCCTC
>JBLHLB010000299.1:0-5315 GCA_047618505.1 Planctomycetota bacterium
ACGCACCCGCGCCAAAGAAGGCACCGGCAGCCGAGGGTCCGGCGGAGGGATCGACCAGAAGAACCAACGCAACGGCAACTACCAAACACAGACCGATGATCAAGCGCTGCCGCCCGCGGCGCACGACAACGGAGTCCTGTTCCAGGGCCTCCACCGCTGCGGCACTACTGAGCAGAGCATGGGACGGTGCCTTCAGGGCGCGACGAATCACAAGCCAAGCGGTCAACATGCTGGCCAGGAGAGCTGCGACTGCGCCGATCACCAGGGTCGCCGGTTCCGCGTGGAATTCGATACGCGCACTGGCCACGGCGTCGCGCCAAAGACCGGCTAGCCCGGCCAACACGAGCTTCGTGTAGAGCATCCCAAAGCCAACGCCGAGCAAGGCACCGATCGCGCCGAGGGCAGCCGCCTCACGCAGGAACATGCCACGAATAGCAGAGCCCTCGAACCCAAGGGCCGCCAGCAAGCCTGCCTCGCGGAAGCGCTGCTGCACGCCGAAGGCAAAGAGCTGCCCCGCCAACAACAAAGCCGCCAGAATCAGGAAGGACGACAGGCCCAGAAAGAGACCTCCAAAGTCCGTGGGTGAATTCCCTGCCGCATCTGCGCCCGCACGCACGTCCTGGAAAAAGAGGCCCAAGGCGGCGGGGTCGAGCTCCGTGCGCAGGCTCTCCAGGATGGCCGCTTCCATGCTGGCGGGAAAGCGCACCGCCGTGAGTTCGCCGAAGCGGTTGCGCCAAATTTCGCGCGCACTCGCCAGGGTCACGAAGCCCTTTGGCGTGCCGCCGTAAGCGTCCCAATAGACCTCGTCTTTGTCGCGAATGCGCTCCAACTCAACCGGCGTACCCGGCTCCCAATCGCGGCAGTTGTCCGCGTCCGCAAGCCCCGGGAAGTCCGGCATCAGGGAACGGTCGGCGACGACTCCCTCGAGGGGCAGGATGCCCGCGACGGTGAAGCTCTCCTCGCGCTCGACCAATTGCCGCGAGGCGTCGATCACATGGAAGGAGAGTCGCACCTCATCGCCTACCTTTGCCTCGAGATCCTCCGCCTCCCAGGCATTCAGGAGAATTTCACCAGCAGAGAGGGGTTGACCGAAGACGCTCGAGTGCGACTCGATCGTTCCGAGCGGACCAATCCCCGTAACCATGGAGTAGGGCGTGTAGCGCTCCCCAAGGGTTAGCGAGTTGACGAAATAGGTGAAGATGCCCTCGAGCTCAGATCCTTTGCTGGACAGCAGATCAAGTACCGGCGGATCAAAGAAGATGCGCTCGGAGCGCAGTTCACGTCGTCCGTCCCCAAGCTCGCGCAGCACCAGCTGGGCATCCTCATGATTCCACGCGGAACGCAAGAGGTCGGCAGCAACGTCCGGATCCGGCTCCGCGCTCAGGAGCAAATTCGCACGCCCCAGCACCTCCGCGCGCCCCTGCAGCCAGGCCAAGTCAACGAACAGATTCGGCTTCGGCAGCGAGCCCCCAAGGAGCCCGAAGTTACCGAATGAATCAGGGCCCAGAACCCGCTCAACCTTCACGCGCAGGGCTAAGGTTATGTCGCTGGAGGACAGGGAAACGTCGCGCGGCAAGGCCGATGGCTTGGCTACGCGCACCACGATCGTGTCGCCGACATCCAAACCCAACTCCGCCGCAAGGGTCACGTTTACGTAGGCGCCCTCGGGCTCGGGTGCCGCCAATGAAGGAACCCCGCGCTCGAGATCCGGTCTCAGGGCGAAGAAGCGCCCATCGACGCCGTGCACATTCACACCGTGCACGCGTGCTCCACCATCGGAGGTCGAAGCAACGCCGCTGAGCAGGACCACCGGCGCGGAGCCCTGACCGACCGCATCCGCCAGGGAATCGCGGAAGTAGCGATCGCCGGAAGAAAGAGCCGTGTTCACCGCCCCAACCCTCGCATTCGCACCCTGCTGCAAGCTGAAACGTACCGAATCACCAACGATCATGGCTCCCACAAGCGTGGCGGTCGCCACGGCCATACCAGCCACGGTCCCAAGGTGCGTGCGCCAATAGTGACGCAGTCCTGCGAACAATAGCCGGCGGCGATTCATGCGCCCGCTACCTGTTTCGTGTGCAGGCTACCCCCTCGCAGTTCCAACAGGCGCCCCATGCGTTCCGCCAGGGCCATGGAGTGCGTCACCACCAGGAGAGCTAGGCCCTCTTCGCGGTTGAGCTCCACGAACAAGTCGCCCAAACCCTGGGCGGACTCCTCATCGAGGGACCCCGTCGGTTCATCCGCGAGGAGCAATTGCGGCGAATTGATCAGGGCGCGCACAACGGCAACGCGTTGACGTTCACCGCCACTCAGGGCGGCGGGTCGATGTCCGAGGCGATGGCCAAGGCCGACGCGTTCAAGAAGTGCCTGGGCCCGCGCGCGATTCGCTTGCGCCTCTCCGGCCGAGACCTTGTTGGCCAAGGTCGGGAGCAGCACGTTCTCCAGGGCGGAGCACTGCGGCAACAACAGATGGTGCTGGAACACGAAGCCCAGCTCACTATTGCGCAGGGTCGCGATCTCGTTCGGCGAACGCCCCGCAAGGGAGCTACCGCGCCACTGCACTTCACCAGAGCTCGGCGGCTCCAGACTGCCGACGATATTGAGCAGCGTGCTCTTGCCGGACCCCGAGGGTCCGACGATTGCAACGCTCTCCCCAGTGAGCAGGGTCAAGTCGAGGTCTTCGAGAACGGCTCTTCCGTCACCGCCGTCGAAGGTCTTCCCGACGCCACACAGGCGCACCAGGATCTCACCGCCGCCAACTTTACCGCCTTCCGAACTCATCGAGCGGCGTCCCCCGAAGCGTCGTCACCCGCTTGGCCGGGTGCCCCCGATCCCCCGTCGCCACTGCCGAGATCCACACTGCCGAGATCCACCGCAGGCGCCGGGGCACCACCTGGCGCCGGCTTGTAGAAAGTCACGAGGGTGCCGCCGAGGGCCGCCAGGAGAATGCCCGCAAAGAACTGCCAGTGCACGCTTCCGAGCCCACCCTTGGGCGGGTGCAGAGACATGGCAACGATCGCGTTCACGATTGGCGCACCGGCAAAGACGATGGCCATGACAACAGCGGGCTGACCCTTGGCACCGAAGGCCAAGAGCACGCAGAAGGCACCGATGGCGCCGACCGTACCGGCAATCAAGGACCACACCCAGCCGGACGTGGGCATCGTCCAGGAGCTCCCGTTGCTGAGCATCATGGCTGCCGGCGCCAGGACGGCGATCAAGACATAGGCGATACCGACCATGAAGAAAGCCTTGTAGCTCCCGTTCTCCGGGTCGCCCATGCCCATCTTCCCGTTGTGCAGGAAGATGCCATAGAGCCCCCAGGAAATGACGGTCATGAAGGCATAGACCATCCAAAGGTTGGAACTGGCTGCGGGCGAATTCGGCATAACGGGACCCCGCATCACGGGGCTTGGGTCAGAGGTTTGAAGGAGAAAACTACGGCGCGACGTCAACTAGACGCGCAACCTCGGCCGGCATGTCGGCGGCTCGCATACGTGCGTCGCCGCTCGACTTGGCCACATGAACAACGGTCATCCCGCCGCGAGCGATGGCCTTTCCGGCGCTGCCGGTAGCCTCATCGATGATGCGGAAGGTAAAAGAGTAGCGCAGGGAATTGACGGTCTTCTCCAGAACGATCAACTCGATCTCCAGGAGATCCTGGTAGCGCGCCGGGCGGTGATAGTCGCAGGTCGCGTTGACCCGCGCCCAACCGCTCATGCCACCCTCGGAATCCACATGCATCGGAATCCCCAGGGAGCGAAAGAACGAGTGCTCAGTCACTTCCATGAAGCGGAAGAAATTGGAGAAGTGGACGATGCCGGCCATGTCCGTCTCGGCGAACTCCACCAGCCGGGTCATCTTGAATGAGTGTGTCATGGTCGTTCCTGGCTCCGCCTAGCTCGCGGCGTCCATTCCGGCGGCCATCCTACAGACCTCGGCCACGTCCCGAGCCATGCGCTCTGTGGTGAAGTTTGCCTGGATCGCAGCACGCGCCGATTCCCCGAGAGCGCGGGCCTTCCCGGGCTCCAGCAGGAGTCCCTCCAGGGCGTTCGCCAGGGCATTAGCCGGACCCTTCCCGCCAGGCTCATAGAGCACCCCGCCTCCGGTCGCCTCAACCACTTCGGGGAATCCATGGATCCGCGGCTGAACCACGGGAACGCCCGTGGCCATCGCCTCCAGAAGGTAGAGCCCGAAGGACTCCCCATACTCCGCGGGCACCGACAGAAGAGTGGAGCCCTGCAGTAACTCGAGCTTCTCTGGCACGCTCAAGCCGCGGCGAATCTCTGCCTCTGCGCCGGGACCAACTGAAATTCCCGCGTCGCGGAGCTTCTGCTCCTGGGCGCGCACTAGGGGCTCGTCGACCGACAGACAAACACCGCCGGCCCGCAGTTGCAATCCGGCTACGGAACCGCGCTGATGCAGCTCGATAAAGGCGTCCACAAGTTGCGGCAAGCCCTTGTCGGCACACAGGCGCGCCAGGAAACCGATGGTCGGCTGCGCGGGCGCGGCGGAGGATGGCCTAAACTCATCCAGCTCGATCCCGTTGTGCACCACATGCACGCGCGCAGGGTCCAGGGACAGGCGCTCGCCCATCAAATCGCCCGTGTATTTGCTGACTGGCAGAAACGCGGCGATATCACGCGCCCGCTCCGTCAGGGTTTGCCAACAGGCATCCGAGTGCTTGGGCGATAGGGCGTCCAGGAAGGGCGCTTCACCTTGCAGTGTGCACAACACGGGACATCCCACTTCTTCCTTGATGCGCCGGGCCAACCCCAAGAGCATCGCGTTGGAAAGCAGAATCACGTCCGGCTTTTCCAGCCCCTTGATCCAGCTGATCAACTTGTCCACCTCGCCGACCTGGCGTCCTTCCTCGCCGCGCAGCACCGACAAGGTCAGGGCTCCGAGCCCCGAAGGATCCGTCATGTTTGAGCGCGCCGAAACGAAGCGCAGCAAACGCGGCGAATCCAAAGCCTTCGCCAGGAACCTCGGCATGTGGCTGAGCCAGGGGGCGAACTGCTGTAGGTACACGTTGATTCCACCCATGTGCACCTCGTCCCCGGTTCCCCTAGCCCCACCAGCGCCTTCACCGCGGGCATCCTCCAGCTTGAAGGGCAGGTACAGCGGCGCAATTTGCGCATCATGCCCCACATCGCGCAAAGCCCTCACAAGGGCGTTATCCCGCAGACAACTCCCGCAGTAGAAACTGCCGGTGCCCGGCGTCAGCTGGAGAATACGCACGGTTCGCGTTACACGTAGCGTTCGCCGCGGTGCCGCTCGAGGAAGAAGGTCGGGAGCATCCAATCAACACGCAG
>JBLHLB010000300.1:0-5306 GCA_047618505.1 Planctomycetota bacterium
TCCACCCGAGGCTGGGGCGGCCGGGGGATTTCCACCTCCGGTTCACGGGCAAGCTCGGGCTCCGGAATGGAAGTCGGAACAGGCTCAACCCGCGGGGGCGTAACCGGCAACTCGACAACGCGCTCGGGAGGTGCAGCTGCCTGGGAAGGCTCTTCCTGATAGCGCAGACTGACGTTCTCGCGGCCCATGCGCTGCAGGCGTTCGTTGGACTTCTTTAGGTTCAAGTTGTGAGCCTTTGAGACCACGCTCTTCACCGTGCGGCTCAAACGCCGGGCGATCTCCAGGTTGGGCTCACTCGGGTACAGCTCACGCAGGAGCTCGACCTCCTGGGGATACCAGCGGGGCATGCGCGTGGCAGACTCGCCTTCGAGCTTGCGCCGGAAGGTCTTGTCCTTGGCCAGGGCATGCTTCAGGGCCAGGGCGCGAATGACCTCGATCGGTCGCCCAAAAACAGCCACCAGGTCGCTGTCCGTGCGCGTCCCATAGATGCGCTTGAAACGCGCGATCTCATCCCGTGTCCAGGGTCTGTCGTTCTGGACGGCACCAAGCTCGGCGATGCGCTCCTCAACCTCGTGCTGAGAACGGCCCAGGATGCGGGCGATCACGCTCGCTTTGGAGGCGCCCAAGTACTTCTTGAGTCGCTCAACCTCCTCCGGAGACCAAGCACCCTCCCGCTCCACCAGGGGGAATATCTTCTCCGCCATCTTGCGCACGCTGGGCAAGGGGCGATTCAATTCGCGGGCAATGGATCCGTCGTCGCGGAGCCCGTAGAGCTCCTCTAGACGAGCTACCTCAGCGCGGGACCATCGCCCACGCCGTGGCTTGCCATCGTTCCTGTTCTCCTCCTTATATTCTCGCACGGTCGCCCCCTTCGGCTCGTTCCTCCGAGTTAGCCCCGCGCGTGTCCCTGGAATCGGCTGATCCCAGACGAACACGGGTGGTGCAATCCTCCCCTGGGTGTACGTCGCGATGATGCGCGCCACTATCGAAGGTCCCCCGAGGGAGAATGCGACAGTGGCTACGATCCGTTCAGATACCGGCCCAAGAGACGGGACCCGTCCGGACGGCTCCGATGCTAGCGAAATGCAATCCCCGCTGGTAGGGAATGGAAACCCAACTATCAAAGGCGCCGATCAATCGCCCCCATGATCATCCCCAGGGAAGCGCGAAAGAGGGCCCCTCAGGCCAGCACAAGGGAAGCTGGGCTGGATTCCCAACACCGGAATCTTCCCAGGAATACATCCCCGGCAGCGCTGCCAGGGGACCTACGAGGCGGCATCCGAGATCTTTTCTTGGACGGTGGCGATGACAGCCTGGACGCCTTCGCTCAACTCGGCGTTGCAGGCCTCCTGCGCCAGAGCCTTGGCGTCAACAGCGCTTACACGGCGCAGGGCGTATTTAACTTCGGGCACGAACTGCGATGCCATGCTGACTCCATCGAAGCCAAGTCCTAGGAGCAGCACGCTCACAGCGGGATCGGAGGCCATGTCGCCGCAGACCGTGGCGGACTTGCCCTGTCGTCGGGCAGCGGCAGCGATTTGAGCCAGGGCTTTGAATACGGCCGGGTGACGGGGCTCATAGAGACTCGCGACCCAGGGGTTGTCGCGGTCTACGGCTAGGAGGTATTGCACAAGGTCGTTTGTGCCGACGCTCAGAAAGTCTGCTTCGGCGGCGATTTGATCCAGGGCATAGAGAGCCGCCGGCACTTCAATCATGCAACCAACAGGGACGTTGGCCCGCGTCTCGTAGCCCTGCTGGGTCAATTGCACGCGCACTTCGTTGAAGATTGAATGCACTTCACGCAACTCGCCCAGGGAGGTCACCATGGGGATCAAGATGCGCAAGTCACCGGCGACACTGGCGCGCAGCATGGCACGCAATTGCACGCGCAGGAGATCCCGCCACTGCAAAGTGATGCGGATACCGCGCCAACCGAGGGCCGGATTCGATTCCGCCGGAGTGCTGAAGTATGGCAGTGGCTTATCCCCGCCAATGTCCAGGAGCCGCAGGGTCGCGGGCTTGCCATCCAACTGTTCGATGACGCGGCGGTAGAGGCGGTACTGCTCCTCTTCCGAGGGAAACTGACTGCGCTCCATGAAGAGAAACTCAGTGCGCAGGAGCCCAACGCTCTCGACGAAATTGAGATCGATAACATCCATTTCTCGCACGCTCTCGATGTTCACACCGACCGCAAGCGTCTCGCCGTCGGGAGTCGTCGCTGAGTGCGCGAGCTCCGCCTTGAGGGTTTCGGCACGCTCCTGCAAGACCTCTTGGCGAGCACGAAATTCCGCCAACTGCACTTCGCTTGGCCGTAACTGAACTTCCCCCTTACCCCCATCGACGGTCAGGACAGCGCCCTGTTCAAGGCGGTTCAAGAGATTGCTCACGCCGACGACACAGGGAACACCGAAGGAGCGCGCGAGCACCGCGCCGTGGGAGAAACGTCCGCCGGATTCACACACGACAGCCAGAACCTGGTCGCGCTCTAACCAGGTTAAGACCTTCGGCGTTAGTTCAGCCGCCGCGACAATAACACGTTCGTGGGACTGGAGAACCTCCTGACGATCGCGCTCGAGGAGAGTGTCCAAGACCTGACGCCAGGGATCGCTAACATCCGATGCATAGGAGCGAACACTATCGCCCTCGAGTGCCCCCATGGTGTGGGCAAAGCGGGCGATGAGCTTCTGAACGGCGGCCTCCGCATTGATGCGCTCATCGGCGATCGTGCGCTCGACAGTCTGCAGCGCTTCGGGGTCCTGGAGGATCATGCGGTGCACGGCCAGAATGCCGGCGTCCTTCTCACCCGAGCTCGCAGCAACTAGGCGTTCGCGCTTCTCTAACTGCTCGGCCGTGGCCGTGAGGGCGTCCGCCAGGCGCCCCATTTCAAGGGGCACTTCGTCGCGACGCACGGTCCACGTAGGGACCTCCGATGCACCGGCATGCACAACATGAACAGGGCCGAGGGCCAGTCCGGGGGAGACCGAGGTCCCTTGCAGAATAGGAGTATTCATTGGAAAGGGATTCCGGGGTACCCATGGAACCACCACACAGACGATGAGGGGCGGCGAGAGGGAGCGACGGAACCGCTGGGCAGGGTAGCCCAGGCTCGTGGGTGTGGCGAGGACCCCGGCGCATCATCCCCCGATTCCCTCAAGACGGCGCCTCCCAAGACCCGAGGACGAGTGAGTTAGGCGAAACCACGCGCGACCGGGAAGTACATGACCTCCGGCGAAGTCAGCGCGCCCCCCGTGGACCCCACGCTTTCTCATCGGGCTCCACCTCACGCAATCAGAAACGAAGAGAAGGGAACGATGAAACGCACCCAGCACCCCAGAACGAACTCCGGACACAAAACCAAAAGTGCGAGCGGGTTCGACAAGGGCCAGGCTCACCATTCCAAGGCGGGCGGGGCATTCACCGGTGGCCTGTTGCTGTTCACCGGTTTCTCCCTGGTGGGATTTGCCGTTGTGCTGCAATTCGGCGCTTTGATCACCGCAAGAGTGTCTCCCGAAGTTGGCGCAAAGCTGACCGAAGTTCAGGCCTCGATGGCGGCTCAGAACATCCCGCCGTTCTTCCTGGCGATGGCGGGCTTCGTCGCCTTTTGCTTTGGACTCATCTACCGCGTTGCCCGCCAATCCCACGTACCCGTCACACCCTCGCCCCGCGCCGGGGCGCAACCGGACTTCCGGGTAGTGGCCACGGAGTTCGCCGGTGGGCTCAACAGAGTCCAAGGCAACCTAGAGAAGATCGCGCAACGCATCACCGACGATGCTCATGCACAGCGTGTCTTCCAGGAATCACTGCCCTCTCTCTTGACTGCCCAGGGGAATCCCGGACAGCCCAACGGTGAGATCCAGGGCCTAGCCAGAAACATGGCGACGGGTTTGGACGCCGTCAACTCACAGATCGAGCAACGCGTAGAAAGCCTGGCTGAGTATCACGAGGAGAACACGCGCGCCCTCTCCGGACAGCTCGCGGCTCTGAGTGGACGGCTCCAGCAGGTGCATGAGCTGGTAACGGCCCTCTCCGCGAATGTGCAGGCCATGCCTTCAATGATCACCTCCCACGCGGCCGCCTTCGGGACGACGCCGGGTCAGCCCTCGCAACACGCTCAACAGAGCTCCACTGCCACGCAGCATTCCGCGCCGACAGAAAAGACGCAGTCAGTCGAGCACGACATCTTCTCGCACGTTCCCCAGGAGGAGGTGGCCCAAGTTGTGGAAACGCCCATCGACACTGACCGACTCGTGCAAGAGGGACTCGAAGTTCTGGGACAACTCGAAGACGGGAAGCAACCGATCGAAGGTGGACCCAAGCATGACCCCAAGAACACCGAGTTCTTCGAGGCCGTCACGCAGATCGAAGAGGGATTTGTGCATGAGCATGGGAAGACCCATGCGCCCGAACACGCAGGCGGACCGGCCCCGGGACAAGGCATCGAGCTGCAGGTCGAGGGACCCCTCTCCGAGCATCCGGAGCCGCCGGCCGCACTGCCGAAACCCAAGCCCCAATCGCCCGAACAACTCGACAGCCTTCTGCCGGACGACGTCCTACGCCAGGCTCTCGGCGGCGACAACTAGGTCACCGCAAGCCAGACTGGGAACGCAAATCGCCCCCACCGACCGCCAGTGGCTGTCAGTGGGGGCGATTTGCATTGAAAGCCCTAGCAGCCCGTTGAAAAACAGCAACTCCTCGCTCGGCCCCCACAAATCGCCTGGCTGCGTTGTCGGAACCACCCGTGTAGGTACAGCTACGCGGAGAACCCGACGCCTTGCCAGGCAATTTGTGGAGACCAACCGAGAAGCTGCTGTTTTTCAACGGACTGCTAGGGTCACCTAGGTGACCCTAGGGTGAGGGCTACTCGCCCTTCTGCTCTTGCTCGGACTTCTCTGTCTCGTCGCCCTTCTGCTTGAAGAAGTTAGCGAAGGGGTTGTAGGCCGACACTTTCTCAGAGGCTGCCTTGCGGACGGCTTCGCGATCGAAACCCTCTTCGGCACCGCGACGACCACCGGGGCCACCGCGTCCGCCGCCAAAGCTACGACCACCGCCGCCGCCACCACGACCCTTGCCACCGCCGCCGCCGGCACCGAGACCGTCGCGACGGCTCCGGGCTGCGCGCACGATGGGCTGGTTCTCGGAGAAGGACTCCTTCTCGCGACCGCCACGACCGCCGCCGCCACCGCCACCGCCGCGTTCGCCTTGGCGCTCTCCACGACCACCGCCGCGCTGACCACCACGGGGTCCGCCGCGACGGGGATCGGGTACGCCCTTGAGGGTGAGCTCGATGCGGGGGGACTCGGGATTGG
>JBLHLB010000301.1:0-5298 GCA_047618505.1 Planctomycetota bacterium
CGCGTGCGTGCACGGGTCGCGGAGGGCGCAGCTGCCGGCCGCACCTCGAGCAATAACTCCGGCGAACAGGAAAGCAAAGCGAAGCTTGCTCGACCTCGGTCGCTATCCTGACGCAGGAAGCCCCCGTAGGGCGTCGGCGACGCCGCGCGTAGCGCCAAGTAGATATCTACAGGATCGCCCTCCATGTCGCGCTCAAAAGGATGGGCCAGGTTGGCCTGGTAGAGCTCGCCAAGTTCGATGCGGCGGCGAATTTCCTCGATGCGACTCTGATGCTGATCGGCCGACACGCGGCGACGCAGATCTCCCAGGGGCTGAACTCTGGTGACGCCGAAGGACTGCGCGAGGGCACTTGTCAATTCGGAGAAGCGCACCTCCACGGTCGGTCGCCCATCGCCGGGCGCTTCGCCCAGCACGAGCCACGTCCGGCCACGGATCTCATCCCGCAGGAGATAGTCGCAATACAGCCCCCCCGCGATGACTGGAAGGGCCCATGGATCCCGGGGCAAGTCGAGTGCCTCCCCTTCGACGCCGAGGTCGTAGGAGAGCGCCCCCACAAAACCGCCCCCGAAGGCTTGGCACCCTGGCGGAAGCGGATCGCTGTCGGCGCCGACTCCAAAGCTCCCGAGGAATGCGCGTAGTTCCTCCAATGTACCCGGGCCTGGGGTTCGGATCGGATCGAAGGCCAGGAGCGAGAAGTCGCTCGGGCTGCCGCCTGCGCTGTCCAGGAGAACCGGGCTTCGCCGACCACGCAGGCGCGATAGCGCCTGGCACAGCTCGAGCTCGGCTGCCTCCCCTTCCAGCTCGAAGATGCATCTCCTAGGACGGAAGTGGGGGCTGCCCTGGAACAATCGTGTGCTGTCTTCGTGAGTTTCCACCGGCCACGATTCCACCCGCCCCGCGCACCGCGTACAAGTGCGGGCCTAATGAGCACAGACCAACCGAAGAAGAGCCGCGGCCCCATGGGCCTCGTGCTTCTGATCGTCTTCCTCGACATCGTCGGGTTTTCGATCCTGTTCCCCCTCTATCCCGAGATGCTGGACCACTACGTGGGCCTCGAGGGATCCGGCAGCATGATCGGCGATCTGGCGGCCTGGCTGCAGGGCCTGGCCGACGACAATCCCAAGCGCATGACAGTCCTCTTCGGCGGACTCCTGGGCTCTCTCTATTCTGTCCTTCAGTTCGTCTTCGCGCCAATCTGGGGCGGCCTGTCGGACCGCATCGGCCGCCGACCGACGCTCCTGGTGACACTCGCTGGGACCCTTGTCGGCTACGTCCTGTGGGTCTTTTCGGGCTCATTCCTCGTGCTGATTCTTTCCCGCATCCTCTGCGGAATCATGGCGGGCAACATCTCCACGGCGACTGCCGTTGTCGCCGACATAACCAAGCCCAAGGATCGCTCCAAGGGCATGGCCATGGTTGGAGCAACCATCGGCATGGGCTTCATCTTTGGGCCGGTGATCGGTGCGGTGCTCTGGAGCCAAGCGCCGGATGACACCGTTTGGGGAACGGGTTTCGCCATGAATCCCTTCTCGGGTCCGGCCATCGCGGCCGCGACTTTGGCGGCGGTCAACTTGATCGGCGTGATGATCCGCTTCCCCGAGACGCTCAAGAAACAAGCGGGCGATGTCGCGGGTCACATTCGTGTGCGCAATCCGCTGGCCCAGGGCAAGAGCCTCAAGGCGCCGGGAATCACACGCACGAACTTGGTCTATCTGATGGCCTTCAGCGCCTTTGGTGCGGCGGAGTTTTGCCTCACCTTCTTGGCGGAGGATCGCTTGGGCTACAAGCCCACCGACATGAAGTGGATCTTCGCCTACTCAGGCGTGATCATCGTCATAGTCCAGGGCGGTTTCGTTCGCCGCATGGCCCCGAAGATCGGGGAAAAGCGTCTGGCCATCGCGGGCTTGGTGCTCTTCATCCCCGGCCTAGCGTTGATCTCCCAAGCCCAGGGAACTGGTCTGCTCTACTTCGGCTTGACCTTCCTCGGAATCGCCAGCGCCCTGGTCGTGCCGACGCTCTCTGCCCTGGCATCCCTCTATTCGCCGGCGAATCGACAGGGTCTCGCACTGGGGACCTTCCGTTCCATGGGAGCCCTGGCACGCGTTGTGGGACCCATCTTTGGCGGCCTGCTCTACTGGCGCATGGGGAGCGGCGCTCCCTTCTACGTGGGGGCCGCCCTAATCCTCATCCCCCTGGCCCTCGCAATCGGTCTTCCGCCGGTGCCAGAGCAAAAGGACGAGGAAATCGTGGACACATCTGGTCAGGACACGGCGGAGGCCTAGGCCAGCGCGACCCCAGAGAGTTAGATTTCCACCATGGCCAGTTATCACACATGGGCGGCGCTAGTCCTCGCCGCAGCCTTTGTCGCGCGCGGCGTCATGCATTGGCACTACGCACTCCACGGCGGAATGCGTTTCGTGCTGCAGCTCCTCGCTAGCCTCCTGATCTACGGAGCTCTGACCTTCCTAGTGTTGCGATTGGTGGCCTTGCCCATCTGGGGTTGGCGCAAACTACGCGGCTCTAGGGGCGCAATCGCCTGGCGAATAGAAGCCGCACTACCCGTGGTCGTCGTGGCCTGGGGAATGGTCAGCCTGGAACTGGCCGTAGCTTGGAATCTTGATCTGCCGCAGCTGATCGCTCTTTCCGACCCGGTGCGGACAGGCTTGGCATTCAAGGCAGCTAGCCTGGGCTTGGCGGCCGGCGCAGCCGCAGGATTCCTTGCGTTGCTATTCGCCCCGAAAGTTGAAGCGGCAGAAGGTCAAGCTCGAGCCTCTCGCTGGGGAATACTCTGCCCCACCGCACTGGTTGCCGGCGCGGCAATCCTGACGACGCTCAACGCAAGCAGCCTAGACCCGAAGGGCATGTTGGTCGCCCAGGAAACGACGCGCGAGGACTCATTCGCCGAACGTAAGCTCGCCGTCGTCTGCATGGATGCCGCCATGTGGCGCCTCGTCGATCGCTACATCGGGGAGGGACGCATGCCCGTCACGGAAGGCCTGATGAAAGTCGGAGTGCGCGGCAACCTAATGACCTGGGGTCAAAGACTATCACCGGTGGTCTGGACCAGCATGGTCACCGGTATGAGCGAAAAGAACCATGGCATCCACGGCTTCACAGAGATTGTCGGGGACTCTCTGACGCCGAGCCTGACTCGTTCTACTTCGCGTTCAGCCGCGTCCCTATGGAATGTGACCCAGGCCACTGGTACGAAGACATTGGTGCTCAATTGGCTCGTGACAGATCCCCCCGAAACCGTACCGGGGCTGGTGATTCCGAACCTTAAGTCGACTCTCGCGGGGATCGCGCCAGCGACCTATCCCCCGGCCCTACGGGAAGCCCTGCAGGGAATTGTCGATCAGCGAGACGAGCGCAAGGCTGGTCCGGAGAGCGGGCATTCGGGCGATGTTGTGGCAGATGAAATGGAGCTGCTAAGCACGCTCCAAGCCGTCTACGACATGGCCTCGTCAATAGATGACTACAGTCTTGTGGTTACGGGGACACAGACCACCGACGGAGTCATGCACCAGCGCATGCTGCATGCCTTCCCCGAGGACTATGACCTCGAGCAATGGGGCACGACCCCCGCGGAACTCGAAGCCGGTGCCGAGGATCTCGCCCTGGCCTACGGCGAGGCAGATCGTTTCCTTGGGCAACTCGTGGATGACGGCTACACCATCCTGCTTGTCTCTGACCACGGCTCCCGTGCCCAGGGCCAACCCATGGTGACTTTCTCCCTCAACGCGCTACTGGCGGACATGGGCCTTGCCATCCAAAGTGAGCCCGAAGCCGGACAACGTCGTCGCGTCGACAAAGAAAAGTCACGTGCCTTCGAAGCGGGCAACAACGCCCTCAGCAGTGAAGTCGGGATTTTCTTCCAGGACTCGGTGACAGAAGGGGTCAGTACCGCTCCCCTTCGGGACTTGCTCGGGGACCTACGTAACCTGCATATCGAAGGCGAAGATGCGCTGCTCTTTGAGGGCGTGGTCGATCTAGCGCGGCGCCCGGTGTTCCCGGTTCTGCGCGACCAGGGTGCGGCAGCCGCTGTTGTGCTCGGCAGCGCATTGCGCTCCCTCCCCGGCGATCGCCGGGTTGTTGTGGCTGGCGAATCCAGACCCCTTTCGCGCTACTCCCAGGTTCAGTCGGGGATCAACGGCACCCATGAACCCCATGGACTGTTCCTCCTTGCGGGGCCCCACGTCGCGGCCCGTGGATCGATCGATTCACTTTGCGTGGAGACTTCCGTTGCGGCCCTCCTGTCCTGGGTGATCGGGTCGAAGCCCATCGCCACTCCCCTCTGGCGGAGCGCCCGCCGACTGGGGCTCGTGAGCCCCTACACCACCTTGGATATCGCCCCCACCGCCCTAACCTTCCTGGGACTCCCGACGGCCGCCGATATGGACGGCGGGATCATGGAGGCAGCCCTGGCCGGTGAACCCCACGGACGCTTTGGGGTTCGAAGCCACAGCGGGCTGCTCCAAGACGGCGGGGTCGAAGGCGAGGTTGACGAGGAAGCAGATGCTGCTGTCATGGATCTCTTACGAGACCTCGGCTACGTTCGCTGAAGGAGCCGGTGAACGGATTTGTGGGCCCTAGCGACCCCGCGCAAGCATTTGCGCACTCCTAGATCCACTTTCGCCCCTCCAGGGTTGAGAGCTAGTGGTCGATAGAAATGGACCATGAAAGCGCTTCTATCATTCGTCGCCGGTGGGCTGATTCTCGCCACCGGTGTTGTTTCGACACAGACACCCCTTGCCGCCGTTCAGCAGGACTCCGATCTGGAGCCCAGAATGGCCGCCCTCGAGCGGGAGGTCTCCACCCTGCAGGAGGAGAACGCCCAGCTGCGTGTCCTCCTGGACAGCACGGTCGCCTACCTAGAGGCCCAATCCCGTAGCTCTAAGGAAATGCTCGCCAGCCTCGACGTGAGCGAGGGTCAAGGCTTCACCAAGGGCATCAACTACCGCTCGCGGGAGACCATGATCGCTGCCTTCCGTAGCTTCTGGAAGGGTGTCTCCACGGGATTGCCCACGACGGTAAAGCCTGAAGAAGAAGCCGAGCAGAAGCCTGCCAATGGCCGTCTCCGCTAGCGAGCAGAGCTGGGCCCCGCCATAGAACGGCGGGCTGCTAGCAGTCCGTTGAAGAACAGCAGCTTCCCGATTGGTCTCCACGGATCGCCAGGCAAGGCGACAGGTTCCCCACGTAGTTGTACCTACAGGGGTGGTTCTGGCAACGCAGCCAGGCGATTCGTGGAGGCCGAGCGGGGAGCTGCTGTTCTTCAACGGGCTGCTAGGACTATGCTGG
>JBLHLB010000302.1:0-5266 GCA_047618505.1 Planctomycetota bacterium
TCACGATCTTCGAGGGGAACTTGCCCATTCGCTTCGGCTTCCAGGAGTTGTGTGAGGTACGGCAGGGCGAGCTTTTCGAGGTCTCTTGATTCGACCTCACGCAGCGTGCGACGGGCTTTTTCGAGCTTCCCCGTCATGATTTCGACTTCGCACAGCATGGCCCAGGCCTGCAAGCTACCCGGGAACACCTGAGTGGCCCTCTGAAAGGCGTTCATGGCTTCGTCCCCATGGCCTTCTTTGGCCAGGGTGCTACCGTAAAGTAAGTTCGCCTCAAGACTAGCTTCACCGCGCACGAAGGCTGCCTCGAGGGCTGCGATGACTGCGCTGTTCTGTCCGAGGGCCTCGAGCGCTTGGGCCCGCAGGAAGTGCGCCGTGGCGTGGCCCGGTTGAAGTTCGATGGCTCGCTCACAATTCGCCAAGGCTTGCTCTGCCTCGCCACGACTCAAGCGTAACTGCGCGAGGGCAACCCGCGTGCGCGGATGATCAACCCGTGCAACACTTGCGGTTAGGATCGACAGTGCCTCGTTGATCTGCCCCTGTGAGAGAAGAACGCGCACCATGAGCCCCTCGGCTCCCAGGTGCTCTTGATTCTCCCTATAGAGCGGCTCGATGACCGCCCGTGCTTCCCCGACGCGACCTTCATTCAGGAGTGTGCGCGTGCGCGCCAGATCGGCCGCGAATCCTACGCGGTACTCGGCCAGTTGCTGCACCCAAGGATCCACCTGGAAACAAACCGTGCCGCCGCTTGGTCGCTGCACGAGGGCCGCGGCCGCGGCTCGATCGCCCTGCCGACCTTTGATACGGGCACTCAACTTCGTCAGATATCCGTCCTGAGGATGACGAATGAGAAGCACGTCCAGCAAGTTGGCCGCCAGCTCGACTTTGTTTTCCAAGAGAGCTACGCGAGCCAGGCCGACCTGCCCCGATGGATCTCGGGGGGCAAGTCGAAGCGCCTCTTCGAAGGCTGTCTTTGCTCCCTCCAGCTGGCCGAGGTCAAGTAGGGTGAGACCCATGCGCCAGCGGGTCGGGGCGTAGCCTGGGTCCCGTTCAACCGCGGCAGCAAAAGCCTGCGTGGCACCATCGAGCTCGCCCTGCTCGGCCAGCAGTCGACCTATGTGATGCCAGGGCCGAGGGTTCTCGGGGGCAAATTCAGTCGCCTGCCTCCACGCCACGAGGGCTGACGCGGTCAACTTCGATGCGTCCAGCGTGCCGGCGAATGCCAGCCGCAGGGGCACATCATCAGGCTTGAGTAGCACCTGATCGCGCAGATTCTTGATCACTCCCAGAGCGCCTTGGTCGAGGCCCTCGAGTTCCTGATCGCCCAGACTGGGGGGGGCGTTGGCGTTTCCTAGCTCTGCGTCGATGGTGCGATCACAGCCGGGCAAGATCCATGACAGGAGCAACAGCATGAGAGCCGGCGCACCGGAGGTACTAGGGCTGGACTTCGGCGTGACCCCCGGCATGGAGCTCAGCCGGTAGTCGGTGCACCTCGTTGTCCTCGGGAACTCCTGCATAGTCGCGTCACTGTCGGTGAGCCAAGCGGTCTTAACCCCGTATCCTACGGACCCCAAAAAGGGGGGCGGTTGCCCTGGTACTTCGTTCATTAGCGGTTGTAAAGCGAACGCAAGTCCCTACGCCGTAGAGTAGCTGCAACTAGATCATACCCCGGCGGCCACAGCAGGTACAAACTGATGAAAGGACCCAAGCGGAGAGCAGCTTGCTCAACGAGGAGTGTCGGGTCCATGCCCAGCAAGACCAGGGCAAAGTGTCCTGTACGGCTTCTCCAAATTGAATTGAGGGAGGCCGCGCCAGTCTTTCTTCAAGGAGTCCCGCGCTTCCTCCAGGCGGACGTGTCGCTTGGTGCTTGTGCGACATTGGAGAGCTTCGTATCACAGAACGGTGGAGACCGCGGAATGGCCTGCGTAGCAACAACAGAGAAGGGGAGCACCGTAGAATGGTTCGCGTAACAACAACCGGTAAAGAAAGCACCTGGCGCCGTCTGCCGATGTGCTCGCTGATCGCCCTCCTGCTGGCCTCTTCGCTCTGCGCTCAGGGTCGTCCGAATATCCTTTGGATCACCAGCGAGGACAACGGGCCGCACCTGGGTTGCTATGGCGACTTGGATGCAGATACGCCGCACCTAGACGCCCTTAGCGAGCGCGGACTGCGATTTGAGCGCTGCTGGTCGAACGCCCCTGTGTGTGCCCCTGCGCGCACGACGATCATCACCGGCATGTACGCCACAAGTTTGGGGGCGGAACACATGCGAAGCATGGTGCCTCTGCCAGCAGATGTACGACTCTTTCCCGCCTACCTGCGTGAAGCAGGCTACTACTGCACGAACCGCTCCAAGGAGGACTACAACGTACCCAAGCGGGGTGACGAGTGGGATGAATCGGGGAAGAAGGCCCACTGGCGTAATCGGGCGAAGGGCCAGCCATTTTTCTCAGTGATCAATCTCACAGTGACGCACGAGGCCCAAGTTCGCAAGCGCCCGCACACGCTCACCCATTCCCCAGATGGGATCCGCGTGCCCGGCTATCACCCCGATGACCCGATCGTGCGCCGCGACTGGGCGCAGTATCACGATAAGATGACGGAGATGGATCGCCAGGTCGGGCGAGTGCTCAGTGACCTTGAGCAGGACGGGCTCGCTGATGACACGATTGTCTTCTACTTTGGGGATCACGGACCGGGCCTGCCGCGCTGCAAGCGTTGGCCCTACGACTCGGGCTTGCGTGTTCCGCTGATCGTGCACGTGCCGGATCGCTTTCGATCCCTCGCGCCGGAAGGCTACGGCGCAGGTGAGTCATCGCGCCGCTTGGTTTCTTTCGTCGACCTAGCCCCAACCGTGCTTGGTTTGGCCGGTGTGGAAGTTCCCGGGCACATGCAAGGCTCGGCCTTTGCAGGGGACCACGTGGGTCAAGCTCCAACGCACCTCTTTGGTTATCGTGGGCGGATGGATGAGCGCATCGACCTCGTGCGCTCGGTTACCGACGGCCGCTGGGTGTACATTCGGAACTTCATGCCACATAGGATTCAGGGCGCGCACCTGGCCTATATGTTCCAAACGCCGACGACACGGCGCTGGAAAGAACTGTATGACGCCGGCGAACTCAAGCATCCTGCGCAGCGGCGCTTCTGGGAGCCGAAGCCTATGGAGGAGCTCTTCGACCTAGGTCGCGACCCCGATGAGACTGTTGATCTGGCACTGGTCGAGGGCGAGACGCGTGCAGCCCTGGACCTGCTCCGTGCTGCGCTGTACGCCCACATGCTCGAGACTCGCGACCTCGGACTCCTCCCGGAGAGCGAGCTTCTCAGTCGCGCACGGGGAGGTGCGCCCCGTGACATAGATACATACCCCCTCGCGGAGCTACTCGAAGTCGTCAACTCTCCACAGGATCAACTTTCCCGATGGCTCGAGCATGAAGACGCGGCCATCCGAACTTGGGCAGTGATTGGATTGATGCGAGGTACGGAGAATGGGGCACAGCAGTGGACCCCTTTGTACCAATCTCACCTCGATGATCCCTCTCCAGCTGTGCGCATCGCTGCAGCCGAGGCGCTTGCTGTGCAAGGTGTCGGCGGGAGCGCTCAGGCAGCACGCTCCACGCTAATCGATCTGGCCAACCTCACAGAGTTCGGGTTGGCTGAAGCTGTTGCGGCTCTAAACGCCCTCGATGCTCTCCCCGAGCTTTCGTCCGATGACGTGGAGCGGCTTGCCAACTTGCCGACCAAGTTTCAGTCCGTCCCTGGCCGACTCGCGAACTACGTCCCGCGCTTGATTGAGCATATACTCGCCCGCCACCCTCCCGCCCGGGTGGAGCGTGTCTATAAAACCATCGGCGAATTGGAGCTTTCCCTATTCGTTCACCATCCGAAGGGCCCCGCGCCGAGCAAGGGCTGGGGAGCGGTTGTGTTCTTCCACGGCGGGGGCTGGAACGGTGGAAATCCGAACCAATTCTTCGATCAGTCCGAGCACCTCGCGCGCCGTGGAATTGTCGCGATCTCCGTCACGTACCGCCTCAGCCAGCGACATGGCGCGACCCCGGACCAATGCGTTGCCGACGGCAAGAGTGCGCTGCGCTGGGTGCGCGCCCATGCGAAGGAACTCAGCATCGACCCGAATCGCATCGCAGCGGGCGGCGGTTCTGCTGGAGGGCAGATAGCGGCCGCTGTCGCAACCACCGAGGGTTTCGATGACGAACCCGAATCCCTTGTCTCTTGCCGACCGAACGCACTTGTCCTCTTCAATCCCGTGTTCGATAACGGTCCCGGTGGTTGGGGACACTCGCGGGTTGAGCAATACTGGGAGGCCTTCTCGCCGCTTCACAACATCTCCGCTGCAACGCCTCCCTCCCTCGTGATGCTAGGGTGCGAGGACACCCTCGTGCCGATCGAAACAGCACAGAAGTGGAAGGCTCGAATGGAAGAGGTTGGAGGAAGCTGTCTCTTGGAACTGTACGAGGGTCAACCCCATGGGTTTTTCAATCGCGCCCACAGTGCGCAAATGTACACAGCGACGGTTGCCGCGATGGACGCGTTTCTTGATTCCCTCGGCTGGCTCTAGTGCCCAGACTATTCTCTGTGAACCCTCAAGGGTACCTCGTTCCTCGCCCGTGGTCGATCGTGCATGAGTCCCTGCATTGCTGAGTCGTTGCGACGAGACCTAGCCCCATAAACCACAGCAGGCGTCAATTGCAACAGGGATCCGATTGGAGAGCGGCGTGCCCCAACGCAGAGTCTGGATTCCACTGAAGCCGTAATGGGGACAACACCGTGCCGCACGGCTTTGCTAGAGAGGTTTGCCTTGCGGCCGGGATTCTTCGATGGGGCGCAGGGCTTTGGGGAGGAACCACACTGGCGACGCAGGCCGGCCTGGCTACAAAACACCAACTCATTTGAACGGTCATTAGGGCCGGGGCCCTAGGTGCACCATCGATTCTTGTGCAAACTCTGGCCTCTTCGTATCACGGATCGGTGGAGAGCTAAAAATGGGTCGTGTAGCAACATCGGATGAAGGGAGTAGTCAAGGAGACCGCTCGAGCGCGAAAGAATCGCTCTCTGCCGGGGCTGGCATGGAAGCAGTCGTCGCTCGCTAGACCGGGCTCTTCGAGTTTTCCCCAGTGGCGTACTTCACGCTGCTACGCGACGGCGAGATTACCCAGGCAAATCGAGCAGGCGCAGAACTCTTGACAGGCAGCCACAGTCAATTGAAAGGCGAGTGCCTTGGCGACGATGTCTCCGAGTCTTTTCGGCCAGTCTT
>JBLHLB010000303.1:0-5231 GCA_047618505.1 Planctomycetota bacterium
AAGCCATGCAGTGGGGATCAACAGCCACCACTAGGCCGCGGTAGTCATAGCGGCGATGGCGCACGAGAGCGCCCACGGCGAACCGCTGGGAGGGTTCCGGCTTGGGAGTGTCGTAACGCCTGATCTGGATCATGACCTGATTCTAACCAGAGATGATCATTTGACCGGGGCCATCTGTATTCGCCTGCGCGTGCCGCATAGTTCGTCCACGGGAATGACCAAGGGCCAGGGCCTGGACTCGAACTCTGGGCTTAGGCTAACGCCCTGCTGTAATCCACTTTTAGTGAGCCGAGACGCCCTAGAGCACCTCGGCCCTCACCCTGTTTTGAGCCCCCCTCGGACCACCACAAATCGACGCAACAAGCGAACCCCGCCAGCGTCATCGAGACCTTGGGAGCCCGGGCAGAATGGACCTATTTGTCCAGGCGCACAAATAGTCGCCATGTGGGCGGGCAGGTTGCTCAAGACCATGAAAGTAGCACAAGATGGACGTCGTGAGCGATCGGCAGCGACCCGCGGTCGCCTCTCGGGGGCCGCCGGGGAGCTTTTTACCCAGTTCGACTACGCCGGGACCAGCCTTTCCGGCACCCAGGAACGGGTCGGGGCCCACCGCGCCATGATTTGCTACCACTGTGTCAGCAAACAGGGTCTCTACAGCGCGGGCCAAACTGACACGATTGAGGTCGGCTTGGAGCTACTTGAAATAGCCCTGAGACGTTACCGCCCCAGGGCTCCCACAGATCGGGACGTTCGCAATTGACGCATCCGGTTCCTCAGACTTGCAGGTTCGCTGGGCAGTCACCCTGCCATGCCAGGCAGAAGCGGACGCTGGACGGCCCACCCGAACTGCTCCGCTGCTACTGCAACTTCTACGGAGCTCATGGATTTCTTAGGTTCGGAACCGTGAACAGAACTCCTGCTATGCAGGCAGGCTTGGCGACAAGAAAGCTGAACTCATGGCCATCTTCACTGCCCCGGGTGCCACCGTGCTCTCTGTGGCTGCGTGACGCAAACCTGAACGTTTCACACAGAGGGAGCAGTATCCAAGCGTGCTGCTTGACTAACAATGAACGGAGGAAGCGCCAGGCAAAGGCGCTAGCGAACTAGCGAGGCGCGCCCTCGTCGGCTTCGTTCCACGCTTCCGCGGTCGGAACGACCTGGGATTGCATGCGCGCGACCATCACCGCGCGAGCCTTGATGGACTCTACGTGGGGTCCTTCCCAACCGCTATCGACCGTGTCGTGGAAGAGCCAGATCCAACGGGCGAACTGCTCGGAGCGGAAGGGCTGCACAGCGGAGAGCGCGGCGTGCTTCTGGGTCGGCACGCCGTTGAAGCCCGGAAGCCCGAGCTCGAGCTTGCACCAGAAGGCCGTGATCTTCGGGACGTGCTCGTCCCAATCGACCGCGGCTTGGCCCACGAAGACCGGGCTGAGCAAGTCGTCTTCCGAAACGCGCTGGTAAAAGATGCGCACCAGATCTTCGATCTGGTCGGGGCAGTCTAGGTCGGGAAAAGCCACTGTTCTTAGTACGCCGCCGTGATGATTTGCATGCCCGCGCGCCTCCGGCGGTGTCAGGACTTGTCGAGCTCCTCGGTCTATTCCGGATCGAGCAGTGCATACCGAAAACCAAACCCAGGTCCCCAGAGCCCACTATTCTCGCGTTTTGATCACCGTACGCGAAAGGCTAGCCAGAGACAACCCACGCGATAGCGACCATCTGGCATACCCTGGATTCTCAGACTCCTGCAGCTTCCTCGCACAATGGCTAAAGACCGTCAACGCGTGCTCTTGAGAGCGTCGCTGCACCGATCCGTTGGGAGAGTCGGTGATGTGAGCGGCAAGCCTGTTCTCAACGGGCTTCACCATCGGTATTACCGCGCGAACTGAACTGGCCAGAAGGGGGTGCGCATTCACTGCCCTTGGGGACGGTGCGCCTTCGTCACCCGGTAGCAACCTTGCTGCATACCCCTCGCTAAATGGACTGTCGATCGAGACGGTCTACTGGAACCGCGGACGAGCTTATCAGTAGGCCCAGGATGTCGGTCACCCCTGTTCCATCCATCGAAGATCGCTTCTGCTGCACGAAGCGCGCCTCCGTTCAGATGATCTTCGTCAACACCCGACCGTGCACGTCCGTGAGGCGGACGTCGCGGCCGGCGTAGCGGTAGGTCAAGCGCTCGTGGTCGAGGCCCAGGAGGTGGAGCACTGTTGCCCAGAGGTCGTAGACGTCGCACGGATCCTCGACGGCGCGATAGCCCAGCTCGTCCGTGGCGCCGTAGACCGTGCCGCCCTTCACGCCGCCGCCGGCGAGGAACACGCTGAAGCCCAAGGGGTTGTGGTCGCGCCCGTCGCTGCCTTGAGAAAAGGGCGTACGACCAAACTCACCGGCCCAGACGATCAAGGTCTCGTCCAGGAGCCCACGTCGCTTCAGGTCCATGATCAACGCAGCGATCGGCTGGTCGACCTGATGTGCCATGGCAGCGTGACCCTTCTCGATCGCGCTGTGCTGGTCCCAGGGGTTCGCGGCACCGCCAGCGCCGATATTCTTGGTCAAACAGCTCAATTCGACGAAGCGCACGCCCCGCTCGATCAGCCTGCGGGCCAAAAGGCACTGGCGGGCGTAGGCCGCCTTGGTCGGCTCCGGAGAATCGATGCCGTAGAAGGCCTTCGTCGCAGCCGATTCACCAGAGAGGTCGCAGACCTCCGGGACCGCGGCCTGCATGCGATACGCGGTCTCGTAGTTCTGAATAGCGGCTTCAATCTGAGGATCCGGCTCGCCTGCATGGAACGCGCCGTCGAGCTCTTGGATCAGATCGAGGTGCCGGCGCTGAGCGCGACCCTGCAGGCTGGCCGTGATATTCCGAACGGCGGGCACCGTGTCCGCCTTCAGAATGGAGGCCTGATGCTGCGCAGGCAGGAAGCCGCTGCTGAACAAGCCCACACCGCCGTGTGGCGCGACCGCGTTGCCGCTCTGCAGCACGACAAAGCCCGGCAGATTCCGGTTCAGCGTTCCTAGTCCATAGGTCGTCCAGGCACCGGCGCTCGGGTGACCCAGGAAGGGAAAGCCGGTGTGCATGGCGTAGTTCCCCTGGGCGTGTTCGTTGACGCTGCTGGTCATCGAACGGATCACGGCCAGCTCATCGGCCACGCCTCCGAGCGCGGGGAAGATCGAGCTCACCGGAAGGCCACTTTCTCCGTACCGCCTGAACTTGAACGGCGAAGGCAGCACGTTGCCGTTCTGGTTGAACTGCGTGCGTGCGATCGAAACGGGCATGGGCTTCCCGGCCAGACGCTCTAGCTCAGGCTTGGGGTCGAAGGAATCGACCTGCGAGACGCCACCCGACATGTAGCAGAAGATCACGCGCTTCGCACGCGGTGCGTGATGGGGGAGCTGCGCGCGGTCTACCTCCGATCGCCCGGCCTCGGACTGCTCCGCCATGAGGCCCGACAAGGCCACCATCCCGAAACCCGTGGACGTCCTCTTCAGCACCTGCCGGCGTGAGAATCGTTGGGGGCTCATGAAAACGCCTCAACGCACATAGATGAACTCCTTCAAGTTGAAGAGCACGTGCGCGACGCGCGTCCATGCTTCGCCGGTTTCTTGAGGCTCGCCGAGCTCTTCGAGCTCCGTCCGGAGCTGTGCGCGCTCGCGTTCGAGCTCGTCGACGCGCAGGCGCTCCGGCTCTGCAAGCGCGGCGAGGACCGCACGCTGGCTGACATACGGACTTCCAGCGCTGGAGGACGCAAGCTCCTCGGTGCTGAGGGCACGGTCGTGGAGTCGCACTTCGAGGATGCGGCCTCGGAACATGCGTCCGGCACCCGGAGCACCGTGCCGGAGACCGAACAGGACCTGACTGTCACGTGCGGCGAAGGTCGCGGGCTCGGTCTTGCGATAGGGCTCGCCGTAGGCTGTGCCGTTGCGATACCCGCGGATCGTCCCGTCGGCGTCGTACGCGATCGCGACGTGCACCGGCTCCCCGGCGCGCGACTCCTCGTCCTGGCCACCGAAGTCCTGGGTGCGGCGGAAGTTGTCCGAGCCCGCCATCCAACGACGCACAATCCGCTCCGCAAACACGATCGAATCGAAGACGCCTCCGCGCAGGTCCTGCACCGTCACGACGCCACCGCCGCGCTGGTCTGCTTGCGTGACCTCCACCCAGACCTCCAAGGTCTTTGCCCGTAGCTCGCGTCCGATGGGGGAAGTGGAGACGTGTCCGTTTCCGTCCAGGACAAGCGCACCGTTCTCCAGCCTGGCGCTGCCGTGCAGCGTTCCGTGCAGGTCACCCACTTGGTCCTCGAGTCCTTCCCTAAAGTCCCAATGGGCGAAGGGTGCGAAGTCGGGCGCAGCGGGTTTTCGTCCGCCCTCCTCCAGGAGGCGTGTGCGCACCGGATCGAGAATCCGATCGAGCGCGGCCTGCCTCGCCGCGAGCGAGTCTCCGAGCGCGTGTCGTCGCGTCTGCGCTCGACCGAGTTCGGCGGTACAGCTCTCGAGGTAGTTCTTCAGACCAGAGAGCTCGGTCGCCGTCCCAGGTCTCCCCAGCGCGGACTCGAACATGTGCGCAACGCGTGCCTCGTGGGATGTGAGCGTCACATCGGAAAGCACGCTCGCCGCCCAGTCGGCGGCCAATTCCACGACCCGTGGGTCATTGAGAAGCGCCAGAGACTGCGCCGGCGTGTTCGTCACGTTCCGGCGCCCCACCGTCGCGAAGGGCACCGGCGCGTCGAACGTCTGGAGAAACTCGTCCAATGAATTGCGCCGCGACTGAAGGTAGATACTGCGGCGTGTCGACCCCGCGTTCGCCGGCGTACCTGGTCCGAAGCGCGTGGCGTCCAGCTGACCCGATACGGAGAGGAGCGCGTCACGAATAAGCTCCGCCTCAAGGCGGCGCACGTTCGCGTGGGAAAGCCAGTGGTTCTCCGGATCGACGTCAAGAGCCCGCACGCTGGGCGTGGCTGCTTGCTGCCAGGTCTTCGAGCTCAGCACGAGGCGCAGGAGCTGCTTGACCGACCAGTCCTCAATGACGAAGCGCGTCGCCAACCAGTCCAGAAGCTCGGGGTGGGTCGGAAGCGCACCCAGCCGGCCGAAGTTGTCCGGGGTCGTAACGATGCCGCGGCCGAAGAGGTAGTGCCAAATGCGATTGGCGGCGACCCGGGCGGTCAAGGGGTTGTCCGCGCGCAGCAGATCCTCGGCCAGCTCGAGGCGTCCGCTCTGTTCGGTTTCGTAGGGGGTAT
>JBLHLB010000304.1:0-5196 GCA_047618505.1 Planctomycetota bacterium
GCCGGGCAGTGAAAAAGGGGGGGTGACGCCCAAGCCTTCACAGCTCAGGTGTCTAGTTGTCTTTCCCTAGAAGCGACGTACATTCTCGCCGAGGAGTCCTCGCCGAGTTTGTCCGAAGTGCTCCCCAATGGGCCCTGCATGGGCCCATTGGGTTGCTTGGCGGCCTAACACGTAGGCACAAGCTAGGGGGGTCAGGCGCCGGGGGTAGCGTCCGCGGCAGCTTCGCTGGCCGCGGGAGCCTGAGCCGGCTCGGGGGTCGCATCAGCGGCGGGAGCAGCGGCGGGAGCAGCGGCGGGAGCCGCGGCGCTACCTTCCTTGGCCGCGTCTTCAGACTTGGCGCCGTCGGCACGCTTGATCGTCTGGCCGCGCGTCGGGCGGGGCTCGCCACCGGAAGGTGCGTCCTCAGTTGGGGTGCGTTCCGCAGCACCAGTGGCCGCCATCACATCGCGGTGGGCGGAGCCGCCTTCTTCGACGGATTGAATCAAGGATTCCACAAGCAAACGCACGGAACGCAGGGCGTCGTCGTTGCCGGGGATCACGATGTCGATGCCCTCGGGATCACAGTCCGTATCGAGGATGCCGATCACGGCCAGGCCGAGCTTGCGTGCTTCGCGCACAGCGTTGTACTCGCGGCTGGGGTCGATCACGACCATCGCACCGGGGATACCGTTCATCTCGCGGATACCCGAGAGGTTACGGTGGATCTTGCGGTGCTCGCGGCGCAGGGTGGCCTGCTTCTTCTTGGGAAGCGCGGCCATCTCGCCGGATTCCGTAAGGGTCTCGAGCTCCTCCAGGCGGCGCAGTCGACTGCGGATCACGCTGTAGTTCGTCAGCGTGCCACCGATCCAGCGCTCGGTCACGACCGGCATGCCGGTGCGCTCACCTGCGTCTGCGATCACGCCCTTGATCTGGCGCTTGGTACCAACCCAGAGGAGCTGCTGCCCCTCGGAGACGAGGTGATAGAGGAAGTTTTGCGCGCGGGCGAGGCCCCGGATGGTCTCGCGCAGGTCGATCACGTGGATCAGATTGCGCCGGCCATGGATATAGGGGGCCATCTTCGGATTCCACCGCGATACGCGGCATCCGAAATGAGCTCCGGCGTCTACAAGGTCTTGAAGTGAAACGAGGTCCATTCTGGAAGTGAGGGGTTTGCAGCCCAGGCGCGTGCGGTGTCTGTACCGGGAGCGCGCATATTTTGAAAAATCGTGTCGGCCGAATCGCCGGGCACGAGGTATTTCCCGGGGAGGGCCACAGCCCCCAGAAAAGACGTAAAGAAGATGAATTTTGAGACCCGGACGCCGTTCGAAATGCCGCTCAAGGCGGTATTCAAAGAGTGCACCGGAACCCCGCTCGCGCACGCCAGACGTACACGAAGGGCGAGAATTCTAGCCGCGACCCCCTCGCTACCCAGCATCCGATTGTGGAGAATTATCAGCCCCACCGGCCCCGACCCCTTCCTTCGGAGGTCGGCTTGCACGCCCCGCCCTGCAGAAGGAGTCCCGAGAGAAGCCAGAATGAGAGCAGTGTCCCCCCTGATGGGTCAACAGGAGCTAAAAGCGACTTGGTAGACTTTCAGGTCATGGATAAGCCTTCCGGGATGGAAGCGGGCTCGTCAGGAGAGCAATCCGCCGGGGCTCGAGAGCCCTTTACCCGTGTCACGGACGACCCCGGCGTGACCGGAGCCCCCGGGGCTCAGGCCCTAATCGTCGTCTGCGACCATGCCGGGCACGGCTGGGATCAGCATGCGGCGGCACTCCGCGAACAGGGATTGCAGGTCGAACAAACCTACAGCCTGCGGGAAACCGTCGATCGTTTGGAGCGGGAGCCCCGCCCGAATCTCTTGATCGTAGATCCCCTTTCCGGTGGCGGAACGGTCGAGCTGGCGGTTCTCGAGACCCACCGCTCGGCCAACCCTGACAGTTCCACGCCCATTCCTCTCCTCATGATTGTGGAGCGCGAGGGTGAAGAGCCAATCCTGCGGGCAGACCGCGCCTTGCCCAACGGGCATTGGGATCTGCTGCGCCGTGAAGCCAGTGTGACCGAGCTCGAACTGCGCGCGAGGCGGCTCCTGGACCAAGCCCGCACCATCGACGAGATGGAACTCCTGCGCCATAGGGCCCTCTTTGACGACCGCACGGATCTGCTGCGACCTTTGGCTTTTGAAGCGCGCCTGGTGGAGCACTTCAGCGCCGCCCAACGCCACGGCCACGACATCGCCCTGGTGCTGATTGACCTGGACCGCTTCGGGCTGATCAACAAGGAACATGACCACACCATCGGTGACGCAATCATCGGGATGGTGGGCGGAGCGATCCGCGAGACCCTACGGACAGAGGATGTGGCCGGTCGCCTAGGCGGCGATGAGTTCGCGGTGCTCCTGCCCTACACCCGCAAGATCGACGCGGCCCACGTGGTCAACCGACTGAGGGAAGAGATCAAGAAACTCTCCGGCCGCCCCCAGGGCGCCAAGTCCCACGTGGCGGTTTCGGCCAGCATCGGGTTCGAAACCTTCAACGGTAAGGACATCGAGTCCCACGAGAAGCTGCGCAACCATGCGGAACAAGCCCTGCGCGCCTCCAAGGTGGCCGGCGGCAATTGCGCGAATTATTACCGCAGCCTTCCCACTGCGAACGTGCCCGAAGGCGGCGACGTTCCGCCCCTGGGCTGAGGACACCAGCCCAGGGGAGCACCCCCGGCTAAGTTTTCCTCTCGACGACGAAGAGCCCCATTGGACAAGCGGGCATGACCATCGGAGGGGTGCAGGAGTCTCGGAACCTACACCTCGACTCTGTTCTCCGGCAGGGCCCAGCCCCGTGTTTGGATGCTGGCTTACTGCGTGCAGGCGATTCAACTGATTACGTCACGCGGTGTACGGTCCGGATAAGGACCACGATGCGGTAAGGGGCTCGGTCCCTGTGCTTCTTGATGTTGCCCCCATCGGCAGGACGCTGACCGTCCACGGCATTCTGTTTTGCGCGGGCCCCTATTCTCCTCAGCAACGCCCCTCGACCTACAGATCGGCTTTTGAGTCCCGTCCACTGACCCCAGGGCCACAGGGGCATCCCCTGTAGGGGCGATGCCTCTTGCTAGCAGGCCTCGACGGGTCCTACTGGCGATACCCCAACCTAGCCCGGGTCCAGCGACTTCAGCTCTCTTGCCCGCTCAGGCTCGCCAGCCTGTAGGTAGGTATCCGCAAGGATTTGGGCCGAGTTCAGCGTAAAGGAATGTGCGTGTCCGTAGTGCAGAGTGCGGAACTCGAGCACGCCACGATGAAGCCTGATGGCCCCCTCAAAGTCCCCCATCGCCCGAAGGGTCCGCCCAAGCTGGCTGGCGGCGACCTGGGTATGGTCATCATCGAGGCCAAGGACGCGCTTGCGTTCCTTGAACGTGCGAGTCAACAGTCCGCAGGAACTCTCTAGATCACCGGATTCGCGCAAATCGCGAGCTCGGCTGAATTCCTGTTCCATCGGAGGCACGCCGGAGGGCAGCGTAGATTCGGACGTCGGAGCATCACTTGAGTTGAGGCTGAACATGTTTGGTCGTCAAAGGGCATCCAAGGGGCCGTCAAAGGGCGGACCTGGGGGGCTATTCGAAAGCGCGATCAAGTGGCAGAATCTGTCGATCCGCCGCCGTCATTCCGCGGACGATTTTGCATGACCCCGCGCGTTCACCCCTTTTCCTACTTCAATCAAGTTTTCGATTCCAAGGGGAATCCGAAATCGGGGAGTGTTCGTCAATTCGATCGTCGCGATTCGGCCGCTTCCTTTGAGATCCTGCGGCCACTGGTGAAACTGGGCTATGGACTTGGGGAATCGCTGCTCAACTACCCCCCTGATGAGCGTCAGCCGAAGGAACTGCTGTCCGTCGACGTGACAAACGTCGCCCCTGGGGACCTGATCCTCGTGACGACGCGGCCGCCCAAGGAAGATGCACGCCAGGGCGTGCGCAAGCGCGTGCCCCAGGGCTACACAAACCTAGAACAGTACATCTTCCAGACCTTGGATGTGTTCCTCGAGGACTGCGGTCGCGACATCGTTTCCCTGAGCTCCGCCTGCGCCGCGGAGCTCGAGGAAAAGTGGGAGTCCTACGCCTCGATGGAGTTCAAACAGCGAGACCACGGCGCCTTGGTTCGGAATCGCGCCTACCACGCTCGTCGCTGGCACCACCCGAAGAACCCCAACGACACCCTGGTGTTCCTGATTCACACCAAACACCTCTGGGCGGGTGGCCCTGGGCTAATGGTGGCCTTCGGCATGACTGGGGATACGACCCTGGCCTGGGCCTACCAGCTCGGTCACCGGCGCGCGCACTTGCTTGAGGAGCCGCGCTTTTTGATGGCCAGGATGACCTGCGACGCAATCCCCCAACGGCACACCTCTTCGCGTTGGGCAGAGAAATTGCCTGTCGAAGTCATCCTTGATTTGAAGGGTCCAAGAGCTGCCCTCGACACGCTGCTGCCCGACTTCGTGCTGCCCGCGCCCCCTCCCGCCGGCGGCCCCGTCGCGCGCTAGCCCCGGGGCTTGGTTTTGTTCCCGTTGCCTGCGGGCGACCTGCGCGTCGCTCCTGTGATCCCGTACACAACGGAGCACTACCCTCTGTGGAGGTCAATCACGTTTCAAAGTGAAACCGGGTTTCGCTCTGGAGTGCGATTCATCGCCTAGAGCCCTTTGGCTTTCCCCCCTCTCCATCGCGCAGTTGGGACATCCTGCATCTTCGAAGCTGATCCTCACGCTTCACTAGGAGACCCAAGATGCACAACAAAGAAGCCGTTCTATTCCCCGACCCCGCCCCCGACGACCAAACCCCCAGCGATTGGCAACTGCTCGATTCCGTGCTCGCCATCGACTCTGTTCGCACGCTCTATGTCCACGGCCCCCCCGGCGTAGGGAAGACCTACGCTGCCTACCACCATGGGCGCACGGAAGCCGGCGTCTTTGCCATCACCCTGACCGAGGACACAGCGGCCGCTGAATTGCGCGGACATTATGTCCCAGATGGATCCAAATACGTGTGGCACGACGGCCCCTTCACAAGTGCCATGCGCGCCGGTGCGCGATTGGTCATCAACGAGGTTACCCACGGCGCAGAAGAGGCCCTCTCGCTGCTCTACCCCGTGCTCGAGTCCATTGAGACGGCGCGCTTGACCCTGCCGAACAACGAGACCGTGCGGCCGGCCCCCGGGTTCCACGTGGTGTG
>JBLHLB010000305.1:0-5189 GCA_047618505.1 Planctomycetota bacterium
CCAACCTGGACCTGCGCTGGTTCGGCGGTGTTGGTGTTGGTCATGTGTTCTTCGACGAAGAGACACGCGGTTTCGACGGGGAACTCGGTGTTGTGTACTTCGCCGAAAGTTTCGATGTTCCGCCGGATGACCCTACTCCCGATGACAATGAGTACATCGCCGCCCGTGCCGCTTGGATCTACTGGAACCAGATCAACGAGAACGTTCGCTTCGAGCAGGACATGCAGTCCTTCCCGTCCCTCGAGGACATCGAAGACTTCTATGGTCGCCTCGACAACCGCGTCATGATCAAGATGAGCGATAACATGCACGCCCAGCTGCAGTACGTCTTTGACTACGACAACACCCCTGCCCCCGGCGCCGTCCGCGACGACCACCGCGTCATTGTCGGCCTCGGCTGGGACTTCTAAGCAGCGACGATTCGTCACCGTTTAGCAAGACCAAGCGGCGGTACGGAACCTGGTTCCGTACCGCCGCTTACACATCCACTAGACCGGTACGAGCTCGTCGAGATACTTCGGGAGCATGTTTCGCCAGGTCGGCCAATCGTGGTCCCACTCCTCTCCCCAGGCATCTACTCGATTGGGGATCCCGCGGCTCCCGAGCGCCTCAGCGATGCGCCAAGACTGCGCGGGCTCCTCCCACTTTCCTTCGCCGTGGGTGATCAGCACGAACCTCTCCCTCAGCTTCTTCAACTGCTTCCCGTTTTCCGGTAGCTCGGAAAGAAAGTGCAGCGGCGAAGACTCGAAGTACTCGTGATTCACAGGCCCCTCCAGGAATTTCGAGAGGTCATAGGTTCCACTCATGCAGATCGCTGAGCTGAACAGATCCGGATGCCGGCACATTGCCGCTAGGGCATTGAATGCCCCAATAGAAGGCCCCGTGGCGATGATCTCCGCGCCCTCATCCTGGCAGTCCTTGCGAATCATGGGGACCAGCTCGTTCGCCACGAAGGCATCGAACCGGTTCTGCATCGCAGCCGCGGCCACTGACGAATTGTCCTCGGTCAACCAGGCTCGGCCCGCGACGCTGTCGACTGAATAGAGCTTGATACGTCCTTCGCCAAGCATGTCAGCCAGCGCCGAGACCATCTGGAAGCGCTCGCACTCCTCGTAGTCCGCCGCCGCCGTTGGGAAGAACAATACGGGCGTTCCAACTTCGCCCCAGCGGGCCACGTTGACTTCACTGTCTAAGCGGTGGGAGTGCCAGTTCTCTGTAATCTTGCTCATTGTGCCTAATAGATGTGGGTCAAGCGCGAGTGGCAGCATCGGCGTCGCGCCAGATCTGGATCTCGCTCCAGAAGTGATCGGTGAACTCGTCGTGTTCGTGATTCGGGAAGAGTGCAATGACTTTTTCGCGTACCGCGTCACGGGCCTTGTCCGTGCCGAAGTATTCCCAGGCCACCTCGTCCAGGTGAGCTAGGTGCTCTTCGCAGAAGGCCTCAAAGCGTTCGGTGTCGAAGTGTTGACGCGCCAGCTTCCCGTACCCCGTCAATTTTTCGCGGTAGGAAATGTCCTGGTCCGCGATCTCGTAGAAGGGCTCCCAATTCAGGTTCTGCTTCATCCGGCGACCTGTGGCCGCACAGAACAGAGACCAGCGCAACTTGGCCTTCACCAACCAGGGGAAGTGCCGGTGCAGGGATGTAACCTGGGAATCCGGGCAGGGGTTGGCGAAGTCGATCGGGTACCAAACGCCTTTGTCTCGCAGGGACTCGCAGGAGTTGAAGTCCCAGCCGAAGAACGCATTGATCGTCAAGGTGATGTCATGCAACACCTCGGCATCACCCTCGTCGAGGAAGTCGGCAGCAGAATCGGTCTGGTAGCGTTGGTGCAGCGGCGCAGAGGGATCGTATAGCACATCCCGAATCTGCGGGCCGACACCAACACAGCGTACAAAGCGATCGTGGGGCAGAACGCCCTTCTGCAGGTGCATCACGAATTTGCCGCTGTCTTCGTAGGCGGTTTCCAACGACTCGCGATCGTCGATCTTGTTGACGCCAACCCAGCCGCCTCCGTCGTAGGGCTTGAGGAACGCCGGATAGCCGACACTTTCACCGATCTTATCGAGGTCGAAAAGTCGCGCGTAGCGCTGCAGTGTCACCTCGAGATCGGGCGACTTCTCGTACTCTTTCGGCGGCAACAGCCAGGTCTCGGGGATCGGCAAACCCAGGCGCATCATCGCACAGTAGGAGGTCTGCTTCTCCATGGACTGCACCGACCAGGGATTGTTGAAGACGTAGGTGCCATCCATGATGACCGCCTTCTTGATCCACTCGCGCGTGGGGTGATACCAGTGTGTGAGACGATCCAGAACCAGATCGTAGCGCTGGGGAGCCCGTAGTGAGAAGGGCTCAATCGTGACGCGCTCACAGGAGAACGTCACGGTGTCGCGCTTGATCTGCAGGGAGAGATCGAGCTGTCCGAGGATGTCCTCGTAGCACGTGGGCCAATCAACGTCGGCTCCGAGGGAAAGCCCGATTCTCTTAGTGACTGCTGCCATGGATCTGTTCGGTCAAGGCGCTGGGCCAGGGGGAGGCAAAGGGGGAAGGCACAGGTCTAAAGCGGTGGGCTATTCGTAAACGAGCCAGAGTGGACCCGGGTATAGCCAGGAAAGTGCGGTCCGCAAGCGGTCACGCCAGTTCTCCCAGTTGTGTCCGTCGCGGGCCTCTTCGAAGCGTACGTCCATCCCTGTCTTCTGCAGCAACGGAACCATCGAGCGGTTGTAGTAGATCAACGACTCATAGGTTCCGCAGGCCAGGAAGACGCGTTCCGCCGGCTTGCCGGGGTTCTCCCGGAAGGCGTTGGTGAACTCGACGACCCTGTCAAAGAGGGGGCCGCGATCGTGCTCACCGATATCCGTGAAGGCAAAGGATCCGGAGAGCAGACACAGGCTTCCGAAGACGCCGGGGTGGCGCCAGGCTGCGGACAGGGAGGCGACGGCCCCGAAGCTCGCACCCAGCAACCCGCGCGCCGAGGCCGAGCTCACCAGGGGGAAGCGTTCCTCCAGTAGCGGCACGAGTTCTTCGGCGATGAAGCGCCCGTGACGCGGGTCGTCGGCATACTCCGTCATGCGATCCGGTGACGTCGTCATGGCGACGATCACGGGCGGGATCTCGAGGCGATGAATCAGGTTATCGAGTACCTGCTGCAGATTGGAGAAGCGCAGGAAGTCGTCGCCATCGTGGACAATCAGGAGCGGATAGCGCCGCGACTCGTTGAAGCGCGCCGGCAGGTATACCTTGACCGGTCGTAGCTCCCCAAAGACGTCGCTGCCGATGCCCAGCTCGCGGATCTCGCCGGTACGCACTTCATCATTTACCTGGGCCCAGGACGGGGTCTCATAGCCTTCGCCATGCAGAACCGAGTTGGAACCGTAGGGGTCGTGCGCCGCGTTGGGATTGAGGGGGTCCTGGACCAGTTGGCGTTGGCCGTCCTTGACGACCTCAAGCTTGTACTCCATGCGCGAGCGCGCCGGGATTTCCATCTGGAACAGCCATAGATCGCTCGAGCCGATGCGCTCAAAAGGCTGTGCTGATTGCAGGCCGTAAACCCAGTGATGCAGGACCACTTCATCCGCGGGCCCTCGGAAGGCGAAGGTCGCATGAGACCCATCCACAAAGGGGAACTGCAGCTCCGCCAGGCGTTCCCCAAGGATGTGCGGGTCGCCGGGGGCGAGGCTGGCGAGTTCATCATGGAGGCTCATACTGAAACCTCCGTCGATGTCACCGTTCCGTCGACAAAGAGCACGCGCGTATTCCCTGAGGGAATCGCCGTCGCCCCATCCCAGAGCATTTCACTGTGTTCGTCTAAGGCAATACAGGGCCCGGGACCAAAGCGTCTTGCAAAGAGCTCAACACGCACGGGATCGCTTAGCTTCAAACGGCGCGAAGCGTGGGGCAGGGCCACAACAGAGGGGACTAGCCCAAGCCCAAGCTCCAGCAGCTCCGGGTTGCCCTTGCCCTGGGGCGGGTTGTCGTGGAACACAACGACCTTTTCCGTCAGCACCATGGCGCCGGCGGACCAGGCGAAGACCGGCAGACTCGCGAGGTGCGGCCCGAGGCTAAAGAGGCGTAGTCGATTCAATAGGATCGCCACGTGGCCACCGGCCAAGAATAGCGCTCCCGCCTCGGCCATGACCTGCAGAATCTCGCGCCGGTGTTGGCCGACGACGTCGCGTTCGGTCGGGCGCCATTCATCCTCGAAGGCCGCATGTACTTCCCGAAGGCGCTTGGCGTGCTGGGTGTCGAGCAGGCGTACAAGTTCGATGGCGTCGTCGATCTCGCTTTCCAGGAGATCGTCTAACTGGTCGGCGGGCCGACGACGAAGGAGTTCACGGGCCGCCGCCAGGGAATGTCCCAAGCGCAGCCCATACAGGCGCTGGAGCTTGCGCAGTCGATCGTGCCGCTGACGCATGCCCGCGAATAACTCCGGGTCGCGTTGGAAGACATCCTCGGCCCGGCGGAATAGTTCGAGGTTAATGATGCGGCCACCCAGGTGCTCCTCGAGCTCCCTGTCCTCCAATTCGCGCTCTTCCCAGCCGGCGGTGATCGTGACCACGTGTCCCGCCTTCATTGCCATGGGGGCGTGGCGATGGACCGCCTCGCCGACAGTGCGGGAAAGGCGCTGGGGACCTAGAAATACGGCTTGGGGGGACACAGACGTCGGAAATCGTTAGGCGGTGGTGATGCGGAAGTTGGCGCAGAGCTCGTTCGCGATCTCTGAAACCACCTCAAGATTCGGGTGACGTGCGACGATCCAGCCGTCGCCGACGACGACTTTGCGCCAATCGCGCTTCGGCTGGCCGATGGGCGTCAGATCGATGTGCACGATGTGCTCACCGTGCTGCGCAAGAATCGAATCGAGACCTTCATAGGCCTTGATCTTGCCCTCGCCTTCGGCGCGCTTGAAGACCAGGGCGGCATTGTACTTCTTCGAGAGGTCTTGGCTCACGCGTCCGTAGCAGACGGCCTCGGCCCAGGCCACGAAGAGGTCGCCGTCGCAGGAGTAGTTCATGGCGTGCACCAGTCGCGCGCCCGGCGCCCGTGCGCCGATCTCGCCGAAGACAGCCTCTCCATCGGGCGTTAGGAACCACTCCATGTGAGTGAAGCCCGATTGGAATCCAAGGGCGCGTAGGACGGCGTGCCCAAGATCGCGTCCCTTCTGCACATCGTGCACACCTGTGTCGCGCAG
>JBLHLB010000306.1:0-5177 GCA_047618505.1 Planctomycetota bacterium
CGCGGCGCGTGCGCGCGGTGGACGCGGGCACGGACAACGGCCTCTTGGAGTTTGCGGCGCTTGTGGATCAGCTTGATCTTCTGATCACCAGTGACAGCTTGGCTCTGCACGTGGCCAACGCCCGCCGGGTTCCCATCGTGGCGTTTTTTGCCCCCACATCGGCCTCGGAGATAGACCTCTATGGGCGTGGAATTTGCGTGGCTAGCACATCCCCCGACTATTGCTCCTATCGTCGGGATGCGGACACCTCGACCCTGACGGCGGAGAGGCTGGCGGCCGCAGTCCTGGAACTTCTGCGACGCTCGCTTTGAGGATGCCTGGGGGCTGGGGCTTCCGCTGAGGACCCCTCGGCTTTGTTTCCAGCTCGTCGTTGTTTCCCTCCGGGGACGGGCGTCGTAGGCTCCGCGCCCGTGAAGAGTCCCCTCATATGGTGGGTCGCCAAGACCCTAGAAGGCATCGGAATGATTGTGGTCCTGGTGGGCCTGACAGTCTCGATCCAGCTCGGCTTCGACGACGAGGCCCTGGAGTCGATGCGCTACGAGTCCTACGCCCTGGTGATCGGCCTCGTGTTGTTCTTCGTCGGCTGGATGATCGAGCGGCGTATCGGCGCTCGCTGAAGCCCCGGGAAGCTCGAAGCTGGCCCTGGGCTGGCCCGAAGCCAGAAAAACAGCCACGGAAGGGGTCTAGGGGGTCCTGGCGTGGGGCCTGAGGGTGCTGGTGGCAGGAATGCTGCGTGTTATTACACTTATGGGGTCCGAGCTCTGTCACCCGACCGATCCGAGCCTCCCGAATTCCATGCACCATCGATTCCTCGCCCGCCTTGCCGCGGCCACTTTTGCCCTGACGGTCCTTTGCGCCGTGGGATCGGCCCAACTTGTGGTCAACTCGAGCCGCATCCCCTCCGGAAATCCCAGCAACAACTCCTATACGGAAAACGTCGACTTCGGCGATGTGGACCTAGACGGAGATTGGGACATCGTAATGGCCGATGGTGGCGATCTCGGCAACGACCAGAACCGCATCTGGATTAACCAGGGCGGTACTCAAGGAGGCAGTATTGGCTTCTTCGCCGACGAGACGGCGATGCGCTTTCCGGTCATCGCCGACGACAGTCGCGACATCGAGTTCGTGGACTTCGACGATGATGGCGATCTGGACTTGTACATTTCGAACACTGCGCAGGTCTCCAATCAGGGCAACCGTTGGTGGGTGAACATGGGCGGCGAACAGGGTGGGGACATCGGTGAGTATGTCGACGAGACCACGAGTCGTTGGGCCGGGCTTGGTGCCGCGGGCTCTTCGATCCCAAGCAACCTGTTGATCGGCGGAACTTTCATCGACTGGTCCTGTGACTGTGACTTCGGTGACCTGGACAACGATGGGGACATGGATCTCGTGCACTCGAGCTATGGTGGCGCTTTTGGTGGTGGTGTGCCCACGCGCCTATTCCTGAATGACGGCGATGGTGTCTTCGGTGAGTTCAATCCCTCGGGCTTCACCTTGACTCAGACGAACATTCTCCAAAATCAGCCGGCCCTTTGGTGTGATGGCATACAGGTGGCGGATACCAAGGACTCGACGGGAGTCCGGGCGGACATCGCAAGTTCTGCCCTCGACATCGACGTGGGCGACATCGACGGAGACTTCGACCTCGATATTCTCCACGGCGCGCGCCAAGAGGAGCCGCGCATGTTCGCGAACCGCTTGGATGGTTCGAGCTTGGCGCCGGCCGTCGGCGGTGGACAGTTGGGCTTCCGCGATGTGACCGGTGCCGTCTTCCCCGCGAATTACTCCGCCGGCGATGGCCACTACGAACAGGAGATGGGGGACCTCGATGGCGATGGCGACCTGGATATCTACGGACTCAACTGGCAGCAAGTGTTTTCCTTCACGGACATTACCCTCGAAAACGACGGAAGCGGCGTCTTCGGAGGGCTTACCACCCTTGTGGGTTCGGGGGATGACGACAACGAAGGCGACTTCTTCGACGTGGACAACGACGGAGACCTGGACCTCTACGTGGCGGACTTTTCCGGACAGGACAAGCTCTACCTGAACCAGAACAACGGTGGCGCGGGCTTCTCGTTCGTGCTTGGGAGCGTGCCGAGTTTCAGCGCCGTGTCCCTTGACGCCGACGCCTGCGACGTGGACTTCGACGGCGACTACGATGTCCTTGTGGCCGAAGATAACGGCAACGCCAACACCTTCCTGGAGAACGTGACGGGCGTTGCGGACATTCACGCGCCCTATCTGCCGAACATCGAAGCGTTGACGGACCGCAGTGCGAGCCTCGGATCCGTGGCGGCGCGCGTGCATGTCTATGACAACGCGCCCTACTACATCACCTTCTACAACGATACGTTGATCGAGGTGGAGGTCGATGGCGTGAACCTGCCAATAGCTGCCGCCAAGAGCTCCGGCGGACAGGTGTTTCGCGGGGAGATCCCGGCGAACTTGGTGGGGGCCGTCTCCTACGGGTTCCAGTCCAGCGATGAATACGGCAACACGGGAGCTTCCGCTACCTCGGGCTATGCGGCGACGACCGCGTTGAACTTTGCCATCCCCTATGGCACGGGTACGAATGGAACACTGGGTGAGCCGACGATCGACGCACTGTCGGTCCCCTTCGCTGGTAGCACCTTGCACATGGCCACAGGCAATACTGCTCCGGGAACGCCCTGCATCCTTTGGATTACGGACACGCCCCTGGGCGCGCCGGTCAGCATCGGCAACTTCATCACATTGAACATCGCGGGCAACACGCTGCTCCTTGATCAATCCGTGACGGATGCGGAGGGTAACGGTGTCTTCTCCATTCCGGTTGCAGCTGGACTGCCCCCGGGCTTCCAGGCCTACGCGCAGTTCTTCACCCAGAACGGTACGTCGCAGATCTTCGCCAGTTCGAAGGGTCTCGAGATCATCTCGCAGTAGGGCCATCGCACCGGGGCATAGCTATGTCGACGCCGCTGCTGTCCTTTGCCCTGCGCGGTCTGCGCAGGAGTGGACCGCCTATTCACTTGACGCTTTTTGTTACCGGCGCCTGCAATCTGCGTTGTCGTCATTGCTTCCATTGGCGTGAGGTGGAGGCTGGGCTCTCGGGGCCGTCGCCGGAGGACGTGGAGCGCCTGGCGGCCTCCTGTGGGGAGCTCGGCCCGCTGCTCTGGGTCTCCCTAACAGGCGGGGAGCCCTTCCTGCGCCGGGATCTCCCGCGGCTGGCTCGTTCCTTTGGCTCGCGCGGCCTGCGGCACTTAGCCGTGCCTACAAACGGCTTGGTGGCGGGCACGGCGGAGGTCGCCGCGCGCATGGCGGACGAGAACCCAGAGACCTTTGTGTCGGTCTCGGTCTCCTTCGACGGACCGCCCCAGGTTCACGATGGGATTCGCCAGGTTCCCGGCGGACATGCCAAGTCCATGGAGGCGGTGCGCGAACTGAAGGCGGTGGCCAGTGAGCGCGAGAATCTTGGGGTTGGAATCATTACCTGCGTCACGAGCGAGAACCAGGAGGTCCTAGCGGAGCACATGGTCGAGCTGGTGGAAGAACTGGGGCCCGACCACTTGACCGTGAACCTGGCGCGGAATGAGGCCCTCGACCGAAGTCTTTTGGCGGTGGATCTTCAGCGCTATCGCGATGTTTGTGAAGCGAAGGCGCGGCTAGAGCGCGAGGGGCGCTTGCCCGGCTATGGCTTTGCACTCTCGCGCTTGATGCGTGCCCGAGACCGACGCATGGGGATCCACCTTGGGCGGGTAGCAGAATCCAAGCCGGGTGCGCGAATCAAGGGACACCTGCCCTGCACAGCTGGCAGCCTCTCGGCTGTCATCTTTGAGAACGGAGACGTGCATCCCTGTGAGATTCTGGGGGAATCCATGGGCAATCTAGGCGACACGAATTGGGACCTCGAACCCCTTTGGAATTCCGAGCGGGCCCGAGATCTGCGGACGCAGATTGCGAAGACACGCTGCCGTTGCACCTGGGAGTGCGCCCAGGGCGACAACATCCTGTTCTCACCGCGGGCCTGGCCAGGGCTCATGGCGGAGGCTTTGCTTCCGGGTAGCACCTGATGGCACGCGCAGGATTTGGACTGCTCATCCCCGCGCGCAATGAAGGCTCCGTGTTGGAGCGCAAGCTGCGCAACTGTGCGCGTCTCGTTTGGCCCGCGACGGCGGGCTTGAGGCGCGTCGTGGTTGTGGATGACAATTCCGATGACGACACATGGGCTGTGGCGACGAGTTGTATGGCGCAACTCCGAGGGGAGCATCCAGAGGTCGAGTGGTTGCTGGTGGAGGGGCCGGGCTGTGGTAAAGCGACGGCGATAGAACGTGGTGTGCGAGCCCTTGGCAACGTCGAGTTGGTCGTCCTGACGGACGCCGATGTCGTCCTTCGCGAGGCTTCGCTGATCGCGCTTGCGGAAGCCTTCCGCGAGGACACCGACCTAATCCTGGCTTGCGGTGCACAGGAGTTTGTGCGCGATCTTGCGGAGGACGGATCGACCTCCGCCGCAAACGGCGGAGCGCCTCAGAATGCGTCGGAATTCTTCGATCGCATCACCGCCAAGGTGCGTCATTGGGAATCCCGTGGCGGTAAACTCTTCAGCGTTCATGGTCAACTCATGGCCTGGCGTCCGGTCCCGGGCCTGTTACCCCGACCGGGTTTTTCTGCCGACGACCTCGACCTGATGTTCACCGTTCGATCGCGTGGCGGCGGCGTGCGTCTAGTCCAGGGCGCACGCTTTCTCGAGGTAAAGCCCAAGAGCGGTGTCCTGCGCAACGGTCAACGTCGGCGAAGGGCAGAGGGCTACTTCCATGTGCTGCGCGCCTGGTCCTGTCTTGCTCCCCTGGGGGCTAGCTGGTCCAGTCGAGTGCAGTGGTTCTTCTATGCCTACGTACCCGCCCTAGCCCCAGCGCTTCTGCTGTTGTTTGTACCCGCGGGACTTGGGCTCGGATGGCTCCTGGGTGGCTGGCGAGGAGCTTGTGCCGTGGCCGCGGTATGGGGTCTTATCCTGATCTCGCGCCTCGGTCGTGAAGTCTTGGGCTTGGCTCTGGTGATCGATGCCGCGCGGCGTGCTGAGCCTGTGAAGCCCGAGAAGGTTGACAGGCTGCTCGATCGTTGGGAGCCTCCCAGGGCTCGCTGATGGATTCGGGCAGAGGCATGCAGGCAACACAAGAGCAAGAATCGTCAGG
>JBLHLB010000307.1:0-5134 GCA_047618505.1 Planctomycetota bacterium
GGCGTCCTCCAAAACACCGCAGACTGGTGCGAAGAAGTGCCCGGCAAGATCTGCCTCCAATCCGAAGGCGCCTACATCGAGTTCAAGAACATCCGCCTGCGGGAGATTCTGCGCTAGCTCTATTCGCTGTCGCTGGTGTCGGAGTCCGAGCTGCCCTGGGATACCAGGGCGGCTTCGAGCGCCGCGCGCTGGTCGGTGATCGCGTCGAAGCGGAGTAGGGCGCGGAAGAGGTCGCTGAAAGCGGTGTCTCGCCCATCGAATTTGAGGCGTGGGTTGGCCTCTAGTTCGAGGGCTAGCGCGGCGGCGGCGTCGGTGCCGACGGTGGCTAGTTCGCTGAGGATTTCGACAAAGGCGTGGGGGTCCTTTTCGCCCATGACCATCAGGACCGAGAGACTGGCGCGCACTTCGTGAATGTCCACGCCCTTGGCGTCAAGGGCGCCGCCGTGGAGGGCGTGGCGGTTGGGGGCTGAGGATGTTGCGGACTCGGTCAGCTGCGCGCCGGGACCATTTTCTTCCAGCACGACTTCCGGTCCCGCCCCCTGTTCCTCTGCCGGAGGCACGGGGGCGACCTCGTCCCCTCCGCAGCTCTGTGCGGCCAGAAGGCAGACTAGGAGGCAGGCCAGGAGGACGAGATGTCCGCCGCGTCGACTCGGGATTCGAAGAGGTTGCATCACCGTCCCATCCTAGCGCTATCCTGCGCCCATGAGTACGAGTCCCACGGAGCCCGACGAGCAGCCCTCCAGCGAACACATACTGACCGTGCAGCGCACGGCCCGCTTCCAAGCCTTTGGCGAGCTAAAGGGCGACTGGAAAGAAGTCTGGTATGTGCTCCACGGTTACGGCCAGCTCGCCAGCGAATTCGGTAAGGCCTGTTCGGTTATGGCGAACCCCGAACGGTTGGTTGTCGCCCCCGAAGGACTCTCGCGCTTCTATCCCAAGAGCAGCAGCGGCAGCGTCGGCGCCTCCTGGATGACAAGTCTGGACCGCGAAGCGGAGATTGCCGACACGGTGGCCTACCTGCGTGCGGTGGATCGAGAGGTGCGCGGCTATCGCAATCCCGGGGCGGCGGTTTCGTTGCTTGGGTTTTCCCAGGGAGCGGCGGCGGCGGCGCGTGCCGTAGTGCTCGGGGGGATCCAAGCCAAGCGCTTGGTGCTCTGGGGAGGCGGCTTTCCCCCGGACCTGGAGGAGCAGGCTGCGCGCAGTTCCCTCGCCAATGTTGAAGTCATCTTGGCCGTGGGAAAGACAGATCCATTCATCGACGAGGAGTCCGTGACCCGCGAGACCGAACGCCTAGAGGGCGTTGCGCCCAACCTGCGCGTGGAACGCTTCGAAGGAGGTCATACTTTGCAGCGCACACTCCTGCGTTCACTGGCCACGGGCCAGTGATGGTCTGGGTCAGGCCGGCCGACCTAAACTGAGCCGCATGACAAGGGTCGAGCTGGTCCAGGCGAACCACGACCAAAGCTCGCTGCGCCCTAGGGCAAGAACGTCTTGCTGCCCAACTTGCGAGGCAGGTATTCCTCGATCACGAAGTTCAATCCCCACTTCGCCAGGGCCTGCTGTTCCGCACGCACGCCCATCTTCAGCATCTGATTCAATGCGTTGACCCAGGGCTTGTGGCTCTTGAAGAAGGGGTCGTTCTTGAGGGCATCCTTGGCGCGCTTGATGTCGACTGGCTGCAGAGGGTGCGTTGCGTCCTCGAGCTTGAAGTCGATGATGTCCTGGGGCGTGACCCCAAGATACTGGGCCTTGGGCACGCAGAAGAAGCGGTTGATGTGGGCGGCGTTGCCGGATCCAACCTTCAGTGTGCGGTAGATGTTGGCGATGCCGTAGGGGTCACAGTCCACGAAGGCGAAGACGGGGATGCGCCGGGTATCGGACAGCAAACGCACGAATCGCCGCGTCGCCCGCGTCGGCACACCACCCATCTCGATCAGGATGCATTTGCCGGACTTCCAGAACTTGTGGTTGTTCAGGCGCTGGAACATACCGCCGGTCTCGATCACGAGGACGAACTTAGCTTCTGTCTCGAACTTGAGGTGTTCGACGGAGTGGGGGATCGAATAGGAGCCGGAGCCGAAACCCGTGCAGTCGATCCGTAGGTCCTTGCCGGTCTCAGAGTCGCGGTCGATGACGGTCAAGTTGCCGGCCACCGAGCCACCGTGCTCCTCCGGGAAATAGCGCAGCTGCTCCCGCGAGAGTCCGTCTAGTGAAGCCAAGGCTTCGATATCGTCCATGACAGCGTCGGACTCAGGCTGATCCTTGAACTTGGCGTCGCCCCAGTTCTTGGAGACGTAATAGGCCTCTCGCTTTGTCGCGAAGTCGTCGTTCTCGACCATCTCCTTGGAGATCGACATGAGCCGTAGAGTCTGGGCGAAGCTCTTGACCGTATTAACGGATAGGGCGCGCGTCTTCGATCCCTTGCCCAGCTCGAAGTACCCGACTTTCTTGTCGTAGGTGACGTTGGCGAGGGAGCGCACGGGGAACTTCAACTCAGGCATGATGCGTGAGTCGATCTTCTTGTGCACGCGCTCCGCAGTCCTCTCAATCAGGGACAACGTCTTGATGTCTAGGGCGTTGAGCTTGCTCTTACGGCCCAGGGGCGTCTTGATGTTCGCCTTGACCTTGCTGCCGGTCGCCTTCTTGGTGGCCTTTTTCTTGGCTGCCTTCTTCTTCGCCATCGGTGGGGTGTGTGTGCGCGGGTGCGGGGATCGGATCTGGCGGTGGGGCTAGCCGTAGAGCTAGCCGTAACTCTAGAACTTGCGCGAGCGGTGCAGGACATCCTCGAGCGTTTCGACGGTGTCGTCACGCTTCTTGTCTGAGAGGTCGAGGATTTCCTGAAGGGCAATCCCGATGTGGGGGATGTACTTCTCGATGTAGTTGCGCTTCTCGAATTCGCGCTGCATACGCTTGCCCTTGCGGATGTGAGTGCCGAGCTTGCGACCGCATTCCTGCAGCCCGAGCTTCAGTTCCTTCAGGATCTCCGGGTAGTGCGCGATGGCCTCCTTTGATTCCGAAGTGAAGGGCACCCAAACGCTGGCGATGTGCACCAGGATAGCCATGGGCGCCACCGGCAAGCCGCCGCGGGGTTGCTGAATCCCGTAGCCGCGCCAGTTGGTTTGGATGACGGCCTTGGTGATTGCACAGCCGGACTGCATGTGCAGCAGGGGCACACGATTGGCGAAGCGCATCACGCGCACCGGCTCGTCCGCGCTGGCAACTAGGTCTTCGTGGGCCGCCTTCGCGTCGGGCTTCTTGCGTTTCTTGATGCGGCCTTCATCGTTCAGCTCGAGGCCGACCCCACCGGGCTTGCCGTAGGCGATCCCTACTTCCACTTGGAAGGGGTTGCCGCGGTAGACTGCAGCAGGCCGCGTTGAGGCCATGTAGAAGTCCGCTTCGATCTCCTTCCTCAAGCCCTTGAGGATCAGATCTTCGCCGATGGGCGCAATGCAATCCGTCGAGGGCGAAGAGATCTTCGTTTCGTTAATCGCCTTGTGCAGGGCGCTGGCTTCCTCGCGTGCGATGCGTGTGGCATAGGACTTTTCGGTCAGTCCGCGGCCCGCTGCCTTGATGATTTTCTTGGCAACCGTCGGCCCCACGCGACTGAATTCCTCCTGTAGGAATCCCGAGAGCGAGCGTGAACTGGTCTCCTTCAACATCTGGATCAAGCGCCCGAGTTCCACGCCATGGGGGTGCGGCTTGATTTCCACCGTCTCCGGCGGCAAATGCTTGTCGTTGCGCTCGTAGGAAACGCTCTCACCACCCGGATCGATGTAATGCAGGGTCAAGTGCGGGTTCGCGATGGCCGTCTGCTTGAGGTACATGTCGACGGAGCGCTGACCCTTCTGATAGCGGGCCTCCATCTCGATCTCGACGCGCGTGCCGTGGACCTTGTCCCACTCGATGACCTTGCTGCTGTGAATCTCAGGCTTGTTCTTGGCCGAGTCGATGGAAAGCATGATCTCGACGGCGTCCTTGCGCTTGCCCGTGCGTGACAGGACGCGCACAGGCTTGCCCGTGGTCAGCTGGCCGTACATGCCCGCGGCAGAGATACCGATGCCCTGCTGACCGCGGCTCTGGGAGAGCTTGTGAAACTTCGAACCGTAGAGCAGCTTGCCGAACACTTTGCCGATCTGGGAATCCAGAATGCCGGGTCCGTTGTCCTCGACCGCCATGCGGAAGCGGCCTTCCTCCGTGGGCGTGAGTTCGACCGAGATCTCCGGCAGAATCCCAGCCTCTTCGCAGGCATCCAGGGAGTTGTCCACGGCCTCCTTGACGGCGGTTAGGAGCGACTTGAGGGGCGAGTCGAATCCAAGCAGGTGGCGGTTCTTCGAGAAGAACTCGGAGACGGAAATCTCCCGCTGCTTGGTAGCCATCTCCTTGGCGTTGGAGCGACGGGCATTGCCGACCTTCGGAGCGGTCGCTTTCTTGGTTGTCTTTTTCTTCTTCGTGGCCACGCTTACGTCTTCGGGAGCGTCAGTCTCAGGGGTGTCAAACAGGCTGGGTGTACCGGCGAGGTCGTCCATTCGCGTCAAGGGAGCCGTACTCAGGATTGAGAGAAGCAGGGTCGGGCGATGTACTTTGTAGTTTGGGAATCGAGCGCGCCGAAGCAAGGGCCAGCCTCAGCACTTCATCAAGCGGCGCAAACTTCACGCGCCTATTCGCCGTGCACGCGGGAGGCGGCGGGTAGCTCGACCGCGAAGGGCTCCAGGTCTGGCCGCGCCAATCCGAGGGCCGCCGCACGGTCGCGGAATTCCAGCTGGGCTGGGCCCTGGCGCTCACCTGGTTCGAAGAGGCACTCCTTGGAGAGATAGTGCAGCGTGCGCTCGAAGGGTACGCTCCATTCCTCTGCGGCGGACCGTGCTAGGTTTTCGATCTCTGACTTGCCGCGTTGGTGGGCGGCCACAAAGGCGTCCAGGTAGGGCTCGATGTCGACCCCGGGCGCGATGATCCAAGGGGCGAAGATGAAGGGCAGCCCCGTGAGCTCGCGCCAGGCACGGCTGGGATTCAAAGGTTCCGCCGTCGACGGGTCGATGTGCTCTCGCAGGGCAAGGTCGCCGATACGCAGCCAGGCGTCCGCCCCGGCCTCGCGCGGATCTTGGCCGAAGGCGACTTCGATGAACTCGGGGCGCTG
>JBLHLB010000308.1:0-5126 GCA_047618505.1 Planctomycetota bacterium
CGCCTCGGCCTGCTTGCGCGCCTTTCGTTCACGCATGACCTGGCGCTGAAGTGCCGCTAGTTCTTCGGACATGGCATCGGCTCCCGGATCTTGAGCACGAATCGAGTTCCGCACTCCACGTCCTCACGTGAGATGTCGATCTCTTCGCCAAATTCTGAAACGCAACCGTCGATCAATCCACGGGCGAAATCTGCCAACGGACGTGGTGATTGATACGTGAGCTCCATCGTCCCCGCCTTGGGAAACTCGGCCGTAAAGGTCGGGAGCTCGGCACCGGGATAGAGCTTTCGTACCTCGACATGGATGTGGTTATCTACCTGTGAGAGGAAGTCGAATGCACTGGAGACTCCCTCGAAGAATGCCGGGTGGCCCTTCTTGAACACACCGAACAGATGCTCGCCATAGGCGCGGACGAGGTCGGGGATGGGAACTTTCACCTCTGCCGCCAGATTGGTGACCAGCGCGAGCAACTCGGTATGGTCGTAGGTCCCGACTGATGTGTACACACCGCCTGATTCGAGGGCAGCCCCCTCTATGACACGATCTACGACGACGAGGCCATGGGCCTCTTCGACCATCTCTAGGAATTCAGTAAAAACGACACCCTTCATGCAAGTGGATTCGGGCGGAGGTAGGACTCACCTAAAGGGCTTCACAAAAATCGATGGTCTTAGTTCCATGAGAGGGAATGGCGGCGACCGCTGCCTGCCTGTGCCTGCCGAATGCCCTACTCAGTTCATCAGTTTTCCATTTCCACCGATAGTCGCTGCGAACCGGCGTTGTTGCATAATGCCGATTGAGTCTCAAGTCCCCCACCATCGGAGGATTCCGCGAGCGAATGCGACCGACTTCGGTCGTCCGCGGTCTAGCATTCGGTTCAGCACCTTGCAGCCGAGGGCGACCTCAGTCCGCTGCGTAGCTAGACCCCTGGCGTGGAGCCGATCACCCAGCATCGTCTTGTAGCGAAAGAAGGCTTTCTCCACGGTCTCTTGTCGGTGGTAGCCAGGCTCCTTCTTCCAGCGCCGCCAGCCAACCTTGTTGATCCTGCGAATGGTCCTGTCTCGCTCCGCGGACCGTGGCCCCCTGCATGTTGCTGATGCCGACTTCACTGGTGGTACGATCACGAGCGCTACCCCAGACGCTGCCCTTGCGTAGATCTGGCGAGTGTCGTAGGCCGCGTCGCCCGTGACGCTGGACAGCTTTCCCTTGGTCGCCTTGATGATCAAGAGTCCAGTGTTGGCGTCGTCGCCAGTACTCTGCGTCATGACTTGCGCCAGAATATTGCCGCGTTTATCGACACCTATATGTAGCTTGCGCAACCCTCGCGTTCCTTGTTTGCCGTGCTTTGCAAAGGCCCATTCACCCTCCCCCACGTTTGAGAGTCCGGTGCTGTCGACGATCAAGTAGATCGGCTTCTTGGAACTCACGAGTTTGAGGTCAACGTCCAAGCCTCTGCTTCGTCGCGACAACGTCGTGTGGTCCGGCGCTGCGAGGGACAGGCCCATGATGATGAGCGGAGATCGAAGGAAGCCCTCAGCTTGGCGCAACGGTAAGCGGAACACGAGCCTCAGGGTCTGAGCCGTTTCGATGGCCAGGTCGGAGAACTTCTGCGGGGCCCCGCATCGGCCGGAGGGCTTCGCGGTTCAAGATATGATCGCTTCTGGCGAGATCCACGTGGTGATGTCGCCGCGCTTGACGAGAGACTGGTCGTACTCGGAGCTGTTCGTCACACGGTAGGGGGTCTTGTACTTCGTGTGGACTCTGGAGTTCATGGGTGGGCTTGCGACCGAAACCCGTTGGGCGCTTGATGAGCCCCGCCCCAGGGCTCCAGGAGGACCGGAAATGCGCACCAACGCCTCAGAACGGGAGGTCGAACTCAGGAGGGGCACGAGCCGCCGCGAGATCGAGTCGTCAGTTCCTGGCAGGCGACTCCAGATTCGTCCTGGGCACGGCCGAAGACCCCAAAGCCCCGTCCCTGGCGGCCTGCTCGTAGGCAGGCCCTTGCCTCAATTCTCAACTCTCAGCAGTCTCTGGTTCCATCCATGACCGCCCGCCCGCCGCACTCGGCTGCGCTTTTCCCCCACGCTTCCTTCATCGGCATCGTGCTCCTCACGCTGTTGGCGATCGGTGTGATTCTGCGCAGTTCCCATAGGTCCCACGCGATCGTCGAAGGGTTCGAGGAAGCCCAGTTATCGATCGAGCGGGTGTGCGGCCGGATCGTCCATCTGGATGAGGTGCTCACGATGTCCGCGCGAATGGCTACGGCAACGGGGGCGCCGGAATGGGAACTCCGCTATCGAGAGCATCTCTATCTGCTCGACGCAGCCATCGCTGATGCACAGCGCCTTGCTCCCAACGCTGGCGGCAGGGCCGACTCGCTCCAAACGCAACAGGCCCACGAAGTCCTTGTGACTCTGGAGGAGGAGGCATTCGAACTGGTACGTGGTGGGCACCGGCAGGAAGCCGCCAACCTGCTATGCAGCTCCGTGTATGATCACAACAAGGTCATCTACGGTGAGGGAATCGAACAGTTCCTGGTCTCGATGCGTCAACGCGCCACACTAGAGCTTGGCGTGGAGCGTCGACGCGCCAGCCTGGATAGGACGACTCTGGCCGTGTTGCTGCCACTCATCATTCTGATGTGGATACGCGTTGGGAGCTCGATTCGAGTACACATGCGCGAACGCGATCAAGTGAATGATCAGCTGCGGTCACAGGCGCACGAGCTGCTTCTAAAAAATAAAGAGGTGATTCATGAGGCCCGCGCCAAGACCGATTTCTTGGCTCGCATGAGCCATGAGATTCGAACTCCGATGAATGGCGTGCTCGGTATCGCCGATGTGCTCTCTCTAACTCGATTGAATCCGGAACAATCTGACTACCTGGAGACGATTATCAGTTCTGGAAACCTGTTGGAATCAATCGTCAATGACGTGCTCGACTTCTCCAAGATCGAAGCGGGCTTGCTGACCATCGTGCCCTCTTCCTGCAGTCCCCGCGCTCTTGCCCGTGACGTGATAATGATCCTGGAGACGCGTGCCCAGGACAAGGGAATCGACCTCCGCAGCAGCATCGCGGCCGACGTCCCGGAGCACGTCTCCATCGACCCGGTTCGTATTCGGCAGGTCCTCTTGAACCTGATCGGTAACGCCATCAAGTTCACCACAGAGGGCTCCGTGGATCTCATCATGCGCACGGGCGATGCACCTCATCAACTTCGTTTCGAGGTGCGGGATACCGGGATAGGAATCGAGGAGGATCGATTGGAAAAGGTGTTCGAAACGTTCATTCAGGCGAATGACTCGATCAGCTCTGAGTTTGGGGGAACGGGGCTCGGGCTCACTATCTGCCGGGAGTTGATCCAGCTCATGGGCGGGTCGATCCGGGTCGAGAGCGAGCTGAGCAAGGGCACGCTCTTCATCGTCGACCTTCCCGCGCCAGCCACCGAAGTCCAGGATAGGAAGCATGCGGCTCCGCCCTCCGGCAGGTGGGAGGATCGCGTCCTTGTGGCCGAGGACAATCCAGTCAATCAATTGGTCGCGCGCCGCATGCTCGAGCGTTTCGGCCTCACCGTCGACGTCGTCTCGAATGGAGAGGAGTGCCTCGAAGCCCTCGCAGTGGATAGCTACAGCATGATCTTTATGGACCTTGCGATGCCCATCATGGGTGGTTTGGAAGCCACCCGCGCCGTTCGCAAGATAGAGGCTCACGGGCAGAGAATCCCTATCGTGGCGCTCACAGCCAGCGCGTTTCCCGGAGACATCAAGGCCTGTCGAGACGCGGAGATGGACGGCTTTGTGAGCAAGCCCATGCGCGCACCTGAGCTCCTCCTAACGCTGGAGAAATGGCTCGGCCCGGGACCCCCCCTGCGCGCCCCGCTCCCCTCGGAAGTGAGCCGATCCGGTGCAACGGGATGCATTCCCGCGAGCAAGGATGCGCCGAGCCTTCGAGATTTTTCGAACGAAACCGCCCACGACTGAGCCACCCCGTGCAGGACTGCTAGCGCCGCTTCTCCACCGAGCGCGCGTGCCTCCCAAGCGGCGTTGCTGCACGAATCCACCCCAGCCCCCGCCAACGGCTGCGCTCCAATAGGAAGACCGGCCATTTTGACGACAGTCGTGGGATGATCTCCAGAGTACACCCCACCTACAAGACTAGGTACCGCGCAACGAATTGGGCAGCCTACGACCGCGGGCTCGTTTAGCGCGGCGAAATCACCATGTGAATCTCGCCAGCAGCAAGCAAAGCCTGGGCTGCGAAGCCCACAGGGCGACGCGGGGCCCCACAGAAGTTCACCGATCTGGCTATCGAAACGGCTCTGACCCTGCGACTCGTTTTCCGCTTGCCGTTGCACCAAAATGAAGGCTTCCCTCGTTCCCTGCTCAGCCCCATGGATCTGACCCTCGAAGCCCCGGACCACACGACGTTGTCGCGACGAAGCAAGGGTCTGAACGTCGATCTTGGCCTTTTGAGATTCAAGCATCCGATACACCTGATCATCGATAGCACGGGGCTTGCGATCGTGGGGCAATGCGAATGGGCCTCTGCAAAGCACGGAAAGCGTGGAAAGCGAGGGTGGCGCAAGCTCCATATAGGTGTCGATAGGCGCGGGGCGATACTGGCGCGAGTCATGACCGAAAGCACGGGCGACGACGCCAACACTGGCCTCGCGATCATCAAGGCAACAAGAGGAAAGCTGGCTAGTGTCTCTGGTTATGCGGCATACGACCGGAAATATGCAACAAGGCCCTATTCTAGGCGGTCGTAGGCCTGTGGATGGGCGGGGCTTAGGCCACGACCCCATTTGTGGATAGCACGACATCGCCACCGTGTACTTCGCCACCGTGCTCTTCGCCACCGTGCTCTTTGCCACCGTGCTCTTTGCCACCGTGCTCTTTGCCACCGTGCTCTTTGCCACCGTGTTCCATGCGACGCTTTGCCAAAGGAGTGCCAACTCTACCGAAGTCTGCGGCGCTCCCTAGGAAAGCGACTGAACGCGCCACCCTAACGACATTGAGGGCTGTGAATGGTTTTTGGTAGGAACAGGCCTCCCTTGATATATCAACCTGGAACAAGGCCAAGCGCCGCAGCCTGCTAGTACATGACAGGCAGCAAACTGGCGGCGA
>JBLHLB010000309.1:0-5119 GCA_047618505.1 Planctomycetota bacterium
GGGACACGCATCCAAGCAGCCCCCAAGCGGGCTTTTGCTCCCGCAGCTCCCCCGCCCTTGCGCACGCGTTGAATGCGCGCCGCTGTATGCGCAGCTGTTTCCAAGGACAGCTCGCGGAAGTCCACGGGCAAGCGCGTGGTCATCTCAAAGAACAACAGCCAGAGGCCTAGGCAGGCTGCAAACCAAGTCAAGAAATCGAAACCGTTCGAGGCGGTCAACATGCGTGCCCAAGGCTCGAAGATCAGGGTCGCGCTCTCTATGAACGCCGGCATGGCGATGCCTCCCTCCTTCAACTCCGCCGCCGTCGCCGGCGTGATCTTCGACAGCAGATCAGAAACAAAGGGCATCTCCTCGACTGTGGTGCCCGTGAAGAGCATGTAGCACACGGCCGCCGCCGTGAGGCCAAAGGCGATCATCATCAGCGAGCCGATGGACTTCAGCCGCTTGGCCAAGCGACCCTCGATCACACCCGCCAGGATGGCCAAGAACTGATTGATCACGGGCAGAATCTGAATCGCAAAGAGCACACCAAGGAATCCGTAGATCGGATTCGGAAGGCGTCGCGAAACAATCAGGGCGAAGAAAGTCCCTCCCAGGAGGCTACGCCCGACGCTCACCAGCAGCCGGTAGCGAATGAGGTCCCTGCGGGAGAGCGGTGCGGCGAAGAGTCGTTCGATTTCCCCCTGGGGAATGAAGAGCCCGCGATGCACGAATGCTCCCCCCACGGAGATCAACAGGAATACGAGCAGGCCCAAGCGCACGCCGGCGCGCAGGACATCGGGATCCGCCAACTCACCTGCGCTTCCTCCGAAAGCGCCACCAAGGATGATCGCTGCGATCCATACACCCACCAAGGAAACGCCCAGGAGCGTCAGAATGGCACCGCGCGGAGTCTTGATGCGACGCCGTGTGCGACGTAATCCCCCGCGCAACTTGAGCCGCAGGAGCATCCCAAGGGCGGGCTCGGGTAGGAAGCCGCTCACGCCTGGGCTTCGCCTTCTGTCGGGGGCGGCTGCTTAGGATCCGCTTCGGTTTGAGCTTCGGTTTGAGCTTCGGTTTGAGCTGCCCGTTCTCGCGCCGGGCCTAGTTCTCCAGTGACTGCGAAGAAGATCTCCTCTAGGCTTGATCCGGACTCGGGGCTCAGACTTTCACGCGCTGAAGCCATGCTGCCCGAGAAGATACAGCGTCCCTGGTCGAGAATAAGTATCTCCTCCGCCAGGGCTTCAATGAGCTCCAAGAGGTGTGAGGAAATCACAACCGAAGTGCCAGCACGGGCCAGTTCCGCAATCGCTTCCCGCGCCGAACGTATGCCGCGTGGATCGAGGCCGGACAGCGGCTCGTCGAGCAAGACAAGCTTAGGCTGCGGCAACCAAGCACAGGAGAGAGCCAACTTCTGACGCATTCCCCGAGAGAGTTCACCACCGAGGGCATCGCGCTTGACGGTCAGCTCGAAACGCTCCAGCAACTCCTCTCCCCTGGCCTTCCAATCCCTAACTTGGTAGAGCGCCGCTGTGAATTCGAGGTGCTCCCAAACGGTCAATGCATCAAAGGGCTCGGGGTCGTCGGGGACCCAGCCAAGGCAGCGCTTGGCCGCGACTTCGTCAGTTGCAAGGTCGTGCCCACAGATCAGCACACGCCCGGAGTGGATTGGCAAGACTCCAGAGATAGAGCGCAGAGCCGTCGTCTTGCCAGCGCCGTTGGGCCCCACCAAGCCCAGGACGCGTCCGGGTTCCAATCGAAAGGACAGCCTGTCCAGGGCCTTGGTGTCGCCGTATTCCTTGGTCAGGTTCTCGACCCACAGGGCCGGCGGTCCGGGGGGGCCGGCGGGCGTTTTATTGGGCTCATCGCGGGGCTCATCACGGGGCTCATCGCGGGGCTCATCGCTGGGCACAGTTTGGGTCTCGAATTCGGAGGGCGGCTCTTCCATGGGGATCCCGGAAATGGCGGGCCAGAGAGGTTAGGAAGTTCATCCAACTCTGCGGTACGGTGTCGCCGCAAAACCTGCAGGAAACAACCCATGTCCAACACACACGCCGATCTCCTCAGTAATCTCCGCAACGCCTTCACGACCGAAGGGCCCGCTGCCGCCCTTGGTATGGTCATGCAACACTTCGAGGCCGACGGCGGCACGATCCACCTTCTGGGCGAGGACGGCAACTTGCATCTCAAAGCCAACCTGCCGGAAATGCCTCCGGACTTGCTCAAGATCATTAGCATCATCCCCGTCGGCAAGGGCATGGCCGGCCTCGCGGTCCAACGTGGCGTCCCCGTCCAGAGTTGCAATATCCAGACGGATGACACCGGCGATGTGAAACCTGGCGCAAAGAAGACAGGGCTTCAGGGATCGACCTGCGTCCCGATCTTAAGGGGCGAACGCGCCGTCGGAGCCTTGGGGGTAGGGACGGTCGCGGAGCACACCTACACGGATGAGGAAAACGAGCTCTTGATGGAGATGGGCCGCCAGCTCTGCGATTGAGATCGGATTGCGGCTAGATCGTGGGCACGAGCTGAATGACGTGCTCAAGGACCTTGCCTCTCTTCAGGAGAACGACCTCTTGGGGAATTCCCTCATACCCAGAGATGTACGGGAAGGAGGCGCGAAAGCGGCCTTCCTTATTCGTCTGCATTGCGTAGGTCCCAAAGATGGCCGGGACGATGATCGGCGCACTTTCGTCGTTCAAGGGCTCGAGGGTAGCGAACCAGTCCTCCGGTGGTTTGAAGTTCGCACCTCCCCGCTAGAGGTCAGGGTTAGGGCGCGGGAAGCCTCAGTTGGAACCTGCGTGTGTTGCTTCCAGAATCTAAGAAGACTTGTTCCGTGAGAAATTATCGCTCGCCATCGTCATAGGACAGGTCGACACGCCCCACTGGAGCCGAAAAGCGAAAGTACCCCGGCTCCACGTCTTGATCAATGCTCCTCCCTGGCTGACAGGTTTCGCTTTCGCCGGCCGGCCTCCACATTAGGTAGCCCATGGGCACTGGGTTGCCGAGGACGGCATCGGTCAGGAACACATCGATTGACGCGGGTTCAGGGAGGGCCAAGAACAGCGAGTTCACCCCCCCCCTATTGGTGATGCAGAAGAGGTGGCTGTAGGAGCTAGGTCTTTCGCCGGTGCAAAAGCCGCCAAAGCAGCGATTGCGAATCGGGTTCCGCTGCCTTTGACACCGGACGCGGCGTAGTGAGCTCGTCCTTTGGGGCGTTTCCTCCTTCCTCTGCCACGAGGCCGAGGTCCACTTCCAAGACATCTCCGCCGGCCCGGCGAATCGCGTCGCCGTAGACCGCCAATAGCTCCACCACCATGGCCTCCGTGGTATGCACGCGCCGTGGGGATTCCCGCCAGCGGCGCATGGCGTCGGCATCATTGTGCAATGTCCAAAAGGCGTCAACCCAGCCCGCGTGGTCGTCTACTTCCACAACCATTCCCGCCGCTCCCCCCTGGGTCACCGAACCAAGGTCACCGGCGTCGCTGACCAACACGGGCAACCCAACGGCGGAGGCTTCGCGCACGGTCAACCCGTAGACTTCCTCCCAGCGCGAATTGGCCACGACGGCATCCAACTCAGACAGAATGCGCGGCAGGTCATCCAGGACATAGGGCCCGTGGAGTCTCACTGTGTGATGCTTCTTGGCCAGTTCCCCAAGCTCGTTCACGTAACTCTCATCACCGTGGTAGGCCGGAATCGCACCGTAGATCTCTAAGGTCGCCTGGGGCACATTGGCCTCAAGGAATGCGTGAGCCAGTTCGAGCTGTCCCTTACTCGGCAAGACGGTCCCAAGGGCACCAATCCTCAATCCTCCAGGGTGGTTCGGCGACTGTTCACGCAACACCTTGACCTGCGCCACAAGCCCCTTCACATCGACGCCATTCTCCACGACGGCAATGTGACCCTGGTGAATTCCCGCTCGCACAAAGACAGCGCGAGCCCGACGCGAGGGCGTAACCAAACGCTCCGGCAGGGACAGGCACTCCAGGGCAAACTGTGTGCGCTCCGCTGCCGCGGACTCATCATCGGTGACGACCGCCGAGTCCGGACCGCGCAATTCCCCGCCCCTTGACGGCATCAGATGCCCCCAGGTGGAAGCGATGCACTGGGCACAGACATCAGGCTTCGGCTGTGCACACACAACCCTGTCCGGTGTCATCATCTGACCCCGCGGACAAAGGGGCCAGTAGTCGTGCAGTGTCATCACGCAGGGCCGACCAACCCCGTGGATGGCGCGCAGTGCCCCGAGTCCCCATCCCGTCAGGTGATGCACATGCACGACATCGACGGGGTGCTCCGCCAGCCAAGCGTAAAGCACATCTTCAGCCCTGCGGTTCTCGACCACGTCCGCCAGGGCGCGGTGATCTTGATAGAGGTACGCCATGCGCCGCACCTGCACACCGTCGACCTCCAAATCGCGCGTGCTATAGGGGTCTCGATCCGGCGAGTAGTCCAGGCACAGCACATGCACTCGATGACCGCGACTGATCAAGTCCCGAGCCAAGTCTCTCGTATGGCTCTCTACACCACCGGCATCGGGAAACCACCCTTGGCAGAGAATACCGACGTCCAACCCCGTCCCCGCGGTTCCGTCTGCCGTGCCTAACGTGTCCATGATTATCTTTCCTCTTGGGATGCCCGCTGGCTTCCGTAGATTGCCTCAAGGGTGTCCAAGTGCGCCGCCAAGGACAAGGGTAGGCCAGGAGACTGCAGGCGCGGGACCTTGCCATCCACAACCTCCCCCATTGCTCGAGCCCAGGCTGAGACGTCGCCAGGTTCGATTAATCGGCCGTGCTGGGGATCTTCAACCACCGCGCGAATGCCAGCGACCGCGCTACCTAGAATCGGCACGCCGGCCGCGCGGGACTGGAGCACCGCCAGGGGAGCGTTCTCGTCCCACAGGGAGGGCACGGCCAGTGCGCTGAATCCCGCTAGGATCTCTGGCGCTTGATCGGGCCCAAAGGGTGCACCACGCGTCACCCGCGCAGGCTCGACCTGGGACAAGACCCTACGGGCAAACTCGCGATGACGACCTTCGCTGGGCGCGCCGTGGAGAACCAACTCGAAACTGTCCGGGCCCCGTTCGCGGGCAAGGACCCGTGCTGCATCGATCAACGTGGCGAGTCCCTTGTGTGGC
>JBLHLB010000310.1:0-5106 GCA_047618505.1 Planctomycetota bacterium
AGCCCGGGGTCGTGGACCAAGGAGGCCGCCAGGTTGAGCCGTCGCTTCATGCCGCCGGAGTAGCTCGAAACACGCTGCTTCTGTTCTTCCACGAGCTGAGCCAGCTCCAGGCAATAGTCCACGCGCTGACTCAGCTTGGCCCCCTTAATGCCCGCCAAGCGGCCGAAGAGCTGCAGGTTCTCACGCGCATTAAGCGTCGGGTAGAGCGCCAATTCCTGGGGGCAAAGTCCAAGCCGCTGGCGACTCGCGAAGGAACCCGCCGGCCGCGAGAAGACACTGATCTCGCCCATGTCCGGCTTCAGCAAGCCACAGACCAGGCTGACGAAGGTTGTTTTGCCCGAGCCGTTAGTTCCCAGGAGTCCCAGGCAGCAGCCTTCTTCCACATCGAGGGAGAAATCCCGCAGTGCCGGTTCCCTGCTCTTCGAATAGCTGAAGGAAACGCCGCGCGCGGTAAAGGCGGGGACACTCTTTCCGGCGGTCATTGGCCCAGACTCACAGCAATCACGGTACCCAAAGCACTCACAGCGCGGCTCCGAGCGACGCCACGGGCACGCGCATCGAGGCCTTGGCCGGGAGATCCGCGAGGAGCGAACGGTACAGACTTTCCTCGGCCGCGGCGCACTCCAACAGGGCGTCGGCTGCGGTGTCGAAGGTTTCGCCACCCCTGGCCGTACGGCCCTTGATGATGCGTCCGCAGGTCACGGCAAAGTTGGCGCGCCAGAGATCACCGATCTCGGTCATGCGTTCCGAGGCCCCTAGGAGCCGCTTGGATTCCAGACGCTCGCCCGCTTCCTGCAGGAATGCGGCGTAGAGGTAGCGGAAGCCCGCGCCCCCGGAACCGACCTCTTCCTGCATGCGAATGATGTGGCCCAGGAGCAGCAGCCGCGTGCGCTCGTCGGGGATTTTGTTGCCCCAGGCGCGCACGTGCTTGGCAAGGCGTCGAATGCCACGCACGCCCACGATGGGCGCCTTTGAGAGCATGCCCTTGGCGTTGCTGCGGATCGCACCCAGGATCGCCGCGCTCAGATCGACCTCGGTCGGAACGCTCAGGGGGCGATAGAGGCAGCCGCGCGGGGCCAGTACTCCCTTGGAGAAGCGAGCGCGATTGAGCGCCTCCGCATCCAACCATATGGGAGCTTCCAGCATCGGATCCGACAACAGATAGCGCTCGCCGTCGCGCTCCAGGGCCACCAGGTTGTGCCCGTTGAATTGGCTGCGGAACTCCCGCGGAAAGTAGGTCAGCCAGAACATGTTCGTCTGCAAGCCCACCGGTGTGCCCGCGTCCATGAAACTATCCAGGGCCTCCACTCCACGCGCCTGGGTGGAGTAGCGCTTCAGCTCCAGCTTCACACCAAGTCGCTTGCAAACCTGTTTGAAGATCGTCCCGGGGAAGGAGCGATAGCTGATTAAGGGCATGCCCACGACCTTTATCAAGGGCGGGAAGAAGAAGAACAGTCCGCTTCCTATGCCGAAGGCCATGGGTTCAGAAAGCTCAAGTCCCTGGTGGCCTAGGAGAGCCGTCGTAACGCCCGTCTCGCAGTGGGCGCTGTGCAGGTGCTTGAATTCACTCAGCATCGCTCTCTCCCTCGAAGAAGACTCGCGTGGGCTCCGCCGGAACAGAGGCCAAGGCCTCAACCGGAAGGTCGAGGCAGTGGGCATAGCGCGCTAACAACTCCGCCGATAACTTCGTGAAACGCTTCGGCTGCAGGTGCCGCTTTACACGCCAGGTCGCGATACCTGCGTGCTGCGCGAAGAGCTTCGGCGGCATCTGCCGCGTCGCCATGTGGTAGGCCAGGGGGGCGATTTCTCCGCGCACAACCCGTTGGCGAATTGCCTCGACTTCCTCTTCGAGCTGCACCAACGCCTGTTCCGTTGCCAGTCGCTCCACCTCCCAACCGGCGCTCTTGGCCGGTACGTAGTGACTGTCCTGATCCACCGCGAAGCAGACCCGCTTGAGCCCCTTGTAGAAGGAGCGATCCTGGGGGACCTCGTCTTCGCGCACGGGCCTCTAGCCCTCCGGCCCGACGACGGTCAAAAGGGCGTAGCCCACGGAGAAGCGTGCACTCTCCGGAACCATGCAAAGAACCTTCTCCCCGGCTTTCAATTGCCCGGAGCGCACCAACTCGTCCAGCATGATGAAGATCGATGCGGAGCCAGTGTTGCCCTTTTCCGTGAGGTTCGTAAACCACTTCTCGTAGGGGATCGGGAAGCCCATTTTCTGCAGGCGATCGTGTACCTCGCTGCGGAAGAAATCAGAGGAGTAATGGGGCAGGAACCAGTCGATGTCCTCGGCTTTCATGGGACGGCGCTCGAGCACGTTCCCGAGGCCCTCAGTGATCGAAGTACGTCCGACCTCACGCCCGAGCAGGCGCGCGTCCTGGGTCAGGTTCATCATGCCGGTCTCGACGGCGTGCTCCAAACTCGGCGCCTGGCGCCAACCGACGAGTTCGCCGTCCTTCTGCTTTTCGGCGCCCCAGTACATGCAGGGCTCAAGTTCGTTCGCGAAGGACACAATTTCGATCCACTCAATTTCCAGGGAGAGCCCCTTAGGCGCAGGCTTGTCTGTGAGGAGCACGGCCCCGGCGCCGTCGGAAAGCATCCAGCGCAGGAACTCCTTCCCAAAACCAATCACGGGGGAGCGTTCGACTTCTTCGAGGGTCGGCTCTGCATTCGGGAAGTTCGAAGCGCGCACGAGTGCGGAGGCCAGCTCCGACCCCGTTGCGATGGCTGTCTTTGTCTGACCGATGGCAACAGCCATGGCCGCGTACTTAAGGGCCGTCAATCCCGAGAGGCAAGTGCCCGTCGTGGCGACAACTTCGCAGGGGGGAATGCCGAGGTCGCCATGCACCATCAAGGCGTGGTTCGGCATCAGCTGATCGGGCGTCGACGTTCCGCAGGCAATACAGTCGAGCTCTTTCAGATCGAAGTCTGCGTAGTCGGCCGCACGCTTAATCGCTTCGAGCGTAATATCGCGGTTGTTATGTGTGGCCAGCCCCGTCTCGGGATCGATTGCGTAGTAACGCTCCGTGATCCCGTTGCTCTGCAGAATCCGCCGCCGCGCCCGTGAAGGCTTACCACCAATCAGACCGAGCACCGCTTCGACGCGTTCGTTGTCGATCGGCTCATTGGGTAGAAAGGAGCCGACTCCTGTCAGAAAGGTCCGGGTTAGCGAGGGCATTGGGGGGGGTGAACAATGGAAGGGGACGGCGGGGCCCTAGTCCGATCTGGCGGGAGGCCTAAGCCTCATCTCCAGAGGGGGCCCGCAGCTGCCTTACTTGGGCGCGCAGGGGTTTCCGCAGGAAGGGAAACAGGAGGATCCGCAACACGATGGTGGTCGGTATTAGAACAAGAATGGCCAGGACGAGGTAGACGAGGAAGGCGGCTAATACGGGGAGTCGAACCGAACTTCCCCTGGGCCCGAAAAGGCGCACGATCCTGGCCCAGGGGCGGAAGCTCCCGAGGCCGACCATCTCCGGTATCACGAAGCGTTCATTGACCTCTACGGCCCCGAGGCCACGGCAGAGGGGCTCGATGGGGCGGACAGAGAACTGGTCGCGCCCCCGGCTGACTGCTTCGCCGAAGCGGCGGCAGCCCTCGATCGCCTCCGGGCTGACCCCCGCGGGTGGGAAGATCCCCAGCCACTGATCCTTCTTGCCCGTGAACATCCAGCGTGGCGTCGTCACGAAAGTCGCCCAAGGGGGGCCGTCATCCACCAGGACAACGTTGTCCATGTGGTGGGCTTCTAGTCGCGCAAGCTCGCGCTTCATCTGCTCCGAGGCCCCGTGCCACATGTTGCGGCAAGCCAACAGGGTCAAGACCGGCTTGTCCTTCAACACCCGGGCGTATTCAGAATGCAGGAATCCCTGGATCGGCAAGGCCGGGGCCAGATACCAAACGGTGTAGCCGATGACGACTAGATCCCAGTTGGCGTCGGGGTCGAAGTCGGGCTCCTCAATCTGAGGAGCCTCGCCGTTGACGCTCTCGGGGAACACGTCCATGAACTGCCAGAACCCCCAGGGAAAGGGGTAGTTCTCGCGGGACCGGATGACCTCGACGTGGACCTCGAATTCAGCGGGGTCGAGCCCGGCTAGGAGCGCGTCAAAAGCCCGCCTCAGCTGGCCGGTTTGGGAGTAGCACAGTGCGAGGACTTTCTTCATGACATCGTCTCCGGGGGCGCCGTGGCGGCCCGGGATTCCACCCGCGCACCGAAGGGCCGTCAAGCAACCAGGCTCATCCTGGCGAGTCTCAGCTCCCAGGGCCGCATTTCGTCCACTGGCGTGGCCTTGACCATGGCTTCCCAGTGCAGGGGCGGCACAATACTGCACCGGGTCCAGCTGGCTGAACCCGCGCAAGACCTGCGATGACAAAGGGAGTCCTCTATCACCTGATCCAGCCCCTGGCCCGGGTCGTTTTCCTGATCGCCGTGCGCCAGAAGGTGGTGGGCCGCGAGCTGGTGCCGAAGACTGGCCCGGTGATCTTGGCGATCACCCACCTGAGCCACACAGATCCCATCACCCTGGCGAATTGTTCCCCGCGCACGATCGACTTCATGGCGCGCAAGGAAGGCTTCAGCAACGCTCTCAAGGCCCAGATAATGCACATGCTGAATGCCTTTCGCGTTGACCGAAACGGCTTCGTTTTGCCCGGTGTGCGTGAAGCCCTGCGTCGCTTGGATGGCGAACGCCTGGTGGGGATCTTCCCGGAGGCTGAGGTCACGCGCGGCTCGGAATCGGTTCTCAACGGCGGGCCCATGCGCGCCGGGGCAGCCTGGTTGTCACGGCGCACGGACACTCCGATCATCCCCTGCGTGGTCCTTGGCAGTCGCAGTTTGCATAACCCGATTCGTTGGCTACCCCTAAAGCTCGGGCGCAGCTGGATTGCCTTCGGCGAGCCGCTCCTGCCCAATCACGGGGTGAGTGACAGTCGCGATGGGCGCAAGGCCTTGACCGATGCGCTTGCGGAGCGCATGCGCGTTCTACATGGGGAGCTCGTCGAGACCTACGCCATTCCGTCCCCCTACCGGGACGTCTGAGGGCAGCCTGCGATGCCCAAGGATCTCTTCTATCGAAGTGTGCGTGCCTTTGGGCGCTTCGGATTTCTATGTGC
>JBLHLB010000311.1:0-5096 GCA_047618505.1 Planctomycetota bacterium
GGGCCATGGCCGGCAGCTGTACTTTGCGCTTGGCGCCGATGATATCCATGGCGACGGCCGCGACTCCGATGCCAAGGCCGATCAGGATCGGGCTCCAGGGCAGGTTATTGTCGAGTAGCAAGCCTGTTATCAGCGTCGCAAACATCTTGCCCTGGGGTGCCGTCAGTTCGGGGCTGCCAAGCGTGAAGGCTGAGTGGGAAATACTCAGAACGATCGGTACAACGATACAGCCGGCGCACAGTCCGATGATCTGGGCGAAGAAGCCTTCCTGCACCCGCATGCCGCAGAGCTGCATGGTCTTGTAGTCTTGGCTGGAATCGTTCGCCGTGCAAACGGCCACGCAGGCACCCACGAGAAGCGGCATCAGGAGTTGCACATCAGCGATGTCGTCGCGTCCGACGGCTAGGGCCACAAGGCACAGCACGAGGGTCGTAACGAAGATCGTGCCGGAAACCGGTGAGGCCGAGCTTCCGATTTGAAGCGAAAGGATCGCCCCCAGAACCACCATCAAGCTGCAACAGGCGAGGACTCCCGCGGTCATGGCGAATGTGAAGCCCGAGGGCCCATCTTTGGACAGCAACCAACCAAAGAGCAGCGCCACACCCGCGAAGATTGCGAACCACTGGTAGGAGCGAGCCTTTGGACTGACCTCGACCAGAGGATCGTCACCCTTTCCAGCGGCGCTCTTGAGTCCGATGAAGCGCACCAGGGAATAGGCCACGGCAACGGTCATTGCACCGCCGCCAACCCAACGCATGGAATTGGCTGGATAGAAAAGAGCACTCGCGCTATCGGGGCCGATACCCGCCAACATGAAGTCGCCGACTAGCCGCAGCATGGCGCCACCGAAGACGAGCAGTGCCGTCGCCAAGGTCAAGAGGCCACCGATGCCCAGGTAGATTGGCGTCATGGGGAGCTCGAGCAGGAAGCTCCGCTCCCCCAGCTGCCGCTTCATTAGGACAACGTGCTCCTTGGCAAGTCCCATGGCCCCGATCAGTGGCGCGAGAAAACTAGCCGCAAGACCGAGGTACAAGGACGGCGCCAGGCGCGGACGGCGCTCGGGGTCGTCCACGGCCGTCTGGATCATGGTCTCGCAGGCGCGTGCCTCCGGGGCCGGCAAGGTCGGGTCCGTCAGGAACTTCTTTGTGCCAAGGCCCACAAAACCGAACCCGATCAGCGCACCCGCGAGGGACAGCAACATGATCGTCGTCGTGTCCACCGGTGGAACCGCGAGGCCATTCGCCGCCAGGGTTTCCAAGAGGCTCCTGCCGATCAGCACCTTGCCTTCCGCGTCGTGTTCAAGGGACGATTCCAGTCCCCGCTCAATCATCGTCGCGATGCCGATGTCCGTGTGCAGGATCTGCAGCAGCGGTGCCGTGAAGATCACCCCGGAAGTCACCGCCATCCCCGCCGAACCGGCCACCTGGGCGATGTTCAGGAAGCGCGTGCCACCGCCCTTTGCGATGCGGCGCGTGAAGGCACCCCAGGCAAAGAGAATGACCAGGGGCGAAACCCCAGGCGTAATGCCGGCCTTCAGACCGGCGATCACAAGGGTGCCGGAAAGAATCGACGTCAGAATGACGCCGAGGATCAGGGGGAGCGGATCGCGCTTCATAGTTTCCTGGGACGTAGACACCCGGCTCCGTGGGGGGCAGGGCAGGTCGGACCGGTCGTCTGGCCAGTGGATTGGCCAGTGGATTGGCCTGGGCCGAGGAATGTCAGGGTAGGTGCTCGTGCGGGGGCCGTCCAGGGGCCGAAGAAAGGGGCAGCCAGCTCGGGAAGAGCCCAGGGATCCCCAATCCGGTCTGGTCGGAGGGGAGTCCCCCGGTTTACCCTGGTTCACCCCTTGATCCACGGCCGGTTGGCCGGGCCCTCCTTGCACCTCTATCCATGAAGCTCAGTGTCGTCATTCCGGTCTATAACGAAGAGAAGACCGTGGAGGAGCTCGTGCAGCGCGTGCAGGACACTCCCTTCGAGAAGGAGCTGATCATCATCGATGACTGCTCCACTGACGGCACGCCGCAGCTCCTGAAGGCCATCGCTGAACGTTGGGATAACGTTCAGCTCCTGCGCCACGAATCGAACAAGGGCAAGGGCGCCGGCCTGCGCACGGGGATCGAAGCCGCCACGGGGGATGTGATTCTGATCCAGGATGCGGACCTGGAATACGACCCGAACGACTACGCGATCCTCTTGGCTCCCCTTGAGGAGGGCAATGCTGATGTGGTCTACGGCAGCCGTTTCCTGGGCGGGCAGTTCAGCCGCGCGCACCTTTTCCACCACTACGTCGCGAACAGAGCCTTGACGTTCTTGTCCAATCTCGTGACGAACGTGAACCTGACGGACATGGAGACTTGTTACAAAGTCTTCCGAGCGGATGTAGCCAAACGCTTAGACCTAAAATCGAACGGATTTGGTGTGGAGCCCGAGATCACCGCCAAGATCGCCCGCATGGGGGCACGCATCTATGAGGTGCCGATCTCTTACGCTGGCCGTGATTTCTCCGAGGGCAAGAAGATTCGCGCACGGGATGGCTTTATCGCTACCTGGGCCATCTTCCGCTGGGGGCTGTTCGGCCCGCGCTACGCGAACAAGTACAACAAGTAGTCGCCGGGCAGTGGCCCGGCAAAGGACTGCTAGTTGAGGGTCCTGTCCAATCCGCGCGCCGCGTAGCTCAGGCCTGCGGCACCCATCAATAGGGACAGCACCCACCCAATCCATTGGGATCCTCCGAGGCGTTGCTGGAAGTCGACCCAAGCCAGGTGCTGGAATCCACGGAAGCGTTCCTCCGACGGTTCGAGAATCGCATCATCGTCGATCAGGAAGATCTCGCGTACGGGGTAGCTCTCATTTCCAATCGCGAAGCGATGGCGAAGGATACGCCAGTGTGCGTAGGGCGCAGCAAAGCGCCAGTCCTGGTGAATCTTGAGGAAGCGCGCTCCATCCCGTTGACTGTCGGATTCGCCCGGTAGTTCGGGCCACTCAATACGAGCCGCCCGAATCGCCAGGTCGTGGTGCGCGGTGTAGTCAACGACAACACCTGGCAGGGCGGTAAAGAGTCCGACTCCACAAAGGAATGGGGCGGCCCAACGCAGGCGCGGGCGTAGGCCCCAGGGCTTGAGAGTTTGCGCCACGCCCACCATTAGGAAGGGCATGACAGGAAGCACGTAGCGCGGCCCGTAATTCCAGGCTCCATGCCAACCCTCGGTGGCGACGATCGGTCCGAAGACGGCAACAATCATGGCCGAGACCAGCAGCGGGCCAAGGGGATCTGTGTGCTTCAGAACCCCTCCGAGCCAAGGCAGGGCAAGGATCGTGATCGGGGCTAGGAACAGCAGGCCCTTGCCAGGAGCTGCGAGCAACATGGCCAATCCCAGGAGCGGCGGGTAGGAAAAATAGCTCGACCCCACCGCGTCTCCATAGCCGGATTCAAGGACGCTCCCAAAGCGCAGGTGGTTAATCCAAAGCCAAAGCACAAGGCACAGGACCGCGGGCACGAGGGCAGTGAGCAAGTCCATCAGCGGGCGACCCTTATTCCCCAGGCGCTTGATCCCATAGCGCAGCACGACGACCAGGGCCACCAAGAGGACAGCGATGGCCGGTGCAGTCACTAGCCGGGTGAGAAACGCACCTCCCAGGGCCAGACCGAAGAGTGCAAGGTCCGTGCGGTGAACGAGGCGCCCCCGGGCGTAGCGTTCTCGAACCTTGACGAGTTGGTGGAAGGCCAAGAACAGCAGGAAAGTCGCCTGTACATCGGAAAGCGTCGCGCGGGCCTGGGGCCAGGCAAAGGTGCACGATCCATAGGCCAAGGCGGCGACCCAGGCGGAGCGTCGGCCGGCCCCCAGCCGACGGGCTGTGATCACAATCAACCAGGCGGTCATGGCCGTCAGTAGCGGATTACGCCAGCCGACGACCAGGTGTTCGAAGTACTCGCTGCGCTGTGAGCCGAAGTACGTGCCGCTGGAATTGCGCTCTTCGAACTGTGGAAACAAGCGGTGCAGCGCGCGACCGGCCAGGTAGAAGGGAACCGCGCCAAGAGCCTGGCCCACGCCGAACCAGGAGTAGTGCTTGTCCTCACGACCTGGGCCGCCCACATGCAGCGCATGGTTCGCACCGATAAGCGCCTGGGCCTCTGGGGTTCCACCCAGGGCCAAGCTGCCTGTGCGCACCAGGCTCGAAACGGTCTGGAACTCCGTCTCGGAATCGGGGTTCTCGGGGAGCCCGGTGAACGTCGCCGTGTAGATCGCCAGAAGCAACAGAAAGACCGAGCGCGCGAGCAATCGGTCTCCCTGGTGAATGGCGGCGGGGCGGCTGAAGGGGCTCATTCGAAGGAGATGCGAGGATGGGCGGACTGCGGTGGCGCTACTGGAGGTCAGCGCCCTTCGAGATAAAGAAGTCCCGGAGGTGTTCGCGGTGGCGCTTGCCGAACTTGCGAGCGAGGCCCGCGCTCCAATCGTAACCTGGTTGACCCCGATCGATGTAGTAGGTTCGCATGGTGGCGTCGTAGGCCGCGATGGCCGCCCCCATTGCGTCATCATCCGGATAGCGTTCCTCAGCCAGGAGCCCCTCGAGGGGTAGGCGCGGTCGTGCCTGAGGAGCTTGCGCCTCGTCCCCGGTTCTGGGTACGCCTACGCAGAGTCCAAAGAGGGGAAAGACGTCCGTGGGCAACTCTAACAGACGATCCACATCGGCGAGCTGGTTGCGCAGGCCACCGATGAAGCAGATGCCGTAGCCGAGGGCCTCGAAGGCGACCACGAGGTTCTGTGCGAAGAGGCTCGCGTCGATGACGGCCACAAGGAAAGTCTCCAGGTTGGGCGCATAGTCGTGCCCTCGATCTTTGGCCACGAGACGGTGGCGGCGTTGGTCGGCTGACAGAAGGAAGAAGGCCCCGGATTCGGCGACCTGGGCCTGACCCCCGCTCCACTGGGCCAACTGTTTGCGCGTATCGGGATCGCGTACTCGCAGGAGAGAGTAGGCCTGAACATTGCTAGAGGTGGAGGCCATTTGCGCCGCGCGCACGGCCCGTCGCACATCCTCTTCCGGGAGGGCGGTCGTTTCGAATTGACGCCGCGTGCTGTGGGCCGAGAGAAGTTTGA
>JBLHLB010000312.1:0-5087 GCA_047618505.1 Planctomycetota bacterium
GCTCAGCAAGTCCTGCGGTTCATCGAGGAAGCTCAGGTCACCGGTCAGTTGGATCATCCCGGTGTCGTTCCCGTTCACGAACTTGGTGTTGATGCAGATGGCCGCGTGTACTTCACGATGCGCCTGGTCAAGGGGGAGGAGTTGGCGAGCGTCTTCAAGAAGGTTCACGAAGGGGATCCGGAGTGGAACCAGACCCGAGCGCTTGGCGTCCTCCTGAAGGTGTGCGAAGCCATGTCCCACGCGCACGAAAAGGGTGTCGTGCACCGTGACCTGAAACCTGCCAATGTCATGGTTGGCAAGCACGGCGCGGTCTACGTCATGGATTGGGGCCTAGCCCGTGTGAAGGGCAGGGATGAAGGGCACGATGTCCGCGTCCAGGAGCGGTCGGCATCCCTCTCTGAGTTTCGCACGGATCGGCGCGACGTAGCGCAACAGGACGATGACTCACCGCTGATGACGAAGGACGGGGCCATTCTTGGCACGCCTTTCTACATGCCGCCCGAGCAGGCAGCGGGGAGGCTCGAGGAAATCGGCCCGCACTCTGATGTCTATGCTGTTGGTGCGATGCTGTACCACCTGCTCACTGGGAGGATGCCGTATCACACTCCCGGAGATCGCGCTTCGGCTTACACCATCCTGGCGCTTGTGATGCACGGTGCGCCCGAGGCGGTTCAGGAGTTGGCCCCCGGGGTCGCCCCTGAGCTGATTGCCATCTGTGAGAAAGCCATGGCCCGGGACTCTAATGATCGCTATGCAGACATGGGGGCATTGGCAGAAGACTTGCGCGCGTACCTAGAGAACCGCGTGGTCGGTGCCTACCGCACGGGAGCTGTGGTCGAATTCAGGAAGTGGGTGCAGCGCAACAGGGCGCTGGCCGGAGCTCTCGCTGCCGCAGTGCTGGCCGTGCTGATTGGTGGCATTGGATTCGCAATCAAGGCCGATCAAGCGACCGAAGCGGCTGCATTTGCCAGAGGCGAAGCTACCCGAGCGGACGCCAAAACGCGCGAAGCCGAGGAAAACCTGGTGCTGGCACAGCGCAGCGAGGCGGAGGCGCAAGCCCAGCGAGTTCGAGCGGAAGAGAGCGAGCGACTAGCGCGCGAGGAGACTGCCAAGGTCCTGCGACTCTCGGACGTGAAGGTGTTGCAGGAACTCGAATCCGAGGCGGATGGGCTATGGCCTCCGCGCCCGGAGCAGATCCCTCTGCTGAATTCTTGGCAGGAGCGAGCAGGTGCTCTCCTCGCCAACTTGCCAGGCCACGGAGCAACACTCACCGAGATGCGCGGTCGCGCGCTTCCATGGAGTAAGGACGAGCGTGTCCTTGACCGCAGCACGCACCCCAGAGCCGGCGAGTTGGCAGGGATGGAAGCCGAGTTGGAGGGCTTGATCGCCCTGTTGGAGCAGGGCCTCACGGGCGCGGCCCTAGACGCGGCGGACGAACGGGCGCTGGAGCTGGAGCCCGAGCTGGTCGTGCTCAGGACCGAGGTGGGGTCGCGTCGGAGCTGGAGCTTCGACTCGCCGCAGGAGGAGTGGCAGCACGACGTGTTGGCGGAGCTGGTCGGAAACCTGTCCGCTCTGGAGTCCGGGCTGCTGGCCGAGGACGCGACCCTGCCCGAGCTTGGCTGGAGCATCCCCAAGCGGCTTGCTTTCGCGCAGGAACTGGAGGCGGGCTTCGCGACCAGCGGCGAGTTTGCGCTGCGCTGGGAGAAGGCGCTGCCATTGATCGGCGATGCCTACCCTGGCCTGACGTTGACTGCGCAGGTGGGCCTGGTGCCTGTCGGTGCGGACCCGACCTCGGGCTTGTGGGAGTTCTGGCAGATGCAGTCGGGGACGGAGCCAGAGCGAGACGAGGCGGGCGAGCTAGTGCTCGAGGAGGACACTGGGCTGGTGTTCGTGCTGCTGACGGGTGGGACGTTCTGGATGGGGGCACAGTCATCGAACCCGGCTGGCAAGAACTTCGACAAGGACGCACAAAGCGACGAAGGACCGGTGCACGAGGTTGGTTTGTCGGCTTACTTCCTGTCGAAGTACGAGATGACGCAGGGCCAATGGCAGCGCCTGACGGGATTGAATCCGAGCCGGTACGGCCCGACCGAGGTGTTCCTTGGTCATCAGCACGATCTGACGCACCCAGTGGAGCTGGTGAGTTGGTTGGATTGCGTGGCCTTCTTGCCGCGTGCTGGCTTGGCTCTTCCGAGTGAAGCGCAGTGGGAGTACGGCGCACGGGGCGGAACGGGCACCATCTGGTGGACCGGTAATGAGCGAGACTCTCTGAGAGAGCTGAATGCGGCCAACCTGGCAGACCAGGCTGCCGCGCGCGGGGGAGCGACTTGGGCTCAGATCAAGGACTGGCCGGAGCTGGATGACGGGTTCGCGGTGCACGCGCCGGTGAACGAATACACGGCGAACGGGTTCGGGCTCTACAACGTGCATGGCAACGTGAGAGAGTGGTGCCTGGATGGGTATGACGATGGCTTCTATGGCCGTGATGCTGTGTTGGATCCTGTGAGCCCAATTGCAGCTTCGGAGTTCCGCGTCGACCGCGGTGGCGACTTCTTCTTCACGGCCGCCGTCACGCGCGTTGCGCGCCGCAACAGCTCCACGCCGACGGTCGCCGACAACTCCCTCGGCCTTCGCCCCGCCAGGGTCATCACTGAGTGACCGAGCGCTTTCTCCACATTGCGGCCCTATCCGTCGCCCTCCGGTGTCTCGCATTCGGCTTCATCCACGACACCACAACACAGCCGCCGAAGCGCTAGCTCAGTCAGGACGGAATCACCGGGAGGCACAAATCCCGGTGACACCGCATTGCCCTGATCCTCGAGTTCATGCGGCGGCGAATTTGACGACTTCGCAGGGGATGATTCAGCCCCTAGGAGTCTCAGGCTGCGAGCCTATTTCAATTGGTGGATCGTGTTGTTGATCGTGCCTTGGACCGGATCGCCGTTGGCGGTCAAGAGCTCGTAGCGGATCTCCATGCACCAGGTGGGGGCGATACCGGGAACTTCTAGTTCTACGCTCCGGCCGTCGGGAGAGAGCTTGGCAGAGGTGACCTGGAGTTCGTGTTCGTTCAGATGCGGGGAGCCGTAGTTCTTCGTACGCTTCAAATCCCAGACCTTCACGTGGTAATTCGCGGGCAATGAGGCGGCGGTTCGATCGAGCTCACCGCTGAAGCCAAGGCTGACACCAGTCTTGGTCGCGCTGAGTTCAACCGGCAAGTGCACCGGAGCGCCCGTGTAGCGCAGACGGTAGAGACCCCCGGGTTGTTGTTTGTTCCCGGCCCAGGCAAACATGCCGGCCAGGTAGAGTTGGCCATCGCCGGGGTGAAACCTGCCCCGCATGACCCCGGTGGGGAAGTCCTCGATCGGGAGAGCGCACATGCCGCCCTGCATCTGGCCGCCGACCTCCTCGTGGGGAACCACGAACACCCGTCCGGCGCCGTAGGAAATATTGAGCAGGCGTCCCTGGAGCGGACCCCACTTCGGACTGTCGACCCACAGGAGCTCCCCCGGTGAACGATCAAAGCTATTGGTAATCCAGACCAAGGGCTGCTCCATCGCGCTGTCCGATTCATCGGTCACATCGTGATAGCCGTACATGTTTCCATAGAACCCCCCCGGCCTGACGTAGTTGATGCGGTTCTTCGGGTTCCAGTGGCCCTCTTGGTCGGTGACGATGAAGGTCCCATCCGGATTGATGCAGACGCCGTTCGCGGCACGAAAGCCGTTGGCAACGATCTCCGTGTCCTGGCCGTCCCGGCTTACACGCAGCAGTGTGCCGTGCTGGGGAACAAGCGCGGGTAGGGCATGGCGTGCGGACTTCGCATACAGGAGGTTCCCGTCCGCATCGCTCTGCAGGCCCATCGCGAATTCGTGGAAGTGGTCCGTGACCTGGTGGTCGTTGTTGAAGCACTCATACCAGTCGATCTCCTCGTCGCCGTTCAGGTCGTGCAGCACTACGATCTGGTCCCTGCAGGTGACGTAGATCTCGTCATCCATGATCTTCACACCCAGAGGCTGAAAGAGCCCCGAGGCGATTCGTCGCCAGGTGACCGAAAGGGTCTGTGGACCGTCATCGATGGAGCTCTCTGGGAGTGAACGAAGGCCTGACACCTTCCAGATGCTCCCGTCCCAAGTACTGACGATCGCCGTGTCTCCATCATCCGTGAAGTCGAATCCCGTCAGGCGCAGGCGACAGGACCAGGGGTTGCCGGTCGGAAGCTTGAGCACGTCCACGGCGAAGGGGCCGTCGTCCGAATCAACGACGACTTCACTCGAAAGAACCTGTGACCAGCGCGCCGGACCGCCCTTTGTCTTTGGTGAGAGATCGCGAGCGGGAATGTCGATCACCACGGCATCCGTCATTGCCGTTGCGCCAGCGAGGTCGCCGGTAGCACCAAACCACAGGGTAAACGACCGGCTCTCCACACCGGCGGGTATGTGCAGGCGCAGGTCGCCGTTACTGGCGGACCAGCGCATTCCGCTTACGTCTCCCTCGACGCCCGCGACGGTGATCGCTGCCCCAACGGAAGGGCTTGCTGCCTTGGAACTTACCCGCAGCGCAAGGTTATGCCCGAGTCCCGTCAGGTCCTCGACCTCTCCCTCGGGGGCGGAACTCAAGTCCCAGTGCCCGACGGGACCCTCTCCGGCGATCGGACGATCCGCAATCCAGCTGCGCACCTCAGATGCCCCGAGCGCTCTGTTGAAGAAGCTCACTTCAGCGATGCTGCCCTCGAAGAAAGTAGGGTTGGGAAAGTTTGCAGCGGTGTAACCGATACGCAGCACTGAATCGGCTAAGGGCGCCTTGCGCCCCAGGTGTCCAACGCGTTGATCAGGCTCGCCATCGACGAAGAACTGGATTTCCCCCGACTCTTCGCGGTAGCTGATCGCGACATCGTGCCAGACCTCGTCCGCGACCGCCTGGCTCCCCTGAAAGCTACCGACCCAACCGATGTCAATCGCCAGCCGTCCACCTCGCACGAACCAAGTCAGCCCATTCGGAGCCCATTCGGCCTGGTCGGCTGTCTGTGCGATAAGCGTGCCGTCTTGCCCGGTTTTGATGCGCGCAGTCATGGTGAAGTCACCCGCACC
>JBLHLB010000313.1:0-5070 GCA_047618505.1 Planctomycetota bacterium
CCGACAACGCAGCCAGGCGATTTGTGGGGGCCGAGCGAGGAGTTGCTGTTTTTCAACGGGCTGCTAGGGCACTGACACCTGAGGGTACCCACGGGGAACGAATTCTTCCCAACGCGGACTCATGCCGAGGGCTGCAGCCATCCGCTTTCCCGCATGCCCTTGACGCCCCCGCGACATGGGAGGTCGCTCCACCCCTCTGACCCCTGGCTCCACCCCATGCGCTCCCTCCCTCTGCTGTTGTTCCTCACGGCCTGCTCCGATCCCGCCCCCGTGGCCTTATTCCTTGATGGCGAAGGCGTGTTCCCCGTCGCCAGCTCCGATCCGGAAAGGTCGCGCATGCGCTACCTGGACGGCCAGGTTTCGCTCAACAACACCTGCGGATACTGGTAGAGAACGGACTCAATCCAAAGGTGCCGCCGATGTACGTCAATGGGGCTCCCATCGGATTCTGTTGAACGCCCTGTCCTGATGTCTTCGTGCAAGACATGCCTGTGTTCATCGCGAAGAAGGAGCTGCAAATCGCCTGTCTTTTCGAACCGGAAAAGAACGCGCCCCGCAGCGACGCATTCTTCGCACGCATAAACTACGAGGGTTACCTCTCTTGCCAACCGGAAGAGCGTGAGCGCTTTCTTGCTCGATCCCCTCACCGACTGCGGACTCCTCACGGATCCCTTTAGCAAGCTGCGCTTTAGCCCCAACGCGGACTCACCGCGCGCCGAACATGAGCGCCTGCTCTACTTCTTTGCGAGTCAAGCAACAGCGGGCCTCTTCGCAGAGTCGCGGGGCGACTTTCGACTGCCCGGCTACAAGATGGTGGAAATGCCGGAGCGGAACGGGCAAACAGATCCCGACACCGCCAGCAAGGCCTGTCTAGCTACGCACACCTGGCGCCTCGTGTCCCGTGTGCTCCACCCATTCTTCGTAGGGGCCGTGATAGACCAACGGCTTGCGCGCAGCCCCTTCGCCCCCACCGGAAAGGTCCAGCACCTTGTTCCCCAAACCGCGCAGGAACGTGCGGTCGTGGGAGACGAAGATCATCGTGCCTTCGTACTTGCTAAGGGTCTTGACGAGCATCTCTTTCGTAGCGAGATCCAAGTGGTTCGTCGGTTCGTCCAGCACAAGAAAGTTCGGCGCCTCGAAGAGCATCTGCGCCAAGACCAGCCGGGAACGCTCCCCGCCCGAGAGCACCGAGATGGGCTTGTCGATGTCGTCGTTCCGGAAGTCGAAGGAGCCCAGGAGGTTACGCTTCGACGGGGTTGTCGCTCCGGGGAACAGCTCGTCGATCTGACTCCAGACCGTCTTCCGCACGTCCAGCAGTTCGAGGGCAGACTGGGCAAAGTAGCCCAAGCTTAGGCTTGCGCCGAGTCTAACCTGGCCAGCGTCGGGCTTGACGACATCGGCGATGAGCTTCAGCAGCGTCGTCTTGCCTGCTCCGTTGATGCCCATCACGCACCAGCGCTCCCCGCGCTTCACCTCGAAGTCGAAGTCCTCATAGAGACTGCGCTCGCCGTAGCTAAGGGAGACGTCCTTGAGTGTGGCGACGTCATTTCCGGAACGCTTGGGCGTGCGGAAGTCAAAGGGGACAAGCACACGCTTCTTGCGCGGTTCCAATCGATCGATTTTGTCGAGCTTCTTGATGCGCGACTGAACCTGAGAAGCCTTGGCCGCATTCTTCTCGAAGCGCTCGATGAAGCGCTCTTCCTTCTTGAGCATCGCCTTTTGGCGCGTAAATGCAGCCTCGCCTTGCTTCGCGCGCACCTGACATTCACGCTCGTAAAACTCGTAGTCGCCGGTGTAGCTGCGCAGCTCACCGCCGTCGATCTCAACGATGCGAGAGACAACACGGTTCATGAAGTCGCGGTCGTGACAGGTCATCAGAACCATGGCGCTGGTCTCCCGCAGGAAACCCTCCAGCCACAGAATGGACTCAATATCCAGGTGGTTCGTAGGCTCGTCCAAGAGCATCACATCGGGGTTACTGATGAGCGTCTGGGCAATAGCCACGCGCATGCGCCAACCACCGGATAAGTCCTCAACGCTACCCTCGACCTGGTCGGGCTCGAAACCAAGCCCGTCGAGCACCTCACGTGTGCGCGCTTCGAGCTCGTAGCCCCCCATCTGCGAGTACTCCCCCTGCACCTCACCGAAGCGGTCAAAGGTCGCATCCAGGTCAGGGTTGTCCGGGTCCGCCATGGCTGCCTCAAGGGCCTGCACCTCGTGGTGCAGCTCGCCCAAACGGCCACTCCCGGCAATGGCCTCGTCCAAGACCGTACGGCCAGTCATGTCTGCCGCCTCCTGGCGGAAGTAGCTGATCGTGAGCCCCTTCGGAACGAGGACCTCCCCGGTATCGGCCGACTCTTCGCCGACGAGCAGCCGAAACATCGTCGACTTGCCGGCCCCATTGGGCCCCACCAGGCCCACCCGCTCGCGCGGATTGAGCTGCATTGAGGCGTCGAGCAGGAGCGACTGCCGCCCATAGCTCATATTCACTTTGCTGAAGGAGATCATCTTGCGGGGGAGATTATCCGCAGGCCCGCAGCCCGGGAAGCCCTGGCACCGAGGATCATGGGGCTCTTTTGATTCCCCGGTTACGAACCGGCGCTGCCCCTGTGGTCAGACCATGACGCTCTTCCGTCAGCCGGAAGGACCCCCCTGCGGCTAAACCTCTTCGTAGGCACTGATCCGGCCGACATCCATGCGCACCAAACCGTCCTGAGCCTGCCGCTCAATGACCGGCAAGAAGCGCGCACCGAAGGACACTTCCGTCGCCGTATAGCTCGTCCAGAGATGAACATCCTGCGATGAGGTCGCGTCACGGCCCTGCAGCAGGATGATCACCTCGCCACGGCATTCGCGAAATTTCTCGGGGCTCATGCCAAAGAGCGGACTGTCCTCGTCAATGGGGTGAACGATGGTCCAGGAAAGGGGCAGGAAGGAGACCTTATCGCGCTCCAGTTCTAGCTCATGGAAAGAGCGCTGCCGGCTGCCGTCGACAAGGGGAGAGAGGGACAGGATCACCTTCGCGTGCAAGTCGAAGATCTGATGCTTGCGGCGATGGGCCACGCGGCACATCAGACCAGTGCTTCCGCGATAGGGCGCGACGATGGCGTGATCGCTCCAGGCCAGATCTGCCACAGGCCGAGAGAAGCGAGCGAAGATCACACCGGTCCCAAGGGCGACCAACGTTAGGGAGAAGAAGGCCTGCAGGACCATGACGAAATTGGCCGCGACGCCACTGGGCGCGAGCTGCCCATAACCGACGGTCGATGACGTTTGCACGGCCAAGAAGAAGGCGCGCAGAAAAGGTGCACCCGAATCAGGACCTGTGATCCCGCCCGACCCACAGGCGAGATAGCCCACTGCGAAGAGCAGATTGAAGAACAGGTATACGGCCGCGAGCAGGAGCAGGAAGGGCACCCAAGATGCGGTCAAAAGTGTGTGATAGGCACTGAGAGCCGCTCGCCAACCGCGACCACTACGCACCACGGCAAAGGAACCATCACGGTTGAAGAGGCGTGCCCCGTCAGAGTGCGCAGCGGCGCCGAAGCCAAGGTCCCGGTCTTGCTCTTCAGTTGTGGGTTTGTGCTGCATGGGGTTTCCTGCTAGTCCCCCGGCTTGGGAATAGGGAGGGCTCGGCCTTGGGGATCAAGCGAGGACGGTAGCAAATGATGGATCGAGAATGACCACCAGCTCAACCTAGGACCACCCCGGAGCCCAGCCCTTGCGGACACAAGCCCCAGGCACCCGCCACCTCTCTCCGCCCCCCCCTTGCACCACCCCACCTCCTCCCCTACCATGCCGCCGTTCCATCATTGCGGCTGTAGCTCAGTTGGTAGAGCGTCAGCTTCCCAAGCTGAATGTCGTGGGTTCGAGTCCCATCAGCCGCTCCATGGAACTGCTTCGCACTGGGTCGCACGCAGTGGCACTGCGTTGGGGGGGTTGTGCGGGGGTGTGGTCGGGTGAGGTGGTTGGTTCGTCGCACTGAGTCGCATCGGGCGGCACTGATTCGCGCTGCAACTGCTGGGGAAATGGATGAGGGGGCAAGGTGCCCTGATTGCCCGTGGAGTCGGGCCCATGTGTGCCGGTCGCCTGCTGTTGATCGCGACTCTCAGGGACACTGATCCCCGGCAAGGCTTGGATCGCCCCCGCCGTGTCCACGAGCCCGAGCCGGGTGTAGTACTTCGCCGTGATGCCCTACACTCCCCTCCATGAATGAGAGAGACGAAGCACCTTCGGACGACAGCGCTGCTCAGCTTAATGACGAAGTGAGACTCCCCAACTGTGGAAGCCCTTTTGAAGAACAGCTTTCGAACACCTCGGAGAGCGAGAGCAACCCGGAAGTGGATCTGAAGTCTGAGACCGCAGTCAGTGACGTGTCTTCCAGATTAGAGAAGCTGAGCGAGACTGGCAGGTCGAGTGAGCGGTACATCCTCAAGGGAGAGGTTGGTCGCGGAGGAATGGGCGCAATCCTCAAAATCTTCGATGTGGACTTACGGCGTAACTTGGCGATGAAAGTCATCTTAAGCGGCGAGCCAGGAACAGGCGGAGATGCCGCAAAGACAGAAACGCGGATGATCATGCGCTTTATCGAAGAAGCGCAGGTTACGGGGCAGCTGGATCACCCGGGTGTGGTTCCGGTTCACGAGCTCGGTGTCGACAAGGACGGGCAGGTGTTCTTCACCATGCGCCTCGTCAAGGGGCAGGAGTTGGCCAAGGTGTTTGAGTCCGTTCATGCGGACGACCCGGATTGGAATATGACGCGCGCGCTTGGGGTGCTTCTGAAGGTGTGTGAGGCGATGTCCTATGCCCATGAAAAGGGCGTTGTGCACCGTGACTTGAAGCCTGCCAATGTGATGGTCGGACGGCACGGCGCCGTCTACGTCATGGACTGGGGTCTAGCCCGGGTCGATGGGCGTGAAGACTCGCACGATGTGCGGTTGCAGGAAGAGCCTGCTTCCCTCTCGGAGCTGCGTACGGACAGACGCGACCTGAAACAGCAGACCAGCGGTTCGCCGTGCATGACCATGGACGGCAGCATCATCGGAACGCCGTTCTATATGCCTCCGGAGC
>JBLHLB010000314.1:0-5058 GCA_047618505.1 Planctomycetota bacterium
CTCGCGGCTAGCCACCGCAGCCGATTGCCCCCGCAAGCAAGCCCTCCAGGGACCCAACCGCCCGCTTGCGCAATCCTCACGCAGGAGCGGGACATCGATTCCAACCTCGGGTCGTCTTCGGGCTACCCTGATGTCCTTGGACCTGGGCACAAACGCGTCAGGTCGCCGTAAGAAACCACCTCCCCCACGGTGCCGGGGCTGCGCATGCCGCGCCGCCCTGCCCACGAAAGCGATGATGCCGAAGCGACCGCGCGCGCTCCTCCCCACCCTTGTCCTTTGCCCCCTACTGGTCGCCTTTGGCCCGAGAGGAGACGGTGAGGGTGGCGATCCCACTCCCTTTGCTAGGGAGTCTGCTGTTGTGCTGACCCCGGCAAGCTCTGCGCCAGTGCTGACCTCGGCAAGCTCTGCGCCAGTGCTGACCTCGGCAAGCTCCGCGCCCGCCGCAGGGGCAATGATCCCCGGCGCTGGCTTTGATCGCGCCATGCGCCTCGGGGCGAATGCACTGGAGCGCGGCGACCTCGTCGGCGCCCGTGACTACATCCGTTCCGCCCAGGAGCGCGACCCCAACTCGACCGAGGCCTGGGCCCTACGTGTGCGTTGGGCTCAGGTGGTCGCGGACCGCGACGAAGAGGTCTATGCCCTACACCGCCAGCTCGCACTTTCGGAAGCTCAGGGTCTAGCGAAGAAGAAGCTGTCCCTGCTGCGCGAACAGTTGTTGGCCATCGACAACCTCGCGACCTCGACCTTCAAGCTGCGGGAACGCTTCGTGGAGAAGCTCGCGGCTCTGGCCAAGAAATACGAGGACGAGGAGCGCCGGCACTCCGCGATTCGCGTCCACAAGCAGGTACTTGCCCTCGATCCCGACAACGCCGACAGCCAGGCGGCCATTGAGCGCATCGCCGCGGCGCCGGACCCCAGTTTGGCCGGCGACGCCAAGCCGCGCGACCTGATGGAGGACATCTCCGCCGAATGGGTGGCCGAGCACGATGCGGAGCACAACACATGGAAGACGCGCGCGAAGCTCAAGCGCGAGAACTACGTCACACACACGGATGCAGGCTATGAGGTTCTGATCCGTTGCGCAGAAGCCATGGAGCAAATGAACGCCTTCTATCGCCAGTTCTTCCACTATGCGACGGAAGAGGACGGCGGCGCGGTATCGCGCATTGACCTGAACATCTTCAAGGATCGCGACGAGTACCTAACCCTCGGCATCGGCCCCCCGGTGGACTGGAGTGCGGGACACTTCACCGGCAACGCTGTCGAGACCTACATCGACAGCGGCGGCTTCGAAAGCACCACGGGCGTTCTGTTCCACGAAGCCGCGCACCAGTTTGTTTCCCTGGCCACGAGCGCGGCTGGTTGGCTCAACGAAGGACTGGCTTCTTTCTTCGAAGGTTGCCGCATCCTTTCGAACGGCACGGTCCTGATGAACTTGCCCGCCAGTGGGCGACTGTTCCCCCTGGCGACGCGCATGGAGCGCGGCTGGATGAGCGACGCCAACGACGGTATCGACCCCGAGGACGCATCCGGCAGCACACCCGAGAATTCCCCCACCTTCCGCATCGTCCTGGAGAACCGCTACGCTTGGGGTCCGCCCTGGTACGCTCCGACCTGGGGCGTGGTGTACTTCCTCTACAACTACCAGGACCCCTGGGACGGGCGCTTTGTTTACCGGAGCAACTTCCAGACCTTTATCAATGCCTCCGGTGGTCGCATGGGCGATGGCGCCGTGCGGAACTTCGAGGAAGTTGTACTACTCAACCCCGCCGAGCCGACCAAGGGTGTGGAGCGCCCCGACGACGCGCCCGAGGTGGAGCTTCCCACAACTGTGGCCGAGCTCGATGAGGTTTGGAAGACCTACATCATTCGCCTACGCGATGAGCAATCCGGGCGCATGGAAATTGATCGTCCCTACCTGCGCTGGGGCGAATTCGCCGTCATGCGCGGCGACTTCCTCGACGCGAAGGAGCACTTCGAAAAGGGGCTCATCGCCCACCCCCGGGATCCCGAGTTGCACGAGCGCTTTGCGGAGCTGCTGGCCGGGGAACTCGAAGACACCGACCGCGCGACCAAGCTCTACCTGCGTACCCTAGCGCTACTGGAGGGTATAGAGGAACCGGACGAGAAGCGCATCACGAAGCTTGAGCGACTGATCAACCGCCTTGACGGGCGGCAACGGACCCTGGCGAAGGTGCGCGAGGAGATCGAAGAGGCGGCCACGCTGCTCGTCGCCGACTACCAGGCCAGCGAGCATCACATGATGGCCATGGACCTCGCCTGGCGCCTTGGCAACGACCTGCAGATGCCGGCGCTCTTCGACGAGTTCGAGGAATCCGTGCGCATCTCCGGCAAGTCATTGGCCATGTGGCGCCTGGCCTACAACGAGGAGGACCTCAAGGGCTGGAGCAACATCAACACCGAGGACACGGCCTTTGTTGCCGATGGCCTCGTGCTCCAAGGCTCCTACGGGGAGCGCAGCGCGGGCGACTTCACCTATCGCCTGATGACCCTCGACAAGATCACCTCCGGCGACTTCTCGGTCGAGGTGGAGATCCAGGCAGAACGCAGGGACGTCTCCTTCGCCGGCGTGGTCTTCGGTCGCAAGTCCTCCTCGGACTTCCACGCCTTCACGCTCTTTCCCCCTGGACTCGATGGCGAGGGTGAGATGCGCACAGGCTTTGTCGATCTGGTTAGCTTCTACGGTAGCGGCAATTTCGACACTTGGCGCCACGAACCCGTCCCCGCCACTGGACACGAGAGCGAATCCACTACCGGTCGCTGGTTCCGACTGCGCGTGGACGTCACCGGTAGTGCGGTTGATGTCTGGCTAGACGGCGAATACGTCACGACACAGGAATTCTCCAACGTGGACGTTCTCCGCGGCAGCTTTGGCCTGTTGCTTGGAACGGGCGAAGCGAGCTTCCGCAACGTGCGCTACTTAACCCGTATCCCCAGCGACCCCGGCGCCGCGATTGAACGCAGTGTTCGCCTAGGCGATATAACCGATGCCAGTGGAAGTCGCAACGGAAGCTGGCTGGGGCAAGTCCCACCATTCCCCGAGATCACCCGCTGGGCCCAGGGGGAACGCAGTTCCTGGGAAGAGTCAGTCGGCAAACCCCAGGTCTTGGCGTTGTTTTCCATCCCCCAAAACGACCTGATTCCGGTCGACGAATGGTTGTCCTGGTTGCACGACGAGTACTCCGAAGTCGGGCTCGACATCATGTGTATTGGTCTGGGCTACGACGATGAAGCCCTGGACGCCTACCTGGCGGAACACAAGTTCCCCGGTGCCGTCGGCATCGATGTGATCACGGAGGAAGAGCCAATGGGCGAGAGCTTCGCCACCTTTGGCGTAACTCGCTTCAATCTCCCTCGGATCATCCTGATCGACATCAACGGCGAAGTCGTTTGGGAAGGTGACCCGGGCTTTGTGCGCGGCGCAGGTTTCCTGCCCTCGGAGCCGAGCTACCTGCGCGGACCGCTCAATGATCTTGTGACGCGCCGCAAGCTGCGTGAAGTCAGCGCGTGGCACGAGAACTGGGACTCCGTTGGCCCCGCTGCTCTTGAGCGCGGAGATCTGGCTTCCGTCCTTCCGCTGCTTGAGGAAGCTCGCAAGCTTACGGCCAGCGGTGAATTGGGCGTGATGTACGCTGCCTCTTCCCTGCGGGCGGCGATTGAATCCATCGAAGACCTGAGCGCTACCCTGGACATGCTCGCGGAGTCCGAAGGAGAAGCAGCCCTGCCGGTACTTCTGCGCTGGGCCGAGGTGCTCGAAATCAGCCCCCCGCCCAACGCCAAGCGCGACCTGCGCGACGCCAAGAAAGCGGAGGCCTACATGACCTGGGTTCGCCTCGAGAATATCCTAGAGCGCTACACACCGAAGAAGCTCGAGGACATCGCCACGGACAAACTCGAGCTGCTGCGGGACGAACTGATGGAGGCCCTGGCCCGCATGGACGGGGATCTATACCGTTCGATTGAAGAGCAGGTGCGCGGAACCTCAAGCGGCGAAGAGCTACTCGAAGCCGTGCATTTTGCAAAGGAAGCGCCCGCCCGTTGGTTGACGGCGAAGCTCTTCTGATCGCTAGGCCACCGATTGGCGCAGGGTCTACCTAGTCCTTGCCGCCGAAGAGTCCACCCAGAGCTCCGCCAGCCCGGTCAAGCGCTTCACCGGCGCCGCCCGGAAGGTTCTCCAGGTCGAGACCGCGCTCCTGAAGTTCGTCCTGGAGTCGGCCCTCGAGTTCGTCGCGGGCTTCGTCGACGCGGCCGTCGACTTCCTCGCGGACGCGGCGTGCCATCTCGTCCTTCCCTGCGGCAACGAGGGCATCGATGAGGGCGTCGTCATTGATGGTTAATTGCGGCGAGTTCAAGGGACCGCTCATCCCCACCGGCAAGCTAAAGCTCTCCACCTGCGTAGGTTTGTAACCCGGCACCATCAAGGTCGAATTGCGCAGCGTCAGAGCCAAGGGCAAATCCACGTTGCCCCGCAGGAAGGAGCCGTCCAACTCGATGTCCAGGCTACCGCCCTGGGCCAGGGGCTGCCCGTCGATGGTGATGCCGCCTCCAAATTTATCAACGTCAAGATTGAGCAGGCTCATACTCAGGCGCCCCGTGCGTTCGCCGTTGGCCTCGCGGTCGCCGAGGTCGAAACCGAAGCGAATGTCGCCATCGGTCGACACCAGGGAAACGCGCGCGCCCTTATCCAAGAGCGACGGAGCAGAGGAGAGGTTCTCCAAGCGGAACTCGAAGAGCTCATCGGGGAAGTCAGCGATGCGGAAGCCCGCGACGACGATCTCCCCCACCCGGACGCTCGGCTCCTCGTCCATGAGGTGCGAGGCGATGACTCCGCCATAACCCCATTGGGCGGCCTGGCGTTCGAGTCGCTCCTCTAGGCTTAGCCCGCTGTCGTCTTCGCCACCCTCCGGCGGAGCCTCGCCCCCATCGCTGCCCCAACCGATTTGATTGAGCACCCGCTCCGCCCGGGTCAGGCGGTCTCGCCAGAGCTCTACATCGGCGAGCAACTCTTCCAGGCTCATCCCGGCGAGTCCGTCGCCA
>JBLHLB010000315.1:0-5044 GCA_047618505.1 Planctomycetota bacterium
ACTCCAAGAAGGAGAAGGTGAAGAAGGGGCGAGCGGGGTCGCGCTCTTCGATGAAGTCGAGGACGCCACCGACGTGGGCCCGATCGCGCTCCCAGCCAGGGCCGCCGGACCACTCCTTCAGGTCTTCCTCGGACACGCGCGCGAAGACGGTTTCGTTGAACTCTGGGTAGGTGAACTTGGCGCTCGTATTCACCGACATCTGATAGTCCTGCTCCAGCAGAGTGTCGATCAGAACCGGCCCGCGACGCTCGTCCAGCATGCTGAACCAATAGGCACCATAGATGCCATAGAACATGGAGAAGACGCCCATGCGCGTGCCATTCCCGCCGCTGTAGTGCTGCTTGAAGAGCGTTGTCTGCTCAGCAAAGGCGAAGGTGCGCGGCATGATCTCCGGCGTCACCGTATCCCAGCGCCAGGATTCCACGGCGATCCAAACGATGTTCGGCGTGGGTGCATCCGGCGCGATCGCCAGCGGCTCGAGGGGGTAATGGAGTTGCCCCGATTGCTCGCCCAGGTTCGGTGCCCCTTCCTGTCGAACGACCTCATAGCCGAGGTCGCTCGCGAGGCTATCGAACGTCAGCCGCGAATAGAGCGGAAAGGCGTCGGCCCCGACTAGGACCGATACATGCCCCTGCACGTGGGAGATGCCGTAGATCACGCGCTCGCCCACCGTGAAGAGCAGCAGCGGAATCGCCCAGCGGAAGTTCGGACGACATCCACTGGGCAATCTGCATGAGAGCCAAAGCAGGGCGCTGACACCTAACAACAGCGCAAGACTACCCAGGGCAATCACCACGTAGGTCGACTGCCCTGCCCCCATGGATTCGAGGCCACCTTCGGTTGTCACGATGTTGAGCACGAACCCATTGATGTGAAATCCGTAGAGCTCGTGGATGCGCTGATCGGTAAAGAGCAGCGCGATCGTTCCGGAGGCGCCCAGGACCGCGAGCACGCTCACAAGCGTGCGCGCCCAATGCCTGGGACTGCCATCCGAATCCCGCCCGCCGAGCCGGACGACCAAGCTCCGAACCAAGGCCGTCAAGCCGATCGCCGGAAGGAGATAGATGAGCGGGTAGGTCACCCAAACTCCGATCGAGAAGAAGCCCGTGCGCAGGTCGGGCTGCTCCATCGCCAGGAAGAAGGGAGTGCAAGCCAGGACCGCGAGCACGTAGGCAAGCATCCAAAACACACGCAGTTCAAGTCGCGGGGCGATGGGGGTAGCGCCCTTTGCTTTATCGGTCATGTCAAGTCGCACGGAGATTGCGTCGGAGAAGGCCCCAGTGTGGCCTTCCCCACCATAGCCGTCCCTAGGGACTCCGCGATTCCTGATTACGATCTGGCAATCTCAGTTGCCCGAATCGGGACGGCCAGCTCAGCCGTCGCTCAGCCGTCGCTCTGGCGTCGCTCTGGGGAACAGCGGCTGGATCAAAGACGAAGTCGAGCTGCACAACCACGCCTGCCCGGTTCTTAATTGTCGCATCCTTCCAGGGCGGTATCTCGGGCGGGTTTCCGTTTTCCGACGCCGTGCCTACGCACACTCCCACAAAAAGGTCCTAGGGTTTGCGCGCGTCCTGCCGGATCGAACTGCCCACAATCGAATCAAAGCGATAGCGACCATCCGCACCTGTATGGGTCGCCTCCCCAGGAAAGCGAGTGGCAAACCCAACGTGCGTCGTCACGCGCACGCCCCCTAGAATCCGACCATCCGGCGCCCGCACGACACCGACCAGAACCGGCCCATCCGGGGAGGGGGCATTCCACGCAAGTTCAGCGTGGGAGACTTAGGAGCATGTGTCGGGGTCGGCGCTATCGGGTTCGGCGCAACCGGGCCCAGCGGAAGCCAGAAACAGAAGCAATGCGATAGTCTTCTTCACGGGCGCCTGCGCCGCGGGCGGCCAAGTCCCTGGGGATCGAGCCGCTTCTTGTTGCCAGCCCCCCCGTTGCGAGGTCCCCGCTGACCGGCCCCTGGAAAAGATCCGGCCAGTGCCCCGAGCACCGACCTCAACCCAGCTGCAAGATCAGCGGGTCACCCAGGCGATCGCCGCCTCTCGGCCGCCCTTTTCGTAGTACCCGACCTCTGCGAAGGTGAAACGCACGGCGTATTCGGCGAAACGCCGCTCCCAATCTTCGTGGCCGAGGATCGCGATACGGGTCACGAACTTGTGATGATTCTTCACCAGGATGAAGTGATCCCAGACTGCGTGCAGGTCTTCCCAACCTTCAAATTCAAGCAGATCAAGGAGCAGGCAAATTTCGCCGCCTTCGCGGTCGATCTGGGCATCGATCATGGGCGTCAGGGCCTCGATCTCCTCGTGGGTGACCTTGCCTTTGAAGCTGACGGCGACGAGGTGGCCTTCGTTTTGGGGGAGGAACTCGATCATGGCTGAATCAGGTGCTGGGACGCGGGAACAAGTGTCCTAGCATAGCGCGGGGTGAACACAATGCAGAGACAGGATCAGCCTGCGAATGACGGGCAAGACAACGAAATCGATCTAGAGCGCCGGGCCGCGGCGCGCCAGCGGACCGGCGAGCGGGCGCGCAAGTCAATCGCGGGGGGCGAGCCCATGGCCTGGTTCGAGGATCTCTACGCCGAGGCAGGGGGCGACGCCTCGAATGTCCCCTGGGCAGACCTTGCGCCCCACCCGCTGCTCGCGGAGCTTCTCAATCGGGCGGGCGCCACGGGGCCAGAGCGCGAGTCTCGAGCCCTCGTGGTGGGCTGCGGATTGGGCGACGATCTCGGTCCCTGTGGAGAGCGCGGGTTCCGCGTGGAGGGCTTCGACCTATCGCCAAGCGCGGTGGAATGGGCCCAGAAGCGGTTCCCCGATCTGGCGGATCGCTTCCATGTGCGGGACCTGTTTCGGCTTCCGGGGGCATGGGATGCGAGCTTCCAACTGATCGTCGAGATCTACACCCTGCAGGCCCTGCCCCTGGAGCTTCGGCGGGACGCCTTCCGGGCGATTGCTCGCGTGCTGGCGCCGGGGGGGTGCTTGGCTCTGATCTGTCGCGCTTTGCCCGCGGGAATAGCCCTGGACGCGGAACGGGCTGGTCCGCCCTGGCCCATTGCAGAGGATGAGTTGAGAGCTTGGGGCGCTGAGAACAACCTGAATTTGAAAGACCTCGAGCGCGTATCCCGCGGAGAAAACGCAGCCGAAAAAGAGGCCAGCCCGGGCCGCTACATGGCTCTCTTCGTTAAGTAGAGCCCCTGCAAGCGTTGCTCAGTCGCCGGTGCGCAATCGCGCGAGGAACACAATCAACCCAAGACCTATTGCCAAGAGTGCGCAGCGTAGGAGCAGCAACTCTGTAATCGCAATCGAGATGCCAAAGGTCAGGACGATCACGAAGTAAGCCTTGCGCTTCGCGCCGCGCGGAATGCTGCGGTCGCGCCGCCACTGTGCAAGCAGCGGGCCGAAGCGTGGGTCACGCAACATGCGCTCGTGAAGCCGCGGGGAAGAGCGCATGAAGCATGCGGACGCCAACATCAGAAACGGCGTCGTCGGAAGCAAGGGGAGGGGAATGCCGGCAATGGCGAGACCCAGGAAAATCCAACCCAACCCCAGCAGAATGACTCGCTTGAGGGTGCTTAGCTTGGGCCGTGCTACGGGTTTGGAGCCGGCCGATTCATCCCTTTGGGTTGCGCGCATTGGGTTGGGGGAGCGGAGGAGCAAGTAGTCCTCTGGATGTCCTTTGGCAACTGGTTAGTGGCTGCTGCCGCCTTCCAGAGGCTGGGGCGATGACAGGATTCAGTTGGGGGAACGCAGGGCGGCGGGCCCGCCCTTGTTGGTCTTCAGTTCGCGCAGCTGCGCCTTCGCTTCGTCGTAATACATTTCCCGTGGATCGATGCCATAGGCGACCAATTGCTTGGCTTGCTTGGGGGTGCAGAGCCCGACGGCCTTGCGGTCGAGGAGTTCCTCGCGCAATGCTTCGGCCTCTTCGGCGGAGAGCTGGGCGACGTCGCCGACGGGGAGCCCGGCGCGTTTAAAGTAAGCCAACTGCTGCTCTGTCGCACGCTCCCCCGATTGCCTCCGCTGGGTATAGGACTGCAAGTCGACTCCCACGGCGGCGAAGGGATCGCGCTTACGCAGCTGGTAGGCGACATCTGCCTCCAGGGCTTCCTGTTCCTGGCGAGCGAGCTCCAAGGCCTTCTCCAAGTCGATGGACTCGCCCTCGAGGCTTGCCTCGGCAGCGAACTTGCGCGCGCGGGCCTGCACTTCCTCATCGTCCGTCCCAAAGATGTCCACGGCTTGGATCAGCGAGTGCCGACAATTGCCGGGTACGAAGTCGAGCACGAGCAGGTCTTTTTTCCCCGGTGCAATGCGCGTGCCGCGTCCGACCATCTGGGCATAGAAGGAACGCGATAGGATCGGGCGGGCGATAGCCACCAGGGCAATCTTAGGCACGTCAAAGCCTTCGGTGAAAAGGGCGCAATTGACAAGTACTTTGATTTCGCCGCGGCGGAAGCGCTCGAGAACAGGAGCGCGCTTTTCAAGGGAGCTTGTACCGTCCAGAGACGCGGCGAAGTGCGGATCATCGGCTAGCTCGTTCATCACCCGCGTGAGGGCACGAGAGTGGGCCACGGAGACCGCGAAGACGATGGCCGGTCGATCGCCGCGCTCCCGCAGGATTGGAGCCGCGATCTCCACCAGGTGCAGGTCGTCGGTCAAAATGCGTTCGACCTCACGCGTCGCCAACTCCCCCGCGATCTTGCGCACGCCCGAGAAATCCGCCTGGGTCTGCACCAGAAAGGAACGAATCGGGCAGAGCCAGCCGTCGCTGATTGCCTCGCGCATGTCGTACTCGAAAGCTACGTCCGAGAAGACCTCTCCCAATGGCTTTCGATCGCTGCGGTCCGGCGTGGCGGTCACCCCCAGAAGGTGCGCATTGAAGTGATCCAGGACAGTTCGATAGGAATCCGCCGTAGCATGGTGGGCCTCGTCGACGACGACAATGCGGAAGGCATCGCGCGGCACCTCCTTCAGGCGGCGACCCAGGGTCTGGATACTGGCCACGGTGATCTTCGGTCGCGTGCCGTCGGGCCGGGTAAATT
>JBLHLB010000316.1:0-5043 GCA_047618505.1 Planctomycetota bacterium
CGGTCCCCGCTCCGGACAACGAAGACAACGAGTACATCGTCGAAGTGGCGATGCAATGGACCGACACCTACCAGGAGTCGATCTTCACCTTCGTCAACAACATCAACACCCACGGCGGTGGTACACACCTCGCGGGCTTCCGTTCCGCGTTGACGCGCACCCTCAACAGTTACATCCGGCAGCAAAAGCTGTTGAAGGAGACCGCCACAGCACCCGGTGGCGATGACTTCCGTGAAGGTCTAACTGCAATTGTCTCGCTCGCCGTTCCCGAGCCGCAGTTTGAAGGCCAAACCAAGGACAAACTCGGCAACCGCGAGGTCCAAGGCATCGTGGAATCCGTGGTGAACGATTGCCTCGGAACCTACCTCGAAGAGAACCCGGCCATCGCCAAGGGTGTCGTCAACAAGGCCATCAACGCGCAGCAGGCGCGCGAGGCTGCACGCAAGGCACGCGACCTGGTGCGACGTAAGTCAGCCCTCGCCAGCGGCGCCATGCCCGGCAAGTTGGCCGACTGTCAAAGCAAGGACTTCGAGGAGTCCGAGATCTTCCTTGTTGAGGGTGATTCGGCCGGTGGCTCGGCAAAGGAGGGACGTAACCGTCGCTTCCAAGCCATCCTTCCGCTGAAGGGTAAGATCCTGAATGTTGAGAAAGCGCGCCTGGACAAGATGCTCGGGCACTCCGAGATCCAGATCATCATCTCCGCCCTAGGTTGCGGCATAGCCGAGGAATTCGACCTCACGAAGCTGCGCTACGGCAAGACGATCATCATGACGGACGCCGATGTGGATGGTTCACACATCCGCACGCTGCTCCTGACCTTCTTCTTCCGCCACATGCGGCCCTTGATCGAATATGGGCGGCTCTTCATCGCTCAGCCTCCGCTCTACAAAGTGAAGGTCGGCAAGGAAGAGTCTTATCTCTCGTCGGAGGGCGAGCTGCGCCAAATTCTCGTGGAAAACGGTCTCGGTAGCATCACGATTCGCGAAGGTGAAGCGGTAGCCGGCCGCGCACCCCGCGAGTGGGCACAGGACGAGTTGCGTCCCCTGGCGGACGACTTGCGCAAACTGGAAGATATGGCGGAGAGCATGCTTCCGGTTTGGACACGCGTGAAGCCGACGGAGATCCTGAACTCCTGGAACGGTGATCCTTTGCCGGAGAAGTGGGCCTTCGCGAACGGTCAGGATCACTTCTTTCAAACGAACGAAGAGCTGCACAACTTCCTTGAGTTACAGAGGGGTTTGCTCAAAGGCGACGACGAGGAACTCAAGATTCACAACGGGCCGGACAGCGAAGTCGCCCGCGATGACGCAGACGTGTTGACGGCCCAGGTCACGCGACGCAGCGAGTTGGTTGAAGTGCTCGAAGACCTCGAAACCAAAGGCCTCACCTTCCGTGGTGGCGGCACCTGGGAAGTCCAGGCCGGCAAGAGCACCAAGATCGTCGAGGGCATCATGAGCCTGGCCAAGGAAGTTCGCCAAAGCGCCCAGGGCGAAGTGGATGTCCAGCGCTACAAAGGTCTGGGCGAAATGAACCCTGATCAGCTCTGGGAATCCACGATGGATCCCTCCCTGCGCCGCATGTATCAGGTGAAGCTCGAGGACGAATTCCGCGCCGATGAGATCTTCACGATTCTCATGAGCACCGGAGTTGAAGCGCGTCGCGAGTACATCGAGCGCCACGCCCTAGAAGCAACCAACCTCGACGTCTAGTCGGCCGTTGAAGAACAGCGGCTGCCCGCGCGGCTCTCCCGTCGGCCCAAAGAATCGCCTGGATGTGTTGCAGGAACCGTCCGTGTAGGTCCTGCTGCGTGGGGAACCCGTCGTCTTCCCAGGCGACCCCGGGAGTCCAATCGGGAAGCTGCTGTCTTTCAACGGACTGCTAGCGGCCCCGACTTAGGCAATCCCTAACCCGTGCTACTCGCCTAGGTCGTGCTGTACGGCCTCGTCGCCTGCATCAAAAATGTTCGTCCACTCCTCGTCCTGGGAGGTCAGGGGCGGGAGACCGTCTTCCTGGGTCTTCTCAGGGGCCGTGGGCATCGCAGGCGCGATGATATGCTCATCAAGCCACTCGCGATTGGTCAGGACCGTTCCTACGACCGGTAAAATCTTGTGGGTCTTCTCGTTCCGAAGCGCATCGAGGATCTCTTTAGAGACGAGCCCCGGCATAGCCACGGTCATCAGTTTCCCGTACCGATCGAGGGGCACCAGGGAATAGTGGCGTAGGAAGTCCGGGTCTATTTCTTCTGCCAGACCCTCCCTGGGCGGGTAGATCTTCACGGTCAAGAAGGGCAGATTGAAGATCTCGCAGACGACCTTGGATAGTTCCCAGTCAGCAACAAAACCCTCCATAACCAGGAGGTTCGGTAGCAGCGCCCCGGTCGTTTGGCATTGATGCAAAACGTGATTGAGAACTTCGCGGTCAACGAGTCCACGCTCTACCAGAGCTTCGGCGAATCTGCCGAAATCCAGTTTTTGCGACGTCTTCACGTGGGGGAGTCAGTGGTGTCAGGGACGGTTCGGAGGGGGCAAAGGCCCAGTTGGGCTCCTATCGGCTTGGTCTGCCGGAAACTGCATTGATTTATTTATCCCAGGAGCGGGAAGACCAACAGCTACGCCCACCGGGGGTGACACTACTCCCCCTGGATAACCCACAAAGAGGGCCCCAGGGCCCCAGAATCAGTCCTTTTCGGACGCTTCCCCATCCCCTTCGGGCCCAGGGTCCTCAACCTCTTCCTCCATATCCACAGATGGAACCACGGACGCTTCCACGGCTTCCTCGTCACTGCGATCCCAGGCGGCAATCTTTGCTTGACCCTGGTCCAGGGGAGTCGAGGGGGCAGTGGACAGGCCTGCGCGCGCCTGGCGATCCGCCTCTCGCAGCTCGAAATCAATCCTCTGAATCTCCCGGTCAATCCCAGTCTCACGCCTCAGATCCTCGAGGCTACGGCGGAAGCGACGGACGTAATGGAAGACTCGGGCAGCGACCTCCGGCAGACGTCCGCCGAATATAAGGACCGCCAAGACTCCGACGACGAGGAACTCACCGATGCTTAGGTTGTAGATGAAGCCGAGCACGAGGAAAGTCTAATCGGCTCAGACCTGAGTAGCAGATCCGATGTGGCGCATCCTCATGAGATCGCGGCTGGAATCAGAATCCGATGGTGCCGACATTGGAGGACCGGAAGCCGAAGCGAGGGCGGAAGCTGACGCTGACAGAAGAGCCTTCGCCTTCGCGCACCTGGAATTCCAGTTCGAAGACCAGATCGGTTCCGTAGCGCCGCAGGATCAGCTCCGTATCCAGCCCGTTGCCGCGCAGAAGCGAGAACACCTGACGCCCCTCGAACTCCCACTTCTCCGTCCAGCGATACTGGCTGGAAAGGACCGCGGCCTCATAGATCCGATCGTCCAGGGTGTTCCGCCCGAGGCGGTGCCCAACTTCAAATGCTAGATCCTCGGTGGCTCGAACCCCCATCGCGGTGAGTCCGTAGCGGGTCGAGCCATCCTGCAGGTCATAGCGACCGTCATGCCAAAGCTGAATCGGTGCGCCAAAGGGCTCCACATCCAACCGAGCAAATACTGCCAGGGGTTGCCAACCGGGTCGCACGCCCGTGGGGACATCGCGCTGGTGTCTGGCACGTACCTCAAAGTCAAAGAGAGGCGACCCCTCGCGGACGCCTAGGCGCCCGCGCACACCAAGGTCGAGCCCGTCTCCGCCCTCGGGTAACTCGGTGGCGTCAAAGGGGATGAGGTCCCCAGCTTCTTCCTCTGCAAGGGAATTGCTCACCTCCAGGAAGGGGGCCAGTTGATGCATAGACCCATTGGAATTCAATCGCCAGATCTGTGTCGCCAGGCGTAGTCCAACCCTGGCCAGGAAGCGCGTCGGGGAGCTCTCCTGGTCAACACCTTCGTTCCAGGCACGGAAGCGGCCATCTACGAAAGGCGTCGCGCGTACACCCAAGATGCCGGTGTCTAGGGGCACTTCCAATCGTTGACGTGCATCGACACGTAGTATCTCGCGGTCTCCGAAACCATCGGCGAACTCGTCCGAGGCATCCAGGAGTGGAGTGTCCGCGAGGGGGCTTTGCCCCAGGATTTCGCCAGATCGGCGCCGTAGGAAGGCCGTCTGAAGTGATCCGTCCCAAAGAACCTGCTGCGGGCCGATGTCAAAGACTGGCCGCTGCCCAAGGTGTGCGCCGAGGGAGGGCAACTCCTCGATCGTTGAGCGGAAGGAATCGAGGCGCGCCTTAGCGGTGGCCTGGTAGTACGTTTCGCCGCGCGCCTTGCGCCATTGCACGTAGGATTCGTCGCGCTCGTAGTGCTCGAACTCGTTCTCCCAAAACTCAGATTGCACACCTGCATCGCTCTGGTAGGAAGGCTCGATATCCAACCACTCGCCACGGTCCATTTCAAAGCGACTGTGGGCACGGAACCAGCTGCGCAGATTACCGCGGTCCTCCTGCGGAACCTGGATGTAGCCCTCGTCTTGGCTGTCATCTAAAACTACCCCGAAGACCGTGTCGACTTTGTACTTCTCCGCAGCTTCAACGTCGACGCCAATATCAAAGAGCCCTCCACGCCCGGAGAGGTAGGACGCATGCAGCGAGAAGTTCGCATCGTAGGGATCTTCCTCTTCACCGCCGAGGGCGTCATGGAGCGTGTTGCCGAGGGTTTCTGGTAACGGTCGGCTGAAGCCAAGCGTCAGGACTGTTCCCAGGCGCGCAGAACTAGCCAAGCGGGCAGTGGGCCAAACGGGTTGAAACTCCTGATCGGCGTTGAAGGCCAGCGGCGGCAGGGGAAAACTCCACCCGTTTTGCCCAAAACGGATGCGGTTCTGACTGAGGAAGACCTGGTACTCCTTACCGTCCGTTTCCGGGTCAGGGACGATGCGCAGGTCACCCGTTTCTACAACAAGACTGGGCTTGGCGAAGGGGCTTGTTGTGACCGTGGCAGCATTGGCCAACAACACGCCGTTGTCCGACTGGGTAATCAAGTCTGCCCGCACGACAAGGCGCTCGAAGTCTTGACCGAGATCCTCTCCAAAGAG
>JBLHLB010000317.1:0-5032 GCA_047618505.1 Planctomycetota bacterium
CAGACGCCGCGGCCCGCAAATTCGGGCGCGACGGCGAAGAGGCCATCCGTGCCGACCCCTACTGCCTCTCCCAGAACGTGGCCGGCATCGGCTTCAAGACGGCGGACAATGTCGCCCGCGGCCTGGGGGTGCCCCCTGATGCGCCAGAACGCAGGCGCGCTGCGGCGCTCCACGCCCTGCGCGAAGGCTCCAGGGACGGACATAGTTGCCTGGCCCGTGAACCCCTGCGGCGGCGCATCGAAGCGTTGATCTCGCGCGAGGTCGGCGGCGAGGAGTTACTGGCCGATCTGCTCCATATGGAAGCGAAGGATCTTGTCGCCGTGGAGCGCGAACTGGGAAGCGCGGACGACGAGGGTCCTTTCACCTACCTTCCGCACCTGCACGGTAGTGAGACACGCTTGGCCGCCAACCTGGCGCACCTCCTGGAGAGCGCGCCCGTGCGTGCCCTGGCGGATCCGAAAAAACTCGCGCGCGCCGAGGAGCGCGCCAAGATCACACTTCACGCCGATCAACGCGCGGCTGTTCTCGGGCTGCTCTCTAACCCAGTCGCCCTGCTCACCGGTGGTCCCGGTGTTGGCAAGACAACCATCGTGCAGCTCGTGGTCAACTTGGCCGAAGAGGCCGGCGCCAAGGTACTGCTGGCGTCGCCCACGGGTCGTGCAGCGAAACGCCTGGCCGAAGTCACCGGGCGCGACGCGTCGACGGTGCACCGTCTCCTGGGTTGGGATCCAAGCCAGGGGAACTTCACTCACCGCGACACGAATCCCCTGGAGACAGACATCGTGGTGGTGGACGAAATTTCGATGCTCGACGTGGTCATGGCCCATCACTTGGTCAAAGCCATCCAACCGCCGACGCGGCTGGTCTTCGTGGGCGATCCCGATCAACTTCCCGCCGTTGGAGCCGGCAATGTGTTGGCGGATCTGCTCAAGGGCAACGATGTCCCCGCTTTCCGCCTGACGCAGATTTACCGGCAGGCCCAGGAGAGCCTGATCGTCACAAACGCCCACCGCATCCTGTCGGGACAGGAGCCGCTCCTGCCCACAAGCGCGGAGGCCGGCAGCGACTTCTTCCTCTTCCCCGCCGAGGACGAACAAGAGGCGGCCAAGCGCCTGGTGGATGTCGTTTCCGAGCGCATTCCACGGCGTTTCGGATTGAACTGGGTCGAGGACGTGCAGGTTCTCAGCCCGATGTATCGCGGCGCCTGCGGTGTGGACAATTTGAATGCGGCCCTACGCGAAGCCCTCGGCGTCGGAGGACGAGAATTGGCCTGGCGCGGGCGCGTCTGGCGAGTCGGCGATCGCGTGATCCACACCAAGAATGACTACGAACGCGAGGTCTTCAACGGTGACATGGGTCGCGTTGTGCACATCAACGCCGACGGGTCATCGCTGACTGTCCGCTTTCCAGAGCGCGAACTGGTTTACTCCAAGGACCAGTTCGCCGAACTGCAACCGGCCTTCGCGATTACCGTCCATCGCGCCCAGGGCTGTGAGTTTCCCTGCGTTGTGATCCCCCTGGTGACCGGGCACATGTTGATGCTGCAGCGACACCTGCTGTACACGGCGGTCACGCGGGCCAAGAAGCTCGTTGTTCTCGTGGGACAACGACGCGCCCTGCGCATGGCCGTGCAGAATGCAACGCAGGCGCACCGCACCAGCCTCTTGAACCCGAGGCTGCATGCCTTGGTCGAGCGACGCACGCCGAGCTTCTTCGATAGCGACGGGGATTAACGCGTCCGTCGCTCAATAGCCCAGGTCATCGAGCCCCGGCGCGGCACCCGCAGGCCGGATCTCGAAAGCGCCCCGGACCCTGTTGAAAGCAGCCCCAAGACTCACGCCATAGCGCGCCCTAATCTGCTCCAGGGACTCCTCTCCTCCGATCCCTGAACTACCGTAGAGGGGCTTGAATCGTGCGAACGACCAAGCTCTCTGGCTTCCACCGAGGTCCGGTAAGTCCACGCGCCAGGTCGAGCTGGTCAAGCGCACGCTGGCCTCTCCGGGAATGGCGCAATCAAACGAAAGCACAACAGTCCCTGGTGGCGCCGGGTCCAAGAGTGATCGCCCACCCCACAGGGCCAGGGCTTCGACACCAGCTATGGCCGCGAGGGTCCTTGGTAGATCCACTGATGATGCAGGTGCCGAAAATCGCCCGGCCTTCAACCCCTTACCGTGAATCAAGAGTGGCACGTGCAGAACTGAGTCGGAAACCCCATGGCCGTGGAACCAATCGCCGTCCTCACCAAAGGCCTCGCCATGGTCACTGGTAAAGACAGTCACCAATTCTTCGCCGACACCGATGCGGTTCAGCTCGTCCATAAACTGCCCAATCGCATCATCCAATTCGTTGATCCCTACGAGGTAGAGAGACTGCAGCGGCTCCGCAACGCGGCTGATTGTTGACTCAGGCCCACCACCAGTCACCCCCAGGTAGCGCTGGATAACTCTGCCCCAAAGTCCGGCGCGCACAAGTCGTAAGAGCGGCGCAGCCCCTTCACCCTCGTCACGCAGGGAGCGCGCAGCCTGGAGAATTCCGACTTGAGCCGCGTCGCTCGCTGAAGTATCCAAGGTCGACGCAAGGGCCTCACGACGAACCGTTGCCGCGTGGTAGGGAGTGTGCGCACGATAGGTGTGCAGAAAGAGGAAGCTCGGCCTCGAATCGCTGTCGGCGAGGAAGTGGGCCGCCGCCCGCAAGGTCCCCTCCATGTCGGAAGGGGCGTATTCCTCGAAGCTTTGGAAGCCCCGATCCATCCCATAGGCGGCCGAGACAAAGGCCCCGTTCGTCACGGCTCCCGTGCGATAACCCGCACGGGAAAGAACCTCGGCGATTGTGCCCACGTCGGGCAGAGCGCGGCTCGGCTCCGTCGCACCATGTTGGTGGGGATGGAGCCCGGTCAACATCGAAGCGTGGCTCGGCAAGGTCCAAGAGCTACTGGCCATGGCCCGCTCAAAGACAAGGGAATCGGCGGCGATCGCATCCAATCTCGGCGTCAATCCCTCGGGCCCCCCATAGGTCCCCAGGGCGTCCGCACGCAGGGTGTCTGCGACGATGAACAAAATGTCCGGCCGCGAATCCTCGTCACGGGCACCGGCGAAGTTTGGGGGAAGCAAAAGCGGTTCGTGAACCAGAATCGCCCGGTCGCCGTGTTTGCCCTCGAAGACGAGCTCCTGATCCCCAGCCTCCGAATCCGTCACGATGACTTCATGCCGCTGCAACTCACCCTCAAGGCCCGCTTCGAAGTTACGTGTCACGAGTTCGTGATCACCAATGCGGACCACAAGTTGTCCAGACGACTGCCCTTGTTTTGCCAGACTGGTGGAGAACCTAAGTCGCGCCCCCTCCTCAAACCGGAGGGGAAAAGTGGTCGATGAATCAGGCTCGATAGCGAATCCATCGGTTGTCAATTGACCACGCTGCACCCGGTGACTCGGCCGATCCCCCGCCAGGCTGCTACGCTGAGAAGAGCCTCCTGGGGTGCCGTCGACGCTGCCCTGAATCTCCGGTCGATCTGCGAGGGTCACGGTGACCGCTGGTCCGGATTCTCCGCAGGACTGCACGAGGCTCAGCAACAGCGCTGCGCCAACGAGGTCGCGGGCCGCAGGGATGCCCCCGGAGGGTTTTGAGTCGTTCGTTTGCATCGAAATGGCCTAAAACTCGATCCTAGGGGTCGGATCTGCCCAATGCACCTAGCCTCCGTCCTTTCTGTACCGAGGTGTCCGCAGGGTCGCGGGAGTCCGAAGCCGGAAAACTGGGGATCGAGCTTTGGACCACGGCAAATCAGTGCCAACAGGTCCAGGACATGGGCGCTCCGATCGGCCAAACTGTGCGTGATGAAAACGCCCTCACTCCTGCTGCTTCTTTCCTTCGCCACCGCAACGGCCTGTGCTTCGAGCGACCGCGAGCTGTCCTCCGCTGCTCGCGAGCAAGCCCAAGCCCGGCCGAACATCATCCTAATCTCCGCAGATGACCTCGGTTGGGGGGAGCTTGGGTGCTACGGGCAAGAGTGGATCAAGACACCCGCGGTGGATCGACTCGCGCGCGAGGGCATGCGCTTCCTCGACTTCTACTCCGGCGCACCGGTGTGCGCTCCGGCGCGCGCCATGCTGATGACTGGCAAACACTCTGGGCAGTCCTTTGTGCGCGACAACGGCAACCCGGGCGAGCGCGGCAAGCCGCGCCCCGAGGAACTGCATTTCCCCGGCCAATTCCCCCTGCCCGATGCGGAAGTGACCCTCGCGGAAGCATTGCAATCCGAAGGTTACACGACAGCCGGCTATGGCAAGTGGGGCCTGGGTTTCGAGGAGTCCAGCGGGGACCCGCTGCTCCAGGGCTTTGATCATTTTGGCGGCTACCTGTGCCAGGTGCATGCCCACAATCACCACCCGCGCTTCCTCTGGCTCGACGGGGAAAAGCAGATGCTTGAGGGCAACGAGCGTGGCGCCACGGGTGCCGTGCATTCCCAGGATTGGTTTGTGGATCGCGCACTTGAGTTCGTGCGAGACCAAGACGAGAGCGACGACCCCTTCTTCCTCTATCTACCCTTTGCGGTGCCGCACCTCGCGATCCAGGCCAACCAGGACATCGTGGACGAGTACGCCGCTCTTATTCCCGAGGAAGACCACAAGCACCGCGGCTACATCAAGCATCCCACGCCGCGCGCTGGTTATGCGGCCATGATCACCCAGATGGATCGCGGGATCGGGGCGCTGATGGAGCTCCTGGAGGAGCTAAATCTGGCCGACGACACGATCGTGATTTTCACCAGCGACAACGGTCCTACCTACGACCGCTTGGGTGGATCGGATTCGGTCTTCTTCGAGAGCGCTGGCCCCTTCCGCGGCTACAAGGGCGACGTTCTTGAGGGCGGCATCCGCGTACCCCTGGTGGTGCGTTGGCCCGGTCGCATAGCAGCGGATTCGACCAGCAACTTACCCTCGGCTTGGTGGGATCTCTTCCCGACCCTGGCGGACCTCGCCGGCGCACAAACACCAGAGGCCTGCAACGGCATTAGCTTTGCGCCGACCCTGCTCGC